>NZ_JAPDBP010000003.1:167162-250924 GCF_027705305.1 Aeromonas sp. QDB17
GTCGATGGCTTGCTCATTCTTGAACAGGGGATCGTCCCCAAAAATGAGATAGCAGGGCTTGAGCCCTGCCTTGAGATGATCCGCAAACTGCTCGGGATAGACTCTCATCAACACCCTCTCATCAAGATACGCGCATCAGAACTTGACCTGACTGAGCTGGCGAATAACCAGGTTGGCGGCCTGCTCCTGCATCTCCTTGCCCAGCTGCTCCTGCTCGCGGGAGGAGGCGAGTGCCGCATCCGGCTTGTTCAGGAAGCTGCGGTTGAAGGTGATGGGGAAGACCTGGGTCGGTTTGCCCGGCATGACCACGGTGAACTGGGTGCTGTAACTGAGCAGGTATTCGCGGTCCTGGCCGATGGAGTCGACGGAGGCGACCTGGCTGCGGCTACGAACCCCGGCCAGGGTCAGCACCGGGATGCCCTCCTTGTCGGCGAGCTGCACGCCAGCGGCCTTGAGACGAGTGGTGACCAGTCGGTAGAAGTCGCTCTTGTTGTCACCGACCACTTTCATGGTCATCAGCTCGGGGGGAATGGCGGTGCCCCGCATCTGAAAACCGCAGGCCTGCAGCAGCAGTCCTGCCAGCACGATGGCCATCCAGCGCGTGAAGATGGTGCCCATAAAAAAATCCTCTTTGCATGAAGGGAAGAGCGGCGGGCGCAGGGCCCGCCGTCATCATCCGTGTGTCGTCAGCCCCTGGCCCGGACCGTCGACCGCCGCCAGGGGAGGCGTCATCAGTTGGCCACGATGTTGAGCAGTTTGCCCGGCACGTACACAACCTTGCGCACGGTCAGACCGTCGGTGAACTTCTGTACGGACGCATCGGCCATGGCCAGCTTCTCGACGTCGGCCTGGCTTATCTCGGCCGGCACGGTCAGCTTGCCGCGCATCTTGCCGTTGATCTGCACCACCACCAGCTTCTCGGTCTCGACCATGGCCGCTTCGTCAGCCACCGGCCAGGCCGCGACATCGATGTCCCCTTCCTTGCCCAGCATCTTCCACAGCTCGAAGCCGATGTGCGGGGTGATGGGGTAGAGCATGACCACGACCGCTTCCAGCGCTTCCTGCATCAGGGCGCGATCCTGAGCGTCACTGCCCAGTTTGGCCAGGTTGTTCATCAGCTCCATGATGGCGGCGATGGCGGTGTTGAAGGTCTGACGGCGACCCACGTCGTCGCTCACCTTGGCGATGGTCTTGTGCAGCTCGCGGCGCACGGCTTTCTGGTCGCTGGTGAGGGCGGCGACGTCCAGTGCGGCAACGGCGCCACCGGATACGTGCTCGAAGGTGATGCGCCACAGGCGACGCAGGAAGCGCTGGGCACCCTCTACGCCGGAGTCGGACCACTCCAGGGTCATCTCGGCCGGAGAGGCGAACATCATGAACAGACGGACGGTATCGGCGCCGTAACGCTCCACCATCAGTTGCGGGTCGATGCCGTTGTTCTTGGACTTGGACATCTTGGTCATGCCGGAGTGCATCACTTCACGGCCTTCGAGGTCGACCGCCTTGGTGATGCGGCCCTTGTCATCACGTTCCACCTTGACGTCGAGGGGGCTGACCCAGACGTTGCCGCCCTTCTCATCCTTGTAGTAGAAGGCGTCGGCCAGCACCATGCCCTGGCAGAGCAGGCGCTTGAACGGCTCGTCGCTGTTCACGAGGCCCGCATCACGCAGCAGCTTGTGGAAGAAGCGGGCATAGAGCAGGTGCATACAGGCGTGTTCGATGCCGCCGATGTATTGATCCACCGGCAGCCAGTGGTTGGCAGCCGCCGGATCCAGCATGCCCTTGTCGTAGTCCGGGGAGCAGTAGCGGGCGTAGTACCAGGAGGACTCCATGAAGGTGTCGAAGGTATCGGTCTCGCGGAACGCTTCCTGGCCGTTATACGTGGTCTTGGCCCACTCTGCGTCGGCCTTGATCGGGCTCTGGATGCCATCCATCACCACGTCTTCCGGCAGCAGTACCGGCAGTTGATCTTCCGGAGTCGGCACCACGGTACCGTCAGCCAGGGTCAGCATCGGGATGGGGGCGCCCCAGTAGCGCTGACGGGAAACCCCCCAGTCGCGCAGACGGTAGTTGACGGTGCGCTTGCCCTTGCCGAGCCCTTCCAGCTTGTTGGCGATGGCGTCGAAGGCACCCTGGAAGTCGAGGCCGTCGAACTCGCCGGAGTTGAACAGCACGCCCTTCTCGGTATAAGCCGCTTCGCTCACGTCGACGTCGCCATCAACCGGCTTGATGACAGGCTTGATCTCGAGGCCGTACTTGGTGGCGAATTCGTGGTCACGCAGGTCGTGACCCGGTACTGCCATCACGGCGCCGGTGCCGTAGTTCATCAGCACGAAGTTGGCGACCCAGACGGGCACCTTGCGGCCATCCAGCGGGTGAATGGCGTAGAGGCCGGTGGCCATGCCCTTCTTCTCCATGGTGGCCAGTTCAGCTTCGGCCACCTTGGTGTTCTTGCACTCTTCGATGAAGGCGGCCAGCTCCGGATTGTTCTGGGCTGCTTGCAGCGCCAGCGGGTGGCCGGCGGCGATGCCCACATAGGTCACGCCCATGAAGGTGTCCGGACGGGTGGTGTAGACCTCCAGATGCTCAGTCTGACCCTCGATAGCGAAGCTGATGTTGACCCCTTCGGAGCGGCCAATCCAGTTGCGCTGCATGGTCTTGACCATCTCCGGCCAGCCTTCCAGATTGTCGATGTCGTTCAACAGCTCTTCGGCGTAGTCGGTGATCTTGATGAACCACTGGGGGATCTCTTTCTGCTCCACCGGGGTATCACAGCGCCAGCAGCAGTTGTCGACAACCTGCTCGTTGGCCAGCACCGTCATGTCGTTCGGACACCAGTTGACGGAGGAGGTCTTCTTGTAGACCAGGCCCTTCTCGTAGAGCTTGGTGAAGAACCACTGCTCCCAGCGGTAGTAGTCCGGCTTGCAGGTGGCCAGCTCCCGATCCCAGTCATAGCCCAGGCCCAGCATCTTCAGCTGGTTCTTCATGTATTCGATGTTTTCGTAGGTCCAGGGGGCCGGCGCCGTGTTGTTCTTGATGGCGGCGTTTTCTGCAGGCAGGCCGAAGGCGTCCCAACCGATGGGTTGCAGCACGTTCTTGCCATTGAGCCGTTGATAACGGGAGATCACATCACCTATGGTGTAGTTGCGAACGTGCCCCATGTGTAGACGACCAGACGGATAGGGGAACATGGAGAGGCAGTAGAACTTTTCCTTGTCTACTTTCTCCACCGCCTTGAAGGTTTTCTTGGCATCCCAGTGCTTCTGCACTGCTGGTTCTATGGATTGGGGAACGTATTGCTCTTGCATGGGTGACATCCGGATCTGTGAAATGAATAGATAAAACGGCTGGGAAATCCCGATAGAATACCCATATCCTGCGGCGGCAACAACCGCCAGCATCCGCCCGGTCTCGGGCCAGGTCCGGTACCCGCGAGGATTTGCAGAGCCGCAAGAGCCGCGAGAGTCGCAACGAAGTGAGAATGGCAACCGCCACCCGTATCCGCCGAGCCCGAGGTCAGGGTCTGGCTCGATCGGGATTCAGCAGAGGAGTGATGGCCATGGACAAACGTCGACAAGGGTATGAAGCCTTTATCGCCCAGCTCAAGAAGCAGTGGGAAGAGACGGAAGCGTTTCAGGGAGAGCGCCTCAACCGGATGATCGCCAAGGTGCAGGCCTATCTGGAGGCGGCCGGGGATCTGACCCAGGACGAGCTGGCGCTCATCGCCGAGTATGTGAAGCGGGATCTGGGCAACTATGACGAAGGGCGCAAGGATGATCAGGTGGAGGAGTCTGCCTTCATGCTGGCGCTCAAAGACACCGCCTGGTCCTGGCTGGCAGACGTGACCGACCGCACCCAGGTGGAGTGGCAGGAGTTGGCGGACGAGCTGGAACACAAGGGGGTCTACCGGGCGGGGGACTGGGTGGGACTCGGGGTGCTGGTGTGCGATCACTGCGAGTGGCGCCATACCGTGCTGCACCCGGAGCAGCTTGGCACCTGCCCGGAGTGCGGGGCCGATGAATATCACCGTGAGCCGCTGTCTCCTTGAGCCGCCAGACTGTGCCAAGCCATAAGCCAAACCATAAAAAAGGCGCCCAAGGGCGCCTCTTTTGTTTATCGGCGTTGTGTGGTCTTAGCCCTTGCGTGCCCAGGGGTGGGCACGGGGGCGCAGCCACAGGGCCAGCCCCAGCAGGGCGGCGGCCAGGCCATACATGGGCCAGCTGCCAAAACGCAGATAGGGGGTCACGCCGTGGGCGGGGCGTACCTCGGCACGCAATACTCCAGCCTCGAACTGCGGGATCTGGGCGATGATGCTGCCGTCTATCTCGGTGACGATGGTGATGCCAGTGTTGGTGTCGCGCAGCAGTGGGCGGGCCAGCTCCAGGGCGCGCATGCGGGCGATCTCCATGTGCTGCCAGGGGCCGATGCTGGTGCCGAACCAGGCGTCGTTGGAGACGGTCAGCAGAAAGTCGGTATCCGGCTGCACGTTGCGGCGCACCTCGTCCGGGAAGATGATCTCGTAACAGATGGCGGCGGCAAACTTGAGCCCCTTGGCGATCAGGTTCGGCTGTACCTCGTCACCCCGGCTGAAGGAGGACATGGGCAGGTTGAAGAAGGGGGCGATGGGACGCAGCAGATCTTCAAAGGGCACGAACTCGCCGATGGGCAGCAGGTGGAACTTGTAGTAGCGGTTCTTGTGCTCGTAGTAGTAGGACTCCTTGCCCTCAGCATCCTGTACCCCCATGCCGAGCACGGTATTGAAGAAGCGCTGCTGTTTCAGATCGTAATGGATGATCCCCGCCAGCAGGCCGGTGTCGTTCACCTTCATCGCCTTGTCCAGGCTCTCCAGATAGGTACCCATCTCCTTCTCGATGGCCGGGATGGCGGACTCCGGCCAGACGATGATGTCGGCATCCTGGTTCTCGCGGCTGAGATCCTGATACTTGCGCACGGTCGGCACCAGGGCCTCCGGATCCCACTTGAGGGACTGCTCGATGTTGCCCTGCACCAGCGCGACCTTGACCGGCTCACCCCGGGTCACCCAGTTGAGCTGCATCAGCCCCTGGGCGGCGCCCACCAGGGCGACGGGGAGCAGCAGCCAGGCCGGCTTGCGGTGCTGCCATACCAGCCAGAGGGCGGAGGCGGTGAGCAGCAGGGCGAGGGTGATGCCCTGCACCCCGAGAAGGGGAGCGAAGCCCTTGAGGGGGCCGTCTATCTGGGTGTAGCCGAACCAGAGCCAGGGGTAGCCTGTCATCACCCAGCCCCGCAGCCAGTCGGCCATCAGCCAGAGCGCCGGGAAGGCGAGCAGCCAGCGGCTCCAGTGGCGGCCGGCAAAGAAGCGGGCGAAGAGCCAGCAGGCCAGGGTCGGATAGAGGGAGAGATAGGCGCAGAGCCCGGCCAGCAGCACGAAGGCGGCCGGCAGCGGAATGCCGCCAAACTCCGTCATGCTGACGTGGATCCACCACTGCCCGGGCAGGAACAGACCCATGGCGTAGCCGAAGCCGCGCCAGGCTGCCTGTTTGGGGGTGGCCTTGTCCAGCAGGGCGTAAAGGCCGAGCAGGGAGGGGATCACCAGGGGCCAGTAGCCGAAAGGGGAGAAGGCCAGCACGGCGATGGCGCCGCTGGCAATGGCAAACAGGCTGGTCAGGAGTTTCGATTTCACGGGGGATCGGGGCTCGAATTGGACTGAATGGAAACACAATGGCCGACATCTTAACCGCAAACCGGGTCAACGGCGAGCCTCGTGGTCGGCGTGGGCCAAGTGGCGGTAGCGCGGCGGGAGGGAGGCAAAAAAAGCGCCCCTGACGAGAGGGGCGCGGGATGTGCGTGGTGCTGGGCGGGATCAGGACTCCGGCTGCGCCGCCGCATGATGCTCGGGGATCTTCACCTGCAACTGTTGCAGGCGACGGCGATCGGCGTGCATCACCTTGAACAGGTAGCCGTCGAGTTCGATCTCTTCCCCCTTCTTGGGCAGGTGGCTGAAGGCGTGCATCACCAGACCGCCGACGGTGTCCACCTCTTCATCGCTGAACTGGGTGCCGAAGAAGTCGTTGAAGTCCTCGATCTCGGTCAGCGCGCTCACCGAGAAGACCCGCTTGCTGATGCGGCGGATCTCTTCCGGCTCGTCCTCGATGTCGTCGAACTCGTCGTCAATCTCGCCGACGATGAGCTCCAGAATGTCCTCGATGGTCACGAGACCAGAGACACCGCCAAATTCGTCCACCACGATGGCCATGTGGTAGCGCTCTTCCCGGAACTCCTTGAGCAGGCGATCGACCCGCTTGCTCTCCGGCACGATCACCGTGGGACGCAGGATCTTCTCCAGCTGGAGCGGTTCGCTGGCATGCTGGCCGCCAAAACCGAACGGCAGCAGATCCTTGGCGAGCAAGATGCCCTCCACGTGATCCTTGTCTTCGTTGATCACCGGGAAGCGGGAGTGGCCGGATTCGATGATGACTGGCAGGAACTCGTCCACCGGCTGGGACTTCTCGATGGTCACCATCTGGGAGCGGGGGATCATGATGTCACGCACGCGCAGCTCGGCAATTTCGAGCACGCCCTCGATCATGTCCTTGGTGTCCTGATCGATGAGGTCCCGCTCTTCGGCATCGGCGATGACCTCTACCAGATCGTTGCGGTCTTTTGGCTCGCCCTGGAAGAGTTGGCTGAGTTTGTCGAGCCAGGTTTTCTTCGGCGAGCCGGTACTAGGGTGATCGTCGGTCATTTTCTCTCTTGGTTACTCGTATGAACACACTTGAAATCGTTGTGGCTATATGAGGATGGGCATCGGCTGTTTCAAGACGATCACCATCCGGTTCGTTACTCTTCGTCGTTCAGATAAGGATCGGCGAAGCCCAGTTCCTGCATGATGTCGCGCTCGAGCTGCTCCATCTCTTCGGCTTCCTCGTCCTCGATATGGTCATAACCTAGCAGATGCAGACTGCCATGCACAACCATGTGAGCCCAGTGGGCCATCAGGGGCTTGCCCTGTTCGACGGCTTCGGCCTCGACCACCTGGCGGCAGATCACCAGATCCCCGAGCAGGGGCAGCTCGAGACCCGGTGGCGCCTCGAAGGGGAAGGAGAGCACGTTGGTGGGCTTGTCCTTGCCGCGATAGGTGTGGTTGAGCTCGCGGCTCTCCGCCTCGTCCACCAGGCGCACCGTCACCTCGGCCTCGGGCTGGAAGCCCAGAATGGTGCCGTCGAGCCAGCCTTGCAGCTGGGCCTCGGTCGGCAGGCCGTCCGGGCTGGCGCAGGCCAGTTGCAGATCCAGGGTCACGCTCATTGGGCACTCTCTTTGCTGGTGTTCTCGTTGCGGGGAGTGGCTGCGCTCTTCTCGGCCGCCTGCTGGGCATCGAATGCCTCGTAGGCCTGCACGATGCGGGCCACCACGGGATGGCGCACCACGTCCTTGGACTCGAAGAAGTTGAAGGAGAGACCATCGACCCCCTGCAACACCTCCAGGGCGTGGCGCAGACCGGATTTGGTGCTGCGAGGCAAGTCCACCTGGGTGATGTCGCCGGTCACCACCGCCTTGGAGTTGAAGCCGATGCGGGTCAGGAACATCTTCATCTGTTCCGTGGTGGTGTTCTGGGCCTCGTCCAGGATGATAAAGGCGTCATTCAAGGTTCTGCCTCGCATGTAGGCAAGCGGCGCCACCTCGATGACATTGCGCTCCATCAGCTTCTCCACCCGCTCGAAGCCCAGCATCTCGAACAGGGCGTCGTAGAGGGGGCGCAGGTAGGGGTCCACCTTCTGGGAAAGATCGCCGGGCAGAAAGCCGAGCTTCTCACCGGCTTCCACCGCCGGGCGGGTCAGCAGGATGCGGCGGATCTCCTGGCGCTCCAGGGCATCCACGGCGGCGGCCACGGCGAGATAGGTCTTGCCGGTCCCTGCCGGGCCGATGCCGAAGCTGATGTCGTGGCGCACGATATTGGCGATGTACTGGGCCTGGTTCGGGCTGCGGGGCTTGATGAGACCGCGCTTGGTCTTGACCGTGACCTCCTTGCCGTAGGGCAGGGAAGGGGCGGGTTCGTCGTCCTGCTCCAGCACGCGGGACTCCTGCACCGCCAGGTGCACCATCTCGGGGGTGATGTCGCTCACCTTGCTCCCCTTGAGGGGCTGGGTTTCCACATAGAGGTGCTTGAGGATGACGGCAGCCGCCTCCACCTGGGCCTGCTTGCCGATCACTTGGAAGTGGTTGTCCCGGTAGCTTATCTCGATGCCGAGACGTCGCTCCAGCTGCTTGAGGTTGTCGTCAAAGGGTCCGCACAGGCTGGCGAGGCGCTGGTTGTCGGCGGGTTCCAGGTGCAGATTCAGGGTGGAGATGTGTCGGCTCAAGGTGTCCTCTTATCGGTTGTTCCCCCGCCAGGGGGCGGGGGAGAGAGTCATCAATGGGGTCTGAAGGCCGCAACGCCCAGATCATCGGGCACGTTGTCAGGACGACGGGCGAGGATCTCGCTCGGGGCCGTGGCGATGCGCAGGTTCATTTCGTCCTCGCCGCGGATGAAGCGGCCGCGCAGGGAGTAGGGGCGTACGTCGGTGATCTCCACGTCGGCGAAGCCGCCGATGAGGCGGTGCGGCCCCTCGAAGTTGACCACCCGGTTGTTCTCGGTGCGGCCACTGAGCTGCATGGGATCCATCTTGGAGGGCCCCTCCACCAGGATGCGCTGCACCGAGCCCAGCATGGCGCGGCCGATGAGCATGGACTGGTGATTGATGCGGTTTTGCAGTCGGGTCAGGCGGGCCTTCTTCACTTCCATGTCGACGTCATCGGGCAGGTCCGCGGCCGGGGTGCCGGGGCGCGGGCTGTAGATGAAGCTGAAGCTCATGTCGAAGTTGATCTCCTCGATGAGTTTCATGGTGGCCTCGAAGTCTTCGTCCGTCTCGTTCGGGAAGCCGACGATGAAGTCGGAGCTCATGGTGATGTCGGGACGCACGGCGCGCAGGCGGCGGATCTTGGACTTGTACTCCAGCACGGTGTGCGGGCGCTTCATCATGGTCAGGATGCGATCCGAGCCGCTCTGGATGGGCAAGTGCAGGAAGCTGACCACCTCGGGGGTATCACGATAGACCTCGATGATGTCGTCGGTGAACTCGACCGGGTGGCTGGTGGTGTAGCGAATGCGGTCGATGCCGTCGATGGCAGCCACCAGGCGCAGCAGTTCGGCGAAGGTGCAGACCTCCCCGTCGAAGGTCGGCCCCCGGTAGGCGTTGACGTTCTGGCCGAGGAGGTTCACTTCGCGCACCCCTTGCTGGGCGAGCTGGGCGATTTCATAGAGCACGTCATCCAGCGGCCGGCTCACCTCCTCGCCACGGGTGTAGGGCACCACGCAGAAGGAGCAGTACTTGGAGCAGCCTTCCATGATGGAAACGAAGGCGGTCGCCCCCTCGGCACGGGGTTCGGGCAGGTTGTCGAACTTCTCGATCTCGGGGAAGGCGATGTCCACCTGGGCACCGCGCCCCTCCTGCACCTGCTTGATCATGGTCGGCAGGCGGTGCAGGGTCTGGGGTCCGAAGACGATGTCCACATAGGGCGCCCGGCTGCGCAGGTTCTCCCCTTCCTGGGAGGCGACGCAGCCGCCCACCCCGATCACCAGCCCCGGTTTTTTCGCCTTGAGCTTCTTCCAGCGACCGAGCTGGTGGAACACCTTCTCCTGGGCCTTCTCGCGGATGGAACAGGTGTTGAGCAGCAGCACATCTGCCTCTTCCGGCTCCTCGGTAAGCGTGTAGCCATTGCTGGCATCCAGCAGGTCCGCCATCTTGGACGAGTCGTACTCGTTCATCTGGCAGCCCCAGGTCTTGATATGAAGTTTCTTGCTCATTGCTTCTCGTGACTGGTTTTGAAATCGGCAGGGTCAAAGGACCGGCCATTTTACTCCGCAATCCCGGTGCTGACCAGTCTGGGGCCGCCCGCCGCCATCAGGGCCGGCTTGTCGTCGGCAATTGCGCATCCCCCTCACTGTTTCTGCCGCCTCCTTGCGTTATCATGCCCCATTCGGTTCGGCCCTTGCCCCTTATCGCGGGGACTCCTTGCAGGAATCAAGTTATGGAACAGTGTGATATCGCCATCGTCGGCGCCGGCATGGTGGGCGCCGCCACCGCCTGCCTGCTGGCGGCAGAGGGGCTCTCGGTGCGGGTCATCGAGACCCGGTTGCCCGAGCCCTATGCCCCCGAGCAGTCGCTGGATCTGCGGGTTTCCGCCATCAGTCAGGCCTCGGTGGCGCTGCTGACCCGGGCCGGTGCCTGGCAATATCTGCAGCAGATGCGGCTGTGCCCCTATCGCCGGCTGGAGACCTGGGAGCTGGACGGCTTCGCTACCCGCTTCGACGCGGTGGATCTCGGGCTGCCCCAGCTCGGCTACATCATCGAGAACCGGCTGATCCAGCTCGCGCTGCTGAAAAGGATGGAGGATTTCCCGACCATCCAGACCCATACCCCGGCGGCGGTGACGAGCCTGCGCCAGAGTGCGGATGACGCGGTGCTGACCCTGGATGACGGCACCGAGCTGCAGGCGCGCTGGGTGCTGGCCTGCGACGGTGCCGAATCCCACACCCGGCGATTGGCCGGCATCGGGGTGTCGCGTTTCGAGTACCGCCAGCACTGCATGCTGATCAACATCGACACCGATTTTGCCCAGGAAGACATCACCTGGCAGCAGTTCACCCCGAGTGGCCCGCGCGCCTTTCTGCCGCTGCCGGGCCGCCATGGCTCCCTGGTCTGGTATGACAGCCCGGCCCGCATCCG
Source organism: Aeromonas sp. QDB17 (assembly GCF_027705305.1). NCBI lineage: Bacteria > Pseudomonadati > Pseudomonadota > Gammaproteobacteria > Aeromonadales > Aeromonadaceae > Aeromonas > Aeromonas sp. QDB17. Next base: position 177,908 of record NZ_JAPDBP010000003.1, read on the forward strand.
GGCGCTGGCCGCCATGAGCAACGAGGCCCTGGCCGTCGAGGTGCGCCGCCACTTCCCGAGCCGCCTTGGCGGTTTCACCGTGACGGCCAAGGGGAGCTTCCCCCTGGTGCGCCGCCACGCCAACGACTATCACGCCGGGCGAGTGGTGCTGCTCGGGGATGCGGCCCACACCATCAACCCGCTGGCGGGGCAGGGGGTCAACCTCGGTTTCAAGGACGTGGCCTGCTGGGCCGAGTTGCTCGGCAAGGCGGGGGCACAGTGGCACGAGCTGGCGCTGGCCGGGCGTTACGAGGGGCGACGCCGCCCTGACAACCTGCTGATGCAGTCGGGGATGGATCTCTTCTACGGGGTCTTCAGCAACGAGATAGGCCCCCTCAGGCTTGCCCGCAACCTGGCGCTGAATCTGGCGGACAAGGCGGGCCCCCTCAAGGAGATGGCGCTACGCTATGCGCTTGGGCTGGTATGAGGCAGTGCGTGGCACTGCCAGGTGCCAATCGGGTGGTATATCAATCCGTGTGATGGCGCCAGCCGGTTTTTTATATGGCCGCGAGGAGTGATCCTGGCGGCGCAGGGGCAAAACGGCCTCAGGCAAGGGGGGAGCACACCATGAACAAGGCATTGCTGGTGATCGATTTCATCAACGACATCGCCCACCCGGACGGGCGCATCGCCGCCTCGGCGGCCCAGGTGATCGAGCAGGACGCCATTGCGCACGCCAACCAAGCGCTGGCTCATGCCCGCGCTCACGGCTGGCTGGTGGTGCTCATCAAGGTGGGGTTTGACGAGGGCTATCTGCTGCAACCCAAGGGCTCCCCCATGTTTGGCCGTGCCCGGCAGTTCGGGGCCCTCTCCCTGGCCGACAGCGGCACCGACTTTCACCCGGAGCTCGATGTGCAACCCGGGGATCTGGTGCTGACCAAACCCAGGGTCAGCCCCTTCTACGGCACGGCGCTGGAGCCTGCGCTACGGGCCAATCGCATCGAGCATCTCTATGTGTGCGGCGTGAGCACCAGCTGGGCCATTCAGGGGGCGGTGCGAGATGGCCACGATCGGGACTACGCCATCACCATCCTGGAGGATGCCTGCGCGGCGGCGGATGCCGCAGAACACCAGGCTTCCCTGCGCATGCTCGGTCGCATTGCCGAGATCATCAAGGTCGCGGAGCTGGCGGAGCGGGACTGAGCCCGGCCATCCTCTCCTGCAGGAATCTCATGCACCTCATGCGGGCTCGGGGTGCGTTTCTCTCACCATGGCGAGGAAGCGATCCCGGATGGGATCGGCAAATTCCGGGTTCCACACCAGGCTGATTTCCCATTCCGACCAGGGGCCGGAGAGGGGGTAGAGGGTAACATCTTTGCCCGCGATGAATCCCACGCTGCGCGGCAGGATGGCGTTGCCGATACCGGCGGCCACCAGGGCCACCAGGGTCTGGATGTCTTCCGCCTCCTGGATGAGACCGGTCAGCCGGTTGGCACCGAGGAAGCGGGCGATCTGCTGGCTGAGACCCGGGCAGCGATGGCCCACCATCTGCAGCAAGGGATCGCGGATCAGCGCTCGCTCCAGGTCGAAGTCCGGCCCTGCCACCCGGGTGGGGACGGCCAGCACCAGTCTGTCCGTCAGCAACCTGTGTTCCCTCAGTTGTGGCGCATCAGGCCGTCGCATGAAGCCCAGTTGCAGCCGACCCGCCAGCAAGTGCTCCTGCTGGATGGCGGAGGTGGTGTCCCGCAGGTGGACCAGCACGTCGGGGGCCTGCTGTTTGAAACGGGCCACCAGGGAGGGGGCCAGTGCGAAGCTGGAGAGCCCGAACCCGATGTTGAGGCGTCCGGCGGCACCGCTTGCCAACGCCAGGGCATGCCGCTCGAATCCCTTGCCGTGATCCACCAGAGCCCTGGCCTGGGGCAGCAACTGGAGGCCGATGGCGGTCAGCTCGGCCCCGTGGCGGCCCCGGTTGAACAGGGTGCTGCCGAGGGCCTGCTCCAGCCCCTGGATCTGCTTGGTCAGGGCCGGTTGTGTCACAAAAAGACGGCTGGCCGCCTCCCGGTAGTTGGCACTCTCGGCCAGCATGACGAAGGCCTGCAATTGTCTCAGGTCGAATCTCATTCCATTTGGTTATCAAATGTGGCGATTTATTGATTATAAATTATCTAATCTCCTTGTTCTAATGGTCTCGAAACGGGCCTGCTTGCCCGCTGTTCAGCCACAAGGAGTCATGTCATGTCGAGCGAACGCTATCTGTTCTTGATCAAGGGGAGCCTGGTGATGGCTCAGCCGCTGGCCGCACCGGAGACCGGGGAGCTGCTGACCAGCCTGTTGCAGCAGGGGTTCGTCGTCGCCCCCTTGCCGGTGTGGGCCAGCAATGCGGAGCAGGCGCTCGCCTGTTACGAGGCCGCTGCCCAGCGGCAGGTCTTCGCCGATGCGCTGGCGGGGAGAGCCCTGTGAGCGCGGTGCGCGTGAAGGCCGCGGCCCTGCTGCTGGACATGGACGGGACCCTGGTCCACTCCACCGGCGACGTGGAAGTCGTGTGGCGGCGCTGGTGTCAGCACCATGGGCTGGATCCCGCTCCCGTGCTCGCCATGTGTCACGGCGTGCGCTCACGGGAGGTGATAGGGGCCCTGGCTCCCCAGCTGGACATGGCAGTGGAGGTGGCCCTGCTCGACGATCTGGAGATGGAATACGCTGCGGCGCCGATGCCCCTGGACGGTGCCCGGCGACTGCTCGAACAGTTGCCGCCGACGCACTGGGCGCTGGTGACCTCCGCAAGCCGGAGGGTGGCAGAGCACCGGCTGCTGCACGCCGGATTGCCGCTGCCCCGTCTCCTGGTGTGCGCCGGGGATGTGGTACGGGGCAAGCCGGATCCCGAGCCTTATTTGCTGGCTGCCAGCCGGTTGGGACTGGCTCCGGCCGATTGCCTGGTGTTCGAGGATGCGCCAGCGGGCATCGCCAGCGCCCTGCAGGCGGGTTGCCAGGTGGTGCAGATGGGGGGAACAAGGCGGTATGACGACAGGCTCAAGGGCTGGCTGCGGGACTGGCGCGGGATCGAGATCGAGGTGGCATCGGACGGGCTCCATCTTCATCTGCCCGCCCCGCTGCCGGCAGAGGCCGGATGATGACGACAAGAGCCACGCCATTCAGGTGCCGCAAGATTGCCCTACGCTGGGGGAAGCCTGCTCAGGCGAGTAGCGTTCCACCCGGTTGCGGCCATTGTGCTTGGCCAGATAGAGCGCCTGATCGGCGCGAGAGAGCAGCTCGTCCAGATTGAAGGGGCCCTGTCTCTGGGAGGCGATACCGATGCTGACCGTGATGCAGACGGCGGGCTCGGCTCCATTTTCTTCCCCTGGCTGCGCGACGATTTTTCGCAGCCGCTCGGCCACCGCCATGGCCTGCTCCTCGCTGAGGCCGGGCAAGATGGCCACGAATTCCTCTCCCCCCAGGCGACAGAAGAGATCCCCCGGTCGAAGCTGGTCGCGCACCCGGGCCGCGAAGCCGCTCAACTGGTTGTCCCCCTCTTCGTGACCGTGACGATCATTGATGCGTTTGAAATGATCGATGTCCAGCATGCAGATCGCCACAGGGTAGCGCTGCACCGTGAGGTGCTGGAGCAGTTCGTTGGCGGCCGACCAGAAGCCGGCCCGGTTCAGCGCACCGGTCAGGTGATCGTGGTGGGCCAGGTGTTTCATCTCCCGCAGCAGGCTGTTGCGGGCCGCCATGATGCTGGCGGCGGTCAGGGGGGTGAGAGCGATCAACATGACCCCTATCCGAACGGAGAACATCCAGTACTGGGTCTGGACATCGTGATTGATGACGAGATGGCCGTTTGAGAGGGCGATCAGGATCAGGGTGCTGTAACCCAGGGTCAGCAGGCTGGTGGCGAAGACGGAGTAGGTGACTGCGCACCAGAGCAGTGCCGGTACCGGGAAGGCGATGGATCCCGGCCCCTCGATGAGCAGGGTGAGCAGCAGGGAGGCCACCAGACTCAGCAACGGCATCAATCCGGCCCAGGAGAACTCGGTGCGGTAGAGGAGGGTGCGCCAGGGGGGCACGCTGTCATGGGGAGGCAGTGTCAGGAGCACCGGCAGTATGGTCATGTAGTTCACCAGCTCGCTGGCAAACCAGAAGCCCAGCCCGTAGAGCGGGGGGCCCAGAGACAGGATGGGATTGATGATGGCGCCGACCACGCCGGCGGCGAGGGAGGCGGCCAGGGTGTTTCGCAGCAGGAGCACGAGGGAGGTGGGGCGCCTGAGGAGCTTGTCGGCAGACGCGAGCCGATGCATCAGCAGATACCCGACGCCGATGCCGGCCAGGTTGCCGCAGGTCAGCAGGATGGTTTTGAACAGGGGCTCGCCGGTGAAGAGGGCGGCGAGAAAAAAGCCCAGTATGCCGCCGGCCCAGCCCGCCGGTGTGGCCAGGCGTGGATAGCGCACCATGCAGCCGAGCATGACCGCATTGGCAGGCCAGAAGGCCGCCAGCAGGTTGGGGGGGCGGGTGAAGATGCCGATCAGCGAGAACAGCAGTACCAGGGCGGCGACACACAACAGAGCGGACAAGGGCGTCAATGTGCATGAGGTACGTTGGCGTGCGATGTCCCCCATGGGGACCTCCTGACAAGAGAGCGTTTGTTCAGAGTATGGCTGGCACGTGACAAGGGTGAACGTGTGAGAGAAGAAAACGCCCCCTGGTGGAGGGGGCGTGAAGGCTTACTTGAAGACCCGGAAACGCACGTCGTCGTCGATGAAGGTCTTGTCGCCGGCAGGTTGCTCTATGCTGCCAAAAGGCATTTGGGCACGGAGCAGCCAGCTGGCGGGCAGGTCCCACTCCTTGCGCACCGCATCGTCGATGAGCGGGTTGTAGTGTTGCAGGGAGGCGCCGATGCCCTCCTGGGCCAGGGTGGTCCAGACCGCGAACTGGGCGATCCCGGTGGCATGTTCGGACCAGATGGGGAAGTTGTCGGCATAGAGAGCGAATTTCTGCTGAAGATCCTCGATGACGGCGGTGTCTTCGAAGAAGAGCACGGTGCCAGCCCCGGCGCGGAAGCTGCCGTTGATCTTGGCTTCACTCTGGGGATAGGCCTCCGGCGGCACTATCTTCTTGAGCTCCGCCTTGACGATGTCCCACAGCTTGTGGTGCTGCTCGCCGAACAGGATGACGGCGCGGGAACTCTGGGAGTTGAACGAAGAGGGGCTGTGCTTGACGGCATCCTTGATGAGGGCGGTCAGCTGGGCCTCGGAGTGGGTCACCCGGTTGCCCAGGGCATAGATGGTACGACGTGCTTTGATCTGTTCGATAAACGGACTGCTCATAACATCTCCTTGGTTGATGAATCATCACCGCCAGCGTTGCCGACAAAGGTCATCTGGCTCCGATTTCTCGAGTCATCGACTATAACACCTTGCGGGCAATAAACCGTCAACGACGAGTAATGACTGTTTCTACTTTTTATGGATATTCACATGACGGATGTGAATATGGCCGCGAGATACCTTGATATCTTTTTTATCATTAGCAGTGGAGGTTAATGACTTCAATCAATATCTTTTGCAGATTTTTAATCTATAAAATTCATCCAATATGACATTTTATAGAAGGGTGGCATGACGGCGGCGCTGATCAAGGAACGCTATTACATACTGACTCCGCTGTCGTTTCTCCTGGGAGGGCTGGTGCTGATCGCCACCCTGTTGCTGGCGGCAGCCAGCTACCTGAGCAGCATCGACAAGACGGTGGCGGGTTACGGTCACATGCTGGCCGCCCTCGACGCCACCCTGTTCCAGGACATGGCGCAGGACAACCGCCGCCAGCTTGGCGTGCTGGAGGCGTCCCTGGACAAGCAGGCCATCGCTGCCGGGGCATCGGCCATCAATCCCATCTGGCCCATTGCCCATCAGTTCAAGTACGACGCCCACTTCCTCTATTTCTACAATGCGCGCACCCATCGGCTCGACGGCTATCCCGACTGGCAGCAACCGGAGGGCTACCGGGCACAGGCGCGGCCCTGGTACCAGACCCTGTCCGGCGAGGGTGATGATCTCGTCTGGTTCGGTCCCTACCCGGAGTTCGATTCGGCCGGAGAGGTACTGACCCTCATCAAGCGGGTCAAGGATGATGAGGGGCAACTGCTTGGGCTGCTGATGGTGGACATGTCGTTCAGCGCCTTGCAGGGGGCGTTGCACCGGGCGGTGGGTGAGGATCCGGTGGCCCTCTACATCACCGAGCGCAAGGGCGGCAAGCTGGTGGTGGGGCACAATCTGTCGCTGTTGCCGCCCCGCCTCGAGCAGGAGACGCAGGCGGCCGGCCTGGACGGGTTCTGGGAAGGACGCCACCTGCAACACGCTCTGGAGGGGATGGAGTGGGATCTCAACGTCTATCTCCCCCCCTCCCATTTTCATGAAAACCTGCAAGACACCCTGCTGATGGTGGTGCTGCCCGCCCTGGCATTGCTCTGCATCTGGCTGTGCAGCCTGTGGTTTCTGGTGCGGATCTTTCGCCAGGAGCAGGCGCTGGTGCAGGGCTCGCTCAGCGGCCTCATCCGGGATGAGGCGCGAAAGGAGATCCAGCGGCGTCAGCGAACCTGGTTCGTGCACGGCAGCCTTGGGGAGATAGAACAGGTGCGAAACAGCCTGCTGCAAGGGCAGGATGCCCTGCTCCACGACCCTCTCACCGGCATCCTGAACCGGCGAGCCTTCGATCAGCAGCGGGCGGGGCTGGAGCAGGCGGGGAGGCCCTACTGGCTGGTGCTGTTCGATGTGGACAACTTCAAGCGCGTCAACGACAGCTGGGGACACGGTGTGGGGGATGCGGTGCTGTTTCGGGTGGCCACCATCATGGCGAGAACCCTGGGGGATGAGCGGGTCTACCGCATCGGGGGCGATGAATTTGCGGCCTTGCTGCCCTGGGAGCAGGCGGAGGTGGAATGCCGCCTGACCCACCTGCTCGGTCGGGTGAAGGCCCTGAAATGGCGGGAATTCGCCGACGCCATCACCCTGAGCGCCGGCGGAGCGCGCTATCCGGATGATGCCCTGACGCTGCTCGAGCGGGCGGATGCCTGCCTGTACGAGAGCAAGCACCAGGGGCGGGATTGCTGGCATCTGGCGGCGTCGTCGCCCGTTGACGGGGAGGTTGTGACAGTATCTGTCTGACGGTGATCGCTGCAAAAAAGGGCCTTTGGGCCTAGAAAAGGGTCATGACGGGGATGATTTCTCGTGTGACCTTTTTTTTTGATGTGGTTTCAGGTGGTTAGCCTGCTTTCTTGCATTGTGTCGCGAACCGGAGACAGGGAGGGCTGGCCGTGAGGTGCCCCTTGCGGCAGTGGCGCAGGTCAGGGGGCTTTGTATAGTGCAGGGAAAAATAATCAATCATCAGGTTTGACAGGAGTACCCCATGAAAATGAAACCGTTTGGCATGAGCGCACTGGCGCTGCTGGGGGCGTTGCTGTTGGGCACAGGACAGGTGCAGGCATCCGAGACCCTCAATACCATTCTCGGCGGCGGAGCCGGCGGGGTGGCGGGCACCATGATCGGCAAGGAGCTGGGTGGCGACACCGGCGCCCTGGTGGGGGCAGCCCTGGGGGGCGCGGCCGGTGGTGCGGCCACGGCCAATAGGGGCAACAAGAACGAAGCTGCGCTCGGCGGCGCCGTCGGTGCCCTGGGCGGGGCAGCCATCGGCAAGAGCGTCGGTGGCAGCACGGGCCAGCTGATCGGCGCCGGTATCGGTGGTGCCGGTGGCTCCGCCATCGGAGCCAGGACCGGGGATGGTCACGAGAGCCGCGGCGATCGCTATTACGATGACAGGCGCTATCACAAGCACCACAAGAAACACAAAAAGCACCGCAAGCACAGATGGCATGACGACTGATGCCGCGGCAAGCTGACCGACAAAAAGGGGCCTTTGGCCCCTTTTTTTGATCCCGCTGCCGGCCCGTAAGGGGCGGCGAGCGGCCTCTTACACCAGCCGGTGCTGGCGCCTGCCAAGGGAGAAGGCGTTGATGTTGTCGATGAGCTGATCCGCGAGGCGCTGCATCGACTCTTCGCTGGCCCAGGCCACGTGGGGAGTCAGGATGAAATTGGGGTAACGCAGGGCCTGCATCAGGGGGTGATCCGGAGGCGGCGGCTCGACGCTCGCCACATCGAAACCGGCGCCCCCCAGACGGCCGTTGCCGAGGGCTTCTAGCAGCGCCTGCTCGTCCACCAGGCCGCCACGGCCCACGTTGATGAGCAGGGCGCCCGGTTTCATCAGGGCCAGCTCCCGCTCCCCGATGAGATGGCGGGTGTAGGGGGTGAGCGGGCAGTGCAGGCTGATCACATCCGAACTTTGCAGCAGGGCATCCAGGGGCAGCCTGTCGTCATCCCCCGGGGAGCCGACCTGGCTCTGAGCATAGTAAACCTCCATCCCGATGGCGCTGGCCCGCTGTCCCAGCGCCTGTCCCAGGGTGCCCTTGCCGATGATCCCGAGGCGCTTGCCATGCAGATCCGTGATGGGGTGGTCGAAGAAGCAGAACTGGCCGCTTTGTTGCCAGCGCCCCTCCAGCAGGGACTGGCGCCAGGCGAACAGGTTGCGCGACAGGGCGAGCATCAGGGCCATGGCGTGCTCGGGGACGGAAGGGCCCGAGTAGTTGCGGATATTGCACACGGCGACATTGGCGGCACGGCACGCCTCCAGATCCAGGTTGTCGCTGCCGGTGGCGGCGAGGGCGATCAGGCGCAGTTCGGGCAGCTGGGCCAGTTCATCGGCCCCGATGCGTACCTTGTTGATGATGGCGATGCTGGCGCACTTGAGCCGCTCCACCACCTGATCCGGCACCGTGGTCGGGTAGCTTTGCCAGTGATGGGGAAAATCGGGGCGGCGCAGATTGATGCCGGTGTCCAGGGTGTCGCTGTCGAGAAACACGATTTGCTGCATGAAGCCTCCTGCCATTGGTTCGGACATGATGCCAAACATGGAGGGCGGCTGACCAGCGCGGTGGCATCGGGCCAAGTCCGATGGGGAAGGCAAAAGGCGGGTGGCTGTGCCTCGGAGGGACTCAGATCCAGCCCAGGTGCGTCAGCCAGCCCTGGATGCGGCCCGGCGTCTCCTCCAGATCCATCAGGGCATAGGGGCGGTAGTTGAGCTTGTGGCTGCGGCGGCTCTCGCTTCTGCGGGCTTCGGCCGCCAGCAGGGGCCAGCGTCCTCCCTCCTCCTGATAGAGATCCAGGGTAGGGATGCTGCCCTGGGCTATCTGCTTGGCGAGGGTCTGGTTGCTCAGCTGGTTGGGGAAAAAGCCGTCGAGCAGCACCAGGGCATCGGGGGCGGGCAACTGCTCGCTGGCGATGAGGTTGGCGGCCCAGGCGGCGCTGGTACCCTGGGCCAGCAGCAGCTTGAAGCCCCCCTCCTGCAGCTTGGCATCCCCCAGCTTGCTGATGCGGGAGGCAAACTGCTTGCGAAAATCGTCGATGACCTGCTGTTTCTTCTCGGCGGCGGGGTCGAGCTCGGTCTGCTGCGGCGAGGGGAGCAGCAGCAGGGTATCGAAACCGAGGCGCCCCAGCTCCCGGGTCAGTTGCCACAGCTGGCCGCTGCGCTGCCAGTCGGGCAGCAGGATGACCAGACCCACGTAGTTGTCGCTGTCGTGCTTTGCAAACAGTACCTGTTGTTTGTCCACCCTGGTGCTGTCGGGTATTCCCTGCCAGTCGCTGCTCTGCCAGTAGTCGGGGGGAACCAGGGGGGCTGGATCCGGGGCGGCGCCTGACGGTGCCTGCCCGGCGCCGTGGGCGGCAAAAGCAAGCAGGGTCAGCAGCAGATAGGGGCGAAATGTCATGGGGGATCCTCCAGCACTCCCTCATAGCGGCCTCGCCGGGGGTTTCTTTAGGGCAAGGGGGCACATCGGCATCGGCGGTGGCGAAGAGGGTCTGACCGGCGGGCCGGACACGGGCCCGGGATTGTTCCAAATGGCAAAGCATTCCCGGTTTTGATTGTTCCATCCCGTGACCCATACATGGTTCAGTAAGGGCAGACAGACAGGGGGCCGGGGCATGTCGCCACTGGCCGCAGGCGGAGAATTCTCCCCCCTGTCTCGTCAGAACGAGAGGTTCACCCTCACTTTCCATCGACAGGGAGCGTTATCGCCATGAGCACCTTGGTTCACTTGCCCATCCTCGACCTGAGGCAGCTGGATGCCTCGCCCGACGCTCGGGCCGATTTTCTGGCATCGTTGCGCGATGCCGCGAGAGAGACGGGATTTTTCTACCTGACCGGCCACGGCATCGATCCCGAGCTGCAACAGGAGGTGCAGCAGCTGTCGCGGGCCTTCTTTGCGCTGCCTCTGGCGGCCAAGCAGCAGGTCGCCATGATCCACTCTCCCCATTTTCGTGGCTACAACCGACCGGGGGCGGAGCTGACCCGGGGTCAACCCGACTGGCGAGAGCAGTTTGATATCGGTGCCGATCGCCCTGCCTTGCCGCGCGCGGCGGGCGACCCGCCCTGGTGGCGGTTGCAGGGGCCGAATCAGTGGCCGGAGGCGCTGCCGACACTGCAACCCGTGCTGACGCGCTGGCGTGGGCAGATGACCCGCATGTCCCGTACCCTGCTCGGGGCTTTTGCCGAGGCGCTCGCACTGTCGCCAGATGCCTTCGATGCCCTGCATGGAGAGCGTCCGAACGAACATATCAAGCTGATCCGCTATCCCGGTGAGCGGGGCGCCACCCAGGGGGTCGGTCCCCACAAGGATTCGGGCTTCCTGAGCTTCCTGCTGCAGGATGACCAGCCCGGCCTGCAGGTGGAGGTGGCGCCGGATCACTGGATCGACGCGCTCCCGCTCCCCGGCACCTTCGTGGTCAACATCGGTGAGCTGCTGGAGCTCGCCAGCAACGGCTACCTGCGGGCGACCGTGCACCGGGTGGTGCCGTCGGCGCCGGGGCAGGAGCGTCTCTCCATCGCCTTCTTCCTGGGGGCCCAGCTCGACGCCGTGGTGCCCGTCTATCCGCTGCCCGAGGCACTGGCCCGTGAAGCCAGGGGGCCTGCCACCGACCCGCACAATCCGCTGCTGCGGGAGGTGGGCTGGAACTACCTCAAGGGGCGGCTGCGTTCTCACCCTGATGTGGCATTGCGCCACCATGCCGATCTGTTGCCGGCGCCCCGGGCGCTGGCGGTCGGCGAAACCACCCATTGATTGCATTGCAAGGAGCACAAGATGAACAAGCACGGACTGTTTTCCCTGAGCGGCCTGGTATTGGCCCTCGGACTCTCTCTCTCCGCCCAGGCCGCCCAGGCGCTGCGGGTTGCCGCGGATCCACTGCCCCATGCGGATATCCTCGGCGAGGTGAAACGCCAGGACCCTTCGCTGGATCTGCAGGTGATCGAGCTCAGCGGCGGCATCAATGCCAATGCCCTGCTGGTGGCGGGTGATGTGGATGCCAACTATTTCCAGCACGTCCCTTACCTGCGGGATCAGGAGAAGGCGCTCGGCACCGAGCTGGTGGTGGCCGCGACCGTACACGTGGAGCCTCTTGGCATCTATTCGAAGAAGTTCAAACACCTGAGGGAGGTACCGGAAAAGGCGGTGATCGCCCTGCCCAACAATGTCACCAACCTGAGCCGGGCCCTCTATCTGTTGCAGCACGAGGGGCTGATCACCCTCAAGGCCGGCCATGAAGATCCGGCGCGGGATCTGGCGACGGTGCACGACATCGCCACCAACCCCAAGGCGCTCAAGATCCTGGAGATCGAGGCGCCGCAGCTGCCGCGCTCCCTCGACGACGTGGATCTGGCGGTGATCAATGGCAACTATGCCCTGGAGGCGGGGCTGGAGCCTGCTCGCGATGCCCTGGGGCTGGAGAGCGCCCAGAACAATCCCTACGCCAACATCCTGGTGACCACCCCGGCGCTCAAGGATGATCCGCGGATCCGCCAGTTGGCGCGGGATCTGGAGTCCAGGGCGATCGCCGACTTCATTCGCAAGAGCTACAAGGGGTCGGTGATCCCGGTGGCCGGGCGGCAGTCATGATAGTGCTGGAGGGGCTCGGCAAGCAGTACCCGGGGCACGGGCAACCCGCTCTGGAGGGAGTGTCGCTCGAGATTCCGGATGGGGCCATCTACGGCATTCTCGGGCGCAGCGGCGCGGGCAAGAGCACGCTCATTCGTTGCCTCAATCTGCTGGAGCGGCCAAGCCGGGGCCGCATCCTGTTCGATGGCCGCGACATCACGGCCCTGGAGGGAGCGGCCTTGCGCCGCCACCGTCAGGGGACCGGCATGATTTTCCAGCACTTCAATCTGCTGCACGCCCGCAGCGTGGAGGAGAATGTGGCGGTCCCGCTGGAAATCGCCGGTGTGGCGCGCCGGGAGCGGGCTGCCCGGGTCAGCGAGCTGCTGGAACTGGTGGGGCTTGGCGAGCACCGTCGCGCCTTTCCCTCCCAGTTGTCGGGGGGACAGAAGCAACGAGTGGGCATCGCCCGCGCCCTGGCCGCCAATCCGCGCCACTTGCTCTGTGACGAGGCGACCAGTGCCCTGGATCCGGAGACCACGGAGTCGGTGCTGGCGCTGCTTGCCGACATCAACCGCCGCCTCGGGATCACCATAGTGCTCATCACCCACGAGCTGGAGGTGGTCAGGGCCATCTGCGATCACGCGGCATTGCTTGAACGGGGTCAGCTGGTGGAAAGCGGCGCTCTGGGCACCCTGCTGGCCAACCCCGACTCCCGCGTGCGGCAGGCCCTGTTGCCGGATCCCGAGATCCTGCGGCGTTTCATGGCGCGTCACGGAGTCACAGAGGAGGTGCGTTTATGCAGAGTCGCCTGAGTGTCGATGCCTTGCTCGAACTGATGTATCAGGGGTCGCTCGAAACGCTCTACATGGTGGGAGTGGCGGCCGTGTTCACCCTGTTGCTGGGGCTGCCGACCGGGGTGCTGCTGGTGGTGACCCGTCCCGGGGGCGTGCTGCCCTTGCCCCGTCTCAACATGGTGCTGGGGATCGGTATCAACATCGGGCGGTCGCTCCCCTTCGTGGTGCTCCTGATCGCCCTGATCCCCCTGACCCGGCTGGTGGTCGGCACCTCACTGGGCAGCACCGCCGCCATCGTCCCCATCACCCTGGGGGCCTTCCCCTTCTTTGCCCGGGTGGTGGAGAGCGCCCTCGATGAGGTGGACAAGGGGCGCGTCGAAGCCGTGCTCGCCATGGGGGGCAGCGGCTGGCACGTGGTCGTCAAGGCGCTGCTGCCCGAGGCCTTGCCGGCGCTGCTGGCCGGACTCACCCTGACGGTGGTGATGCTCATTGGCTTCTCCTCCATGGCGGGGGTGGTCGGTGGCGGCGGGCTCGGGGATCTGGCGATCCGCTACGGCTACCAGCGCTTTGATGACAAGGTGATGGCAGGGACCGTGGTCATGTTGCTGCTGCTGGTGCAACTGGTACAGGGGGTGGGGGACAGGCTGGTGCGGGCACTGGCCCATCGCCGCTAGGGGCACGGCTTCTCATCAGGCTGGCCGTGAGGTGCCAGCCAATAAAAAAGCGAGCCTGGGCTCGCTTTTTTTGCAATCACATCAAGGGGTCAACTTAGTTGACGCGACGCTTGAATTCACCGGTACGGGTGTCGATTTCGATCTTGTCACCGATCTCCACGAAGGCGGCAACGGCCAGCTCGTAGGAGGTGCCCTTCAGGCGGGCAGGCTTGGTCACTTTACCGGAGGTGTCGCCACGGGCGGCCGGCTCGGTGTACTCGACTTCACGCACGATGGTGGTCGGCAGTTCTACGGAGATGGCTTTCTCGTTGTAGAAAGTCACTTCGCAGAGGTCTTCCATGCCGTCTACCAGGTAGTTCAGGGCATCACCCAGGTTGTCTTTCTCGACGTCGTACTGGTTGTACTCGGTGTCCATGAAGACATACAGCGGGTCGGAGTAGTAGGAGTAGGTGCACTCTTTACGCTCCAGCTGAACGACTTCCAGCTTGTCGTCGGCCTTGAAGACGGTCTCGGTGGCGCTGCCGTTCAGCAGACCCTTCAGCTTCATCTTGACCACGGCGGAGTTACGGCCGGATTTGTTGAATTCAGCCTTCTGGACCACCATCGGCTCGGTGCCGATCATGACTACGTTACCAGCGCGGATTTCCTGTGCGGTTTTCATGTAAAAAATTCCTGTTCGTGAAACGGACGGATAAAAACTGCCAGATTATATACGGCTTTCTAAAAATTTCACCAACCTCGTGACGAGATCCCCGTCCGCCAGCAGCCTCTGTGGCCAGGTGCGCCCATGTTGCTGCCATATGGCCGCGTATTGCGGCCATTGTGCCCAGAGTTCACCGGTGTGTTCCCCCCGGTTGAGGGCATGGTTGAAGCGGCGCAGCCACTGACCGGCCGGCGCTGGCAAGGGGGAGAGGTAGTGGTCGAGAAAACCGTCCAGCTTGATCATGTGGGCATCCTCTTCCTGCTGGTAGATGTGCCAGAGGAAGGGGCGCCCCGCCCACTGGGCCCGCACGAAGGAGTCCTCCCCGCGCACCAGGTTGAGATCGCAGCTCCACAGCAGGCGATCGTAGCCCCTCTGATCGGTCATCGGCAGCAGCTTGATGGTGAGGTTGCCCGCCTGGAGCAGATCTCCGGCCCGGGCACCGGGAATGGCCTCTGCCAGCCCTGCGCCGATGAGCACGTCGTCGAGGGAGCGCCCCAGCGGCAGCAGCAGGGTGACGGGGGTGACGCTCTGGCGCCAGCCCTCGACCAGGCTCCTGAGCGCCTCGCTCTCGTAGGTAAAGAGGCTGACCCGCAGTTCGTCTTCTCGTTGGGGTGGCAGGCCGAGGCTGGCCCAGTAGGCGGTCAGTCCCGCTTCATCCTGCTGCCAGCGCTCGCGCTCGACGATGAGGCCGTGCTCGCACAAGAGGCCGCCGGTTCTGGCGGTGAAACCCGGGAAGAAGAAGTACTTGTCGAGGCGCCGGCTGCCGACCTGCTGGGGCGAGGCGAGGCCATGGCAATCCTCGACCCAGCTCTCGGCCGAGAGGTACTCCAGGTTGATCCAGCAGGGGGGCGTGGTCTGCTCGGCCATGCGTTCGATAAAGGGGGCGGGCAGCTCGCAGGCAAACGCCTCGATGACCACCCTGGCCGGGGTCATGTCGGCGGGGAGGCGCTCGTGCCAGTGCTGGACATAGATGCCATCGACCCACTGACCGTCCTGTGCGGGGTCGAGCGCCGGGCAGATGCGGGCGAAGCTAGCCAGATCGTCCACCCAGAGCCGCACCTGCACCTCACTCTTCTGCGCCGGGAGCGCGCCTGCCTGTTTGAGCTGGCGGGCGAGTCGCCAGGTGACGCCGATGTCACCGAAGTTGTCGACGACGCAGCAGAAGATGTCCCAGTCGAAGGGGGGGAGAGGGCTTGTCATGGCGCGGGATCCCAGATGCAAAAAAACCGGTGCGCAGGGTAGCACACCGGTTGGCTGGCTTCTAACGGTCGGCTCGGGGCCGAAGGAGGGACTTACTCCTTGCCGTAGACGTTGTTCTCCTGCTCGCGCACCCGGATGAAGGTGGTGCGTTTGGTGAGCTCTTTCAACTGGCTGGCCCCCACATAGGTGCAGGTGGATCGCACCCCGCCCAGGATGTCGCGCACCGTGTTCTCCACCGGGCCGCGGTAGGGCAGCAGCACGGTTTTGCCTTCGGAGGCGCGATACTCGGCGACGCCGCCAGCGTGCTTGTCCATGGCGCTGGCCGAGCTCATGCCGTAGAACTTCATGAAGGGCTCGCCATCGACCTCGACGATTTCACCGCCGCACTCTTCGTGAGCGGCCAGCATGCCCCCCAGCATCACGAAGTCGGCGCCGCCGCCAAATGCCTTGGCCACATCCCCCGGGCAGGTGCAGCCGCCGTCACCGACGATCTGGCCACCCAGGCCGTGGGCCGCATCGGCACACTCGATGATGGCGGAGAGCTGCGGGTAGCCGACCCCGGTCTTGACCCGGGTGGTGCAGACCGAGCCCGGGCCTATGCCCACCTTGACGATGTCGGCGCCGGAGAGGATGAGCTCCTCCACCATCTCGCCGGTCACCACGTTGCCCGCCAGGATGACGTGGTTCGGGCAGGCCTCGCGGATCTTGCGCAAAAACTCGACGAAGTGCTGGGAGTAGCCGTTGGCCACGTCCACGCAGATGAAGCGCAGGGCGCTGGACATCGCGAGGATCTGGCGTGTCTTGGTGAAGTCCTCCTCCGAGGTGCCGGTAGAGACCATCACATGGCCCAGCAGGGCCGGGTCGGTCTCATTGACGAAGGTTTGCCACTGCGCAAGGCTGTAGTGCTTGTGCACCGCCGTCATCATCTCGAAGCTGGCCAGGGTACGCGCCATGGCGAAGCTGCCGACGGTATCCATGTTGGCGGCGATGACGGGCACGCCCTGCCATTGGGTCTGGGTGTGCTTGAAGGTGAACTGGCGGGTCAGGCTGACTTGGGAACGGCTCTTGAGAGTAGAGCGCTTGGGGCGAAACAGGACATCCTTGAAACCGAGCTTCAAGTCTTCTTCGATACGCATTGCGAATTCCTTATTGAGCCTTGTGTGAGAGGTCACTTTGCAGTGGCAACTTTTCGGCAGGCGCAAAAAAAACCGGTGGTTTTCAGGCCCTCCGGTTTACAGCAGTGTAGGCAAAAATCCCGTCAGAACAAGACTGATAATTCACGCACCGCTGTGGTAGCCTTTGGCGTCACAACCTGAGGATGGCCGCCAGCGTCATCCAGCACCTTGTTCTCCCCTCGTTTTCCTGCTGCATTCCCCACTCACGCGCCGTGCCCGGCATGGATTGTCGCCTGTTGGCACCGCGTCCAGAGCCCGCTCCCCTGCACGCCAGAATCCGGTTGACCCGGCAGTTGGCTGTGATACATCTGGGCGCAAGACTGACAAGGCGAGAGAGCAAGATGGGCAAGAGAATGGTGGCGGCGGCCATGATGTGGGCGCTGTGCGGCAGCGCGATGGCGGCCCAGACCAGCTATGGCTGGATCGAGAAGGGGGTGCTGATGCCCTACGGAGTGGCGGTCAAGATGAAGCTCGATACCGGTGCCCTCACTTCGTCGCTGGATGCCCGCGACCTGAAGCATTTCAAGAAGGATGGCAAGCCCTGGGTGCGCTTCAACCTGGTGCTGACCGATGCCAATACCGACAAGGTGGTGCGCCGGAGCGTGGAGCGACCGGTGGAGCGCAGCGTGACGGTGCGCGGGGCGGGCGGCATGGAGCAGCGCCCGACGGTGACCATGTCCGTCTGCGTCGGGGACCAGGTCTACAAGGAGTGGTTCACCCTGCGGGATCGCAGCAAGATGATCTACCCGGTGCTGCTGGGGCGCCGTCTGCTGGCGGAGCTGGGACCGGTGGATTCGAGCCGGACCTTCACGGTACAGCCCACCTGCGACTAGGGTGGTGCAGCCATGAAAAACGGGGGCCTGGCCCCCGTTTTTCATGGCGTGCGCAAAGGCTGACCCCTCATGCCTGGCGCGAGGCGGGCAGCAGCACGCTCACTTCGAGCCCCCCTTCGGGCCGGTTGTGGATGTCGAGATCCGCTCCGTGAAGCTGGGCGATGCGCGAGACGATGGCCATGCCAAGGCCCACGCCATCCCCCTGCTGGGGATTGACCCGGAAGAAGCGCTCGCACAACCGGGAGAGGGCGGCGGTGGGGATGCCGGGGCCGTTGTCCCGCACATCCACTCGGATCCGGTTGCCCACCTGGCTCACCACCACGGCGACCTCGCCGCCCACCTGGGTGTAGCGCAGCGCATTGTCGATGAGGTTGCCGAACATCAGCTCCAGCAACATCGCCTGTCCCATTACCTGCACCTGTTCGGCGCCCTCCAGGGACAGCTGCTGATCCTTTTTCAGGGCGATGGGGGCCAGGGTCGCCAGGGTGCCCTGCAACAGGGGGAACAGGGGGAGGGCGGTGAGGGCCGGGCTCTGCTGGTTGTCGATGCGGGCCTGGGTCAGCAACTGGCGGATCAGCCGATCGCTGCGATCGAGGGCCAAGAGCATCTTGCGCAGGGCCTGCTCCCGGCTCTGATCATCCTCGGCCGTCATGGCGTTCTCGCTGTGGATGCGCAGTACCGCGAGGGGGGTGCGCAGCTCGTGGGCGGCCTCGTTGGTGAACTGTTTCTCCCGATCCAGGGTGTCTGCGAGGGCGTGCATCAGCCGGTTGATCTCCCCCACCAGCGGCGTCAGCTCCTCGGCCTTGATGGCAAGATTGAGTGGGCTCAGGTTGGCGGGATGACGCTCGCCGATGGCTTGCGCCAGCTGGTGCAGCGGTGACAGCCCCCGGGTGATCAGCCACCACAGCAGACCGAGCAGGAAGGGCAGGGTGATGAAGAGGGGCAGCATGGTGAGGGTGGCCATCTTGCTGGCCAGCTCGCTGCGTTCGTCATCCCGCTCCGCCACGATGAGCCAGGTCTGTTCATCTTCGTTGTAGAGGGTAAAGGTGCGCCACTCGTGATGATCCTTGGTCTCGCTGTTGAAGCCCCGCTCCAGGGTGGTCAACGGTTGGGCCGGGGCATTGGGCGAGCGCAGCAGCACGGCGCCCTGCTCGCTCAGCAACTGGAAGTAGAGGTTGTGTTCGAATTCATGGCCATAGGGGGTGAACTCGTTGTCCTGGCCGAACTGGAAGAAGCCGCCCTTCTCGATGTGGGGCGTCTCGGGGACGGCCTGCACCCACTCCTGGTACACGGTGCCGTTGCGCGGCAGCTCGCCGCTCTGCTTGAGATAGCGGCTGAGCAACTGGTTGGTGATGCGGGCAGACTGGGCGAGACGGGCATCAAACAGCTCTTCCATCTCGTGGTTGGCCTGCAGGTAGCCGATAAGGCCGCTGATGGCGAGGCTGAGGCTGACCAGGGCCAGGATGCCGGAGAGCAGAAAACGGCGGATGGAACGGACACGGCTCATGGGGCGGAGGCTCCTCTTGCGCCCTGGACGTCGAGCTGGGGCACGATGTAACCGACGCCGCGAATGTTGCGGATGAGCTCGGGGAAGAATTTCTTGCGCAGATGGTGAATGTGCACCTCCACCGCGTTGCTCTCTGCCCCCTCGTCCCAGCCGTAGAGGCTCTGTTGCAGTTGATCCCGGCTCAATACCCGGCCGCTCTGGGTGATGAGCTCCTGCAACAGCTTGTATTCGTGGGGGGTGAGCTTGACCGGCTCGCCCCGATAGGTGACCTGTTGTGACGCGGGGAAGAGCTGCAGCTCCCCGTACTCCAGCACCGCCTGGGCCTGCCCCTTGCTGCGCCGCACCAGGGCGCGCAGCCGGGCGTTGAGCTCCTGCAGGGCGAAGGGTTTGACCATGTAGTCGTCGGAGCCTGCATCCAGCCCCAGTACCCGGTCGTCCAGGGCATCACGGGCGGTCAGGATGAGCACGGGCAGGGTCTGCCCCTCCCGGCGCAACTTTCGCAGCAGGCTGATGCCGTCGATGTCCGGCAGGTTGAGATCCAGGATGAGGGCGGCAAACTCCTCGCTCTTGAGCGCCGAGAGGGCCGGCATCCCCTGCTGGAGCCAGTCCACCGTGTAGCCGCTGCTGCGCAGCGCATCCACCATGCCGTCTCCCAGCATCACATCATCTTCCACCAACAGGATCCGCATTGTTCTCTCCCTCAAACGACACTGCCCACCAGTATGCAAGCTGGTGGGCAGAGTTGAAATAGCGCACTGTGCTGCTTGTGTTTACAGCTTGGCGAGACGCTCGCGAATTTCCATTCTGCGGCCCTCGTCCGCCACCTCGCGGCCAGGGCGCGCCGGGGCGGCCAGGGCCTTGTCCAGATAGATCTTCGCCTGTGCCTTGTCACCCTGATCCAGCAGGAAGTCGCCGTAGAAGAAGTTGGGGTCGATGCCGGTGGGATTGATGGCCAGCGCCTGCTTGAGCAGCTTCTCCGCCTTCTCGTCGTCTCCAAAGCCCACCGGCCAGCCCGGTACCTGGTAGTAGAGGGAGCCCAGGCTGGTGTAGGCCGAGCCTTCCAGCGCCTTGGGATCCTGCTTGATGGCGATCTCGAGCTTGGCCTTGGCCTCCTTCACCAGACCAAGGGCGCCGAGGCCGCCCTTGGCCCCCGCCCAGGTGCTCTTGACGATGGCGGACCAGATCAGCAGATCGGTGCGAAATGCCTCCTTGGCGCTCGCCTCATCGGCCTTGGCACTCAGGCTCTCCAGGCAGCTCTCCTTGGCTTTTCCGGTCTGCTGGTACTGGCAGTGGGCCCACTCCTGCTGAATGGTGGGCAGGGCATCGGCGGCCTGGGCCAGACCGCTTGCCAGCAGGCCTCCCAGGGCGAGCAACAGGGGGCCGTGACCAAATCGGGGACGGAAAGTGGTGTGCTTCATCTCAATGTTCCTTCTCGTTTGTCGCACAGGCGGGATCGCTCCTGTGATCGGGGGCTGGGGAGGCGGTGCGGCGGGCGTGGCGCTCGATGATCGGGCGCTGCTTGGCCAGGGCCATGTCCACCAAGGCGGGCAGCAGGCCGTTGAGCCGCACAAAGAGCTTTTCCGGCCAGCCGAGCCAGCGGCGGCGTGTCTCGTTGCACAGGGCGATGACGGCCTCCTCGGCCACGTCCTGTGGGCTGTCGGTCCGGGTGCCAAGCTCGGCATTCATGGCATAGGCCGCCTCGGAATTGAGGTGGGTGCGGGTGGCGCGGGGGGCAAAGTGCAGCACCTTGATGCCGGTTCCCTCCAGCTCCCGCCCCAGGGACTCGCTGAAGCCGCGCATGGCGAACTTGCTGGCGCAATAGACGCTGTAGCCGGCAAAACCGATGGCCCCGAGGCTGGAGCCGATGTTCATGATGATGGCGGGCTTGCGCAGCCGGGGCAGCAGGGCCCGGGTGAGCTGGATGGGCGCCTCGACGTTGAGCAGCAACTGGCGTGTCACCTGCTCGCTGCTCTGATCTTCCAGCCAGGCGAACTGGTTGCAGCCTGCACTGTTGATGAGCACGTCCAGCCCCTCGTCCAGGGCCGGATGTTGCAGCAGCTGCGCCCGCTCATGGGGAGAGCCAAGATCGGCCGTCACCGTCTGGTGGCGATCCGGATGAGGCAGCTCCCGGCGCAGGCGCTCCAGGGCGCTGGCCCGACGACCGTGCAGCAGCAGATGGGCACCCTGGGCCGCCAGTTCATGGGCCAGGGCTTCACCAATGCCGCCACTGGCGCCAGTCAGCAGTATGCGTTTGCCTTCAAGCTTCATTGGCAGGATCCCGTGAGCTGATAGAGCATGTCGCCATAGAGGCGGTAGACCACCTTGGCGGCGTGAATGATGGCGGCCTGATCGGCGGCATCTTCCACCCGGTTCATCAGGGATTCGAAGAATTTGAGGTGCTCCTGGTCCAGGGCCCCGTGGGAGCTCAGGTAGCTCATGGCCTGGGGCGGCAGACCCAGACCGCTCTTGAGCTGGTCGGCGACGGTCAGGGCGATGGCGACGCTGGTGCCTTCCAGCACCTGCACCATGCCGAAGAAGCCCATGGGGTTGCCGCGCTGGATCTGATCGTAGAGGAAGGCCACCATCAGCTCGATGGGCAGGCCCGGCTGGCCGTGGCGCACCGCCTCGGCATCACCGCCGCAAGCACGGATGTCGTTCAGGATCCACTCCTGATGGCCGTACTCCTCGTCGATGTACTCCCTGATGGCGCCTCGCACCCATTCGTACTCCTGCCCCAGCTTGCCGCCGGTGGCCATCAGGAGCGGCACCGTGTGGCGCACGTGGTAGTAGGCCTGTGCCAGGAAGGCGAGGTAGGTGTCACGGCTGATGTCGCCGCGGCGGCAGGCCTCGATGATGGGGGCGTTGAACAGGCGTTCGCGCTCGCAGGCGGTGGCTTGTTGCAGGGTCTGGTAGAAGCTCATGAGGTCTCTCCTGTGAGGCATTGGCTGATCTGCCGGGAAAAGTGGTGATAAATCTCGTTGCGACGGGGGCGCCCGTTGGCCGTCAGGAGGCCAGGGAGCTGATCCAGGGAGACCGGCAACCAATGATGGATGCGGGCGTAATCGGGCAACTGCTGGTTGAGCCGGGCAATCTGCTCTGGCAATTGGGACTGGCTGCCCGGCAGCGGCTGGATAAGGGCCACGTTGGCGGGCTGACCGTCACCGAAGATGACGATGCGGGCGATGGCCGGGCAGAGCTGGGCCTGGGCTTCCACCCACTCCGGGGAGAAGTTGCGGCCAAAGGCGGTGATCTGCACGTTCTTCTTGCGCCCCGTGATATGGAGATAGCCCTCCTCGTCGATCCGACCCAGATCCCCTGTGGCGATCTGGCTGCCCGTCTCGCCCTCTTCCCCCAGGTAGCCCAGCATGGCGCTGCCGCTGACCATGACTTCGCCGTCTGCGGCGATCGTCACCTGGCAGTGGGGCAGGGGCAGGCCGACGCTGCCGGGACGATCCCCGTGGGGGCCGTTCAGGGCGACCACGGAGCCGCATTCGGAGAGACCGTATCCCTCATAGACCGGCAGCCCCGCCGCACGGGCGTGAGCGATGAGTTCGGGGGCGACCTTGCCGCCGCCCACGGCGACGAAGCGCAGGGTGCCGAGCTGTGTCGCCAGGGCAGGGGTATTGAGGCACAGGGCCAGCAGCAGGCGCAGCAACTCGGGTACCAGCACCAGGCTGTGGCTGGGCCAGCGCAGCAGTGCATGGGCCAGGGCCGCAGGATCCAGCTTGCTGGAGCCCGAGAAGCCGAGTTCCCCCAGGGAGGGGATGCGGCTGCAGGCGCCGGTCAGCAGCGGTACATACAAGCCGGTCAGGTTCTCCAGCAAGGTGGTGAGGGGCAGCAGGGTCAGGTGTTTCTCAACCCGGGCAGGGGCCACCCGCAGGGCAAGGGATCCGCAGACCGCCGTCATCTGTTCCAGCGACAGGCAGACGCCCTTGGGTTGCCCCGTGGTGCCCGAGGTATAGGTGATCTTGGCGGTGCCCGCAGGCAGCTCGGGGAGGCGGGCCGGGATGCGGCGCCACAGGGGCACGGCCTGCTCATCGGGCCTGCCTGCCATGAGCACGAGGGGTGAGGCGGCTTGCCACCCCTGGTGCTCCGGGCCGACCAGGGCGTCTGCTCCGCTGCTGTCCAGCAGCCACGTCTGCTGCGCCGGACTGAAGAAGTGGGGAACCGGGATGACCACGATGCCGGCCCAGGTGCAGGCGAGATCGATCAGCGCCCAGGGCAGGCCATTGTCGAGTTGCAGGGCCAGGCGGCGGATGCCGGCCCCTTGCAGCACGCCTGCCAGTTGCTGGATCTGCTGCCACAGGCTCTGGTAATCCAGCTCACCCTGGCTGCCTAGCAGTGCAGGCTGGCGCGGGGTCTGGCTGGCATGGTGGGCGATGGTGTCGAACAGCGTCATTGCGCGCACCTCCTGTCGATGTCGGCATGGTTAAAAAGGCGGGGCATGGGCCCCAGCAGGTTGAGCAGCAGGCTGCTCTGTGCGAGCACCTCGCGCCCCTGGTTGATGTCGCCTGCCATCACCTTGGGCTGGCAGCGGTAGTATTCGCCCCAGGCGCTGGCATCCTCTCCCACCTGATGGGCCTGGGCGGGGGCCAGCTCCACCGGGTTGAGACGCAGGCGGGTAAAGCTGTTGCGCAGCTTGGCGGTGCCGGTGAACACCACGTAGTCCAGGGCGTTGTCACACAGCAGACGGCACAGCGCGGCAAACATCAGGCGGGCGTGACCCGGTTCGCTGCAGGCAAGATTGCCCACTTCGATGATGCGGTGGCGGGCCGGACGTACCCCGAGACGGGTCTCGATGGCGGCCTCGACAGGCTGCTCCAGATATTGCTCCAGATAGAGCGGTTGCTCGTGCTCGCCATGGCAGGCCTGGTTAAGGCCGCAGGCACCGATCAGCACGCCATCTGCCCGGTAGAGCCCGAGCAGGCAGGGCAGGAAATGGGGAATGCGGGCGTTGAACTCGAGGGTATAGGCGGCCTGGATATAGGTTTGCAGCGCCATGACCTGCTGCGGGGATTCGGCCAGGATCAACCGGTAGGGGGCTTGGATCTCGATGGTCATGGTTGGCTCCTTCTCTTGCGATGGGATGAGAGTAAAAGGGCAAACTTAAGAAACCCTTAAGGCGCAAAAAAAGACGAAAAAAACTGGCGGGGGGTGAACGGGGGTCGATGGGGGCTCCAGACAAAACAGTTGCCAGCAGCGGGCGTGGCAGGCAATCTGCCCCGCTGTCGCCACCCGAGGAGCTGCCATGTCATCCCCTGTTCACTGTCCCCTGTGTCTCTCCCCTCGGCACCATGCCCTGCCGGTGGCGGGCAAGGGCTATTACCGCTGCCTGGCGTGCGAGCTGGTCTGGATGGACGAGGCGGACCACCTGGACGAGGGGGCCGAGAAGGCGGTCTATGATGGGCACGACAACCGGGTGGACGATCCCCGCTACCGGGCCTTTCTGATGCGTGCCTTTGGCGAGGTGCTGGCCCGGGTGTCGCCTCCTGCCAGCGGCCTCGATTTTGGCTGCGGCCCCGGGCCTGCCCTCATCGCCATGGGGCGGGAGGCGGGCTTCGAGATGGCGGGCTACGACAAGTTCTATGCCGACAACCCCGAGTGCCTGACAAGGCAATATGACTTCATCACCAGCACCGAGGTGATCGAGCACATCGCCACCCCCCGCGCCGTGCTGGACACGCTCTGGGGCTGTCTCAAGCCCGGCGGGGTGCTGGTGTTGCAGACCCAGCGGGTGCTGGGGGACGAGCGCTTCAAGACCTGGCGCTATCGCCACGATCCCACCCATATCGTCTTCTTCGCCGAGGCCTCTTTCCGTGCCCTGGCGGCCCGCTGGCAGGCAGCGGTCGAGTTTCCTCATGCCGATGTGGCGGTGTTCACCAAACCCTGAGCCGGGCGTTTTCATTTGGCCATGAGTTGGGCATGCTGGTGGCCTGATACCCAGGAACGGATGCCCCTATCTCCATGTCGATCCCCCACCTCTCATTGCAAGACGCCCGCCACCTGCAGCTGGCGGCCCAGGGGCTGCTGACCCCGCGCCGCGCCAGAGCAACCCCCGCCGACCTGCTCGCCTGCATTCGCCGCATGGCGTTGCTGCAGATAGACACCATCTCCGTGGTGGCCCGCAGCCCCTATCTGGTGCTGTTCAGCCGTCTCGGCCACTACGATCCGCGCTGGCTGGAACAACTGCTGGCCGATGGTGACCTCTTCGAATACTGGGCTCATGAGGCCTGTTTCGTCCCCCGGGAAGATTACCGGCTGCTGCGCCATCGCATGCTGGATCCCGCCGCCATGGGCTGGAAGTTCTCCGCCCAGTGGCTCAAGACCCACGGCGGCGAGATAGCGCAGATAGTCGAGCGCATACGCCAGGATGGCCCGGTGCGGGCGGCAGACTTCGAGCGCAAGGGGGACAAGGGCAACGGCTGGTGGGACTGGAAGCCCGAAAAGCGCCACCTGGAGGTGCTGTTTACCGCAGGCCAGCTGATGGTGCGCGAACGGCGCAATTTCCAGCGGGTCTACGATCTCGCCGAGCGGGTCATGCCGGAGTGGAACGACGAGCGGGATCTGCCGAGTCCTGATCTCGCCCGGCGGGACATGGTGCGAGCCAGTTGCCGGGCGCTGGGGCTGGTCAAGACCGGCTGGGTGGCGGATTACTATCGCCTTAAACGGGGGAAATACGACGCCCTGCTCCACCAGCTGGCGGACGAGGGGGAGCTGTTGCCGGTACGAGTGGAGGGGTGGCAGCACGGAGCCTTCGTTCACGCCTCCCTGGCCGATGAGCTGGTCCGGGCCCAGGCGGGCTCCCTCAAGGCGAGCCACACCGCCGTGCTCTCGCCCTTTGATCCGCTGGTGTGGGATCGTAAGCGGGCCAGCGAGTTGTTTGGTTTTGACTATCGCATCGAGTGCTATACCCCGGCCCCCAAGCGCCAGTACGGTTATTTCGTGCTGCCGTTGCTGCATCGCGGCAAGCTGGTGGGCAGGATGGACGCCAAGGCCCATCGCAAGGAGGGGGTGTTTGAGGTCAAGAGCCTCTATCTGGAAGACGGGGTCAGGGTGACCCGGACCCTGGCCCAGGATCTGGGCAAGGCCATCCAGAAGCTGGCGCAGTGGCACCAGACACCGACCCTGCGCTACGGCGCCATCCCTGCGCCCCTGCTGGCTCAATGGCAGGAGGTGGCACGCTGAGGAAGGACGCCTACCCTCGCATCAAGCCGGGCAGCACCAGCGCAACGGCCGCGATGATGCGCGCGCGGATGTCGCTGCCCGGCGCCAGCAAGCCGAGCGCCATCTGGCGCAGCGGCTCCGCCATGGTCATCGCCAGCAACAGATCGCTGGTCTGGGCAGCGTCCAGCTCGCGCAGCCAGCCCAGTTGCTGCTGGCGCTGTAGCCACGCCGCCAGGGTCGCCCTGCCGCGGGCAATACCGTTCTCCTGATAGGCCACCAACAGGGCATCCCGCCCCGTGAACTCATGCTGCAGCAGCCGGAACATGCCCACCGCCGGTGCGCTCAGCACCTGATCTGCAATCGCCTGCAAGCCCTGCTCCAGCATCTCTCCCAGTGCCTCGGGGTGGGTTGCATCCTGCTCGAAGGCCGGCTGGAAGGCATCGGTCCAGCTGCGCACCGCCTGCGCTACCAGCTCGTCGCGATTGGCGGCGAAGCGGTAGAGGGTCTTCTTGGCAACCCCCGCCTCTTTGGCCACCGCATCCACGGTCGCAGCGCCGTAGCCTCCCTTGAGCAACAAGGTCAGCGTCGCCTCGGCGAGGGCGGCGCGAAGGTCGGCTTCCGGGGTGACCGGACGGCCTCGTGAGCGTGTTTCTTCATCGTTCGGGTGCGACATATGGGCTCCTGGAAAGCATTGACAGACCCAGCATACAGGCATAGCGTAATTTAAGAAACGAACTTCGTTTCCTAAATTTATGGGAGTCATATCATGCATCTTTCTGCCCTGTTTGCCCCTTGGGGCGTCAATGACATCAACGAGTTGCTCAGCCCGCAACCCCTTCGCCTGGAAATGGGTCTGACCCGCAGCACCGACGGCCTGCTGACGGTCGCCATCCGCACCGATCTGCACGGCTGCAAGGGGCGCATGCTGGATTGGTGGTTCACCTTCTTCGAGACGACCCAGCACATCAGGTGGTGGCACCCCCACGATCATGTCGAGCACCGGGGCTGGGATCATCACTGGAAAAAAGGGGAGCGCTTCGTGGGAGCCAGCATAGAGGCGGTGGAGTGGCTTGCCGAGCTGCCGCCGGTGGCAGCTCGCCTCAAGTTCCACGGCGCCGAAGAGGTGTTCGCCCCGCAATCGCTACACGAGGCGCGGGAGAAGCAGGCTCTCTCTGCCGCCATCTGCGCCCGTATCGGCTTTGGCGATGAGGTGGCGCTGGATGAGCAGGGGGCGCCGCTGGATGGCGAGATGTTGCACCTGGCGCGTGATACCCCATACGGCTGTGTGCTGCGCAGCCGCTTCCTGCTGGGCAAGGCCTGCGCCAACCCGTTTGACGAGGTGCCGGACGAGGTAGGTTTCAACCTGATGCGCCACTGCTACAGCGAATTCAGCTATCTGGCGCAGTTTCTGCCGTCGCTCTACTACGCGGAAAATGGTCGTGAACCGGCGCCGACGCTCTGGTGATGGGGCTGATAGTTGGCATTGAACGTTGCTGGGAGCAGGGAGCATGCCGGCTATCGGGCTGTGGCGTGAGCCGCCGAGGGGCCATAAAAAAACCGGGCACTGGGCCCGGTTTGTCATGCAGTCAGGATGTGCTTACTGGAGCACCAGCACCATCAGCAGGCCGACGGTGATGGCGGACACCAGGAAGGCGAAGCCATAGAACACATAGTGGTGCAGCTTGGTGGTGTGGATCCCCAGATCATGCAGGCCGTGGTAGATGCGGTGCATGCCGTGCCAGACGGGCAGGGCGATGATCACCAGCAGGATGCAGGCACCCCACCAGGAGCTGGCGAATGCCAGCACGCGCTCGTAGCTCATGGTCTCCACATCCATGATGCCCATGGGCACCAGCAGACCTGTGATGAGGACAATGACCGGCAGCAGCATGGCAACCACCATGCCACCCGCACCAAACAGACCCCAGTAAATTGGCTCGTCAGAACGTCTCATATTTTTTCCTCAAATTAGGCCACGATGATCAGGACAAGCAGGGATACCGCCGCCAGCGCCACATACTGGGCGATGACGATCGGCTTCTCCGGCACCAGGTCTTCGCCACGGAAGATGCGCATGGCTTTCGGGGCCAGGGCGAACCAGGTCTTGGCGTGGAACAGGCAGGCTGCCAGGGCGATGACGTGGAACAGGATGGCAATGGGGCTCTGCAGGGATTCCAGCCAGCCATTGAATGCCTCCTGACCCTGTACCAGCCGCAGCAGACCCCACATCAGCACGACGGCGTAGATGGAGACGAAGATGCTGGTGCCTTCGCGGATCATGTAACCGGTGTAGAAGGCATTCTTCAGCCACCAGTCTTTTTTCATCTCGCGCACGTAAGGCTTACGTTTGCTCTCAGTGTTGTTCATGGTCTCACTCCTGGTCTCAATCCGGCTTGAACATGGCGATCATGTAGTCCTTGGCGCTCTCGACCTTGCCAAGCTGGATGGCGGCGGCCGGATCCACGCCTTTCGGGCACACTTCGGAGCAGTAGCCCACGAAGGTACAGCCCCAGACGCCCTCGTCCTGGCTGATGATCTTCATCCGCTCCTTGGACGCGCTGTCGCGATTGTCGGCGTTGTAGCGATAGGCCAGTGCCAGGGCCGCCGGACCGGTGAACTTCTTGTTGATGCCATATTGCGGGCAGGCCGCGTAGCACAGACCGCAGTTGATGCACATGGAGAACTGGTGATACTTCGCCATGTCAGCCGGGGTCTGGGTGTACTCGCCATCGCACAGGTTGCGCGGCTCGGACGGGATGATGTAGGGCTTGATGCTCTCCAGCTTCTCGATGAAGTCGGACATGTCGACCACCAGATCGCGCTCGATGGGGAAGTTGTTGAGCGGCTCGATAGTCATCTTGCCCGGCAGGTAATCCCGCAGGAAGGTCTTGCAACCGAGTTTCGGAATGCCGTTGACCATCATGCCGCAGGAGCCGCAGATCGCCATCCGGCAGGACCAGCGGAAGCTCAGGGTAGAGTCCAGATGATCCTTGATGTATTGCAGCGCATCCAGCAGGGACATCTCTTTGAGGTAGGGCACCTGGAAGGTCTGCATCCAGGGCTCGTTATCCTGCTCGGGACGGTAGCGCAGGATTTCAATTTCGATCATCTCAGCCATTCTTCTTAGCCTCGTCTTGTTTCTCACCCTCGGAACCGTACACGCGCTTGGCCGGTTGGGATTTAGTGATCTTCACATCGGAATAGTCGATGGTCGGGGCCCCTTCGCCGTTGTAGAAGGAGAGAGTGTGCTTGAGGAAGTTGACGTCATCGCGCTCCTCGTAACCGTCCAGACGCTGGTGGGAACCGCGGGACTCTTTGCGGTTGATGGCGGAGTGCGCCATGGCTTCCGCCACGTCCAGCATGTAGCCCAGCTCGATGGCGTACAGCAGGTCGGTGTTGAAGACCGAGGACTTGTCGTTGATCTTGATCTTCTTGTAACGGGCTTTCAGCTCGTTGATCTTGTCGATGGTGCCCTGCATCAGCTCTTCGGTACGGTAGATACCGACACCGGCTTCCATGGACATGCCCAGTTCGTTGCGGATATCCGCCGGGTTTTCGGTGCCGTCGATGTCCAGCAGGGAGAGGTGCTGCTTGATGAGCGCCTCGGCCTTGGCGACCAGCGCCTGGGTGTTGCCGTGTTGCTGGGTGGCGGCAAACTCGGCTGCCTGCTCACCGGCCACCTTGCCGAAGACCACGATCTCGGACAGGGAGTTGGAACCCAGACGGTTGGCGCCGTGCAGACCGACGGAGGCACATTCGCCAGCGGCATAGAGACCGGCCAGACGAGTGGCGCACTTGCCGTCGGTTTCGATGCCACCCATGGTGTAGTGGGCGGTCGGACGTACCGGGATCGGCTCTTTCACCGGATCCACACCCACGTAGGCCTTGGCCAGTTCGCAGATGAAGGGCAGACGCTCTTTCAGGTACTTCTCGCCAAGGTGGCGCAGGTCGAGGTGAACCACGTCGCCCATGGGGCCCTGGATCACGCGGCCTTTTTGCTGCTCCTGCCAGAAGGCCTGGGAGAGACGGTCGCGCGGACCCAGCTCCATGTGCTTGTTCTTCGGCTGGCCGACGGGGGTTTCCGGGCCTAAACCGTAATCTTGCAGGTAGCGATAGCCATCCTTGTTCAGCAGGATGCCACCCTCACCACGACAACCTTCGGTCATCAGGATGCCGGTGCCCGGCAGACCGGTCGGGTGATACTGGACGAACTCCATGTCCCGCAGCGGTACGCCGTGGCGGTAGGCCAGGGCCATGCCGTCCCCGGTGACGATGCCACCGTTGGTGTTGTAGCGATAGACACGACCGGCGCCGCCGGTGGCCAGCACCACGGACTTGGCCTGGATGAAGCGGGTGATGCCGTTCTGGATGTCAAAGGTGACGACACCCTGGACACGGCCATCTTCCACGATGAGATCCAGACAGAAGTGCTCGTCGAAGCGCTTGATGGTCGGGTACTTGATGGAGGTCTGGAACAGGGTGTGCAGGATGTGGAAGCCGGACTTGTCGGCGGCGAACCAGGTGCGGGGGATCTTCATCCCGCCGAAACGGCGCACGTTGGCCTTGCCGTCCGGTTTGCGGCTCCAGGGGCAACCCCAGTGCTCCAGCTGGATCATCTCGTTGGTGGCGTTGTTGACGAAGTACTCGACTACGTCCTGCTCACACAACCAGTCACCACCGGAGACGGTGTCGTTGAAGTGGTTTTCCAGGGAGTCGTCATCACGGACGACGCCTGCGGCGCCACCTTCGGCGGCCACGGTGTGGCTGCGCATCGGATAGACCTTGGAAATCAGGGCGATCTCCAGCTCCGGGTGGGCTTCTGCAATGGCGATTGCGGCACGCAGGCCACCGCCACCGGCACCGATGATGGCAACATCGGTCTTGATAATATCCACATCTGCCTCCTTAGGGATAGATTTGCTGGGCACGATTTTGCTCTATGAAAAAAATTCAGGCTTGATGCAAGTCAAACTGCTTTGTTTTAGTGCTTGGCAACGGTGATTTTTATTACAACCACCCCATTCCTTGGATGAAAATGCCGTCATTATCGCCATCCATCAGTGATCTGGATCAGCCGTACTCGCTACTCTGGTGATTTTAACTCCAAGATTATACGTAGTTTTCTTTCAAAAAAATGAGAAATGCCTCTCTTTTTGGGTATTGCCCATAAAGTTTTTAAGTTTTTTATCAAAACAGTTTAATGATAACTATTATCACGATGACATATCGAGGTTAGGCATCAAAAAAGTAATGCGAATATAGCCATGACAGACTGAGCCCGTCTCCCACACATGGGCAAAAGGAGATGTCGATCACAGGGTTGAGGGTCTCGAAAGGGGATTATAACCGTTGAAACAAAAAGGGTTTATAAAAAAAGGGGCCTGAACGGCCCCTTTCTTCCCATGGTCGATCAGATGCGGAACATGCCGACCTGATTATTCAATTCACCTGAAATATTTTTAAGCTGGGCCGACAGATTGCGGGAGCTGTCCGCATCCACTGCCAGCTCGTCCGAGACATCCTTGACCGCCTGAATGTTGCGGCTCACCTCGTCGGTGACGGCACGCTGTTCCTCTGCGGCGCTGGAGATCTGGGTCGCCATGTCGGAGATCTGGTTGATGGAGGTGGTGATCTGCTCCAGCGCCTGGGTCGCATCGTTGGCATCTTCCACGCTGTTCTGGGCCAGCAACTGACCCTCGTGCATGGTACTGACGGCGCCCTGGGTGTTGCGCTGCAGGGTCTCGATCATGCTGCGGATCTCGACGGTGGAGCTGTGGGTGCGCTGGGAAAGCACCCGCACCTCGTCGGCCACCACGGCAAAGCCGCGTCCCTGCTCGCCAGCCCGGGCGGCCTCGATGGCGGCGTTGAGCGCCAGCAGGTTGGTCTGCTCGGCGATGCCCTGGATGGTGGAGAGGATGGTGTTTATCTCCTGGGCGTTCTTCTCCAGCTCCTGGATGATGCCGGAGGCCTGCTTGACCTGGGTGGCCAGATCCGTGATGGAGCGCTGGTTGCGGGCAATCACCTGCTTGCCGTGCTCGCAACTGCTGGAGGAGCTGCGGGCCGCTTCCGCGGTCTGCTCGGCGTTGCTGGCCACTTCGACGGCGGTGGCGGACATCTCGTGCACTGCTGTCGCAATCTGGGAGATCTCGTTTTGCTGGCGGGCCAGCCCCTGGTTGGATTTCTCCGCCATGTCGTGGGAAGACCTGGCCTGCTGGTTGAGCTGGGTGGAGGAGTTGGAGATGTCCTGCACCATGACGTGGATGCGCTCGATGAAGGTGTTGACGTGCTTGGCGACGGTACCGACCTCGTCTTCACGCTCGATCTTGATGCGACGGGTGAGATCGCCGTTGCCGCGGGAGAGATCGGCAATCGCCTCGCCCAGGGTTTTCAGCGGCGCCAGGGAGCCGTTGATGGCGACATAGGAGAAGCCCGCCACGATGAGGATGGTCAGCAATCCCTGAATGAGGGCGGAGGTGACCATGCGGGAGACGGACTGGTAGGCGACCGCTTCGTCCACCACGATGCCGAAATACCAGTTGGTGTTGGGGATCTCGGTGAGGTCGAACACGCTCGCCTTGCCGCTGATATCCATCTCGGAGATGGTGTTGTCATGGGCCAGCTCGTTGACCTTGGCTGCCGTCAGTTCCGGAGAGATGGCGGTGGCGGGTTTGAGGGTCAGATCCTTGTCCGGGTGGGCGATGATGGTGCCGTTGCTGTCCACCAGAATGGCATAGGTGCCTTCCGAGTTCATGGCAAGCACGTCTTTCACCAGACCGTCGATGGAGACGTCACCGGCGATGACGCCGTCGGTGTTGCCGCGACTGAAGGGCTCGGCGATGGTGATGATGAGCTGGCCGGTGGTGATGTCGGCATAGGGAGCCGTGATGGCGAGCTTGCCGGCGGCCATGGCGTCCTTGTACCAGGGGCGCTGACGCGGATCATAGCCGGCCGGCAGATCGGTCGGCTTGCTCTGGATCATCCGGCCATCCTTGGTGCCCACGTAGACGAGATCGAAGTTGCCCGCATTCATGGACTGGGCCAGGTGGCTGAGGGGCTCGTCTTCCTTGGCGAAGGCTTCCTTGGTGGCGGTGACGAGATTGATGCGGGCGTCGAGCCAGCGGGAGATCCCCTTGACGTTGGCGACCGAGCTGTCGTCGATGAAGCTCCAGATCAGCCGCTGGGTTTCACTGCGCAACTGGGAGGTGTTGTACCAGACCTGCAGGCCGGTGATGACCAGAATGATGGCCCCGATGGAGAGGACCAGCTTGTTCTTGATGGATAGGTTCATGTTTACATCCTTGTGAGCGTCAGTCAGAGATCCATGGTGTTTGTTATTGTTATGAGCCAACTCTGTATCGGCTGGCTATGGACTTTATGTATCCCGATGCACCGCATTTTTTCAATTCTTTTCACCTCCTTGTGGCCTGCCAGGCCGCGCCGATACTCAGCTGAATCGATCTGGCCGGTTGGTGAAGATGCCATCGACACCCATGCTGGCGAGGGCGATCCCATCACTCACCTCGTCGACTGTATAGACCAGGATCTTGAGCCCCCGGCGATGGGCATCCGCCACCAGGGTCTCGTCGACGAAATCCACGTCGCAGTTCAGTGACCAGGCCCCCAGCGTCTCGGCGAAGGCCGCGCCGTCGAGGGGCAGGCTGGCCGTGAGAGCGCCTATCCTGATTTCCGGTCGCAGTCCCTTGAAGCGTAACAGCTCGGGATGATGAAAGGAGGAAACGATCCAGTGCGCCTGGGTAAAGCCAAGCTCGGCCTCGGCCCGCCTGGTCAGGGCGGCCACCGGCTTGGCGGTGTGGGCGCCCTTGAGCTC
The DNA here is from genome assembly GCF_027705305.1 of Aeromonas sp. QDB17. Lineage (NCBI taxonomy): Bacteria > Pseudomonadati > Pseudomonadota > Gammaproteobacteria > Aeromonadales > Aeromonadaceae > Aeromonas > Aeromonas sp. QDB17. The sequence continues at coordinate 211,733 of NZ_JAPDBP010000003.1, forward strand.
GATGTGCAGTTCGCAGCGCCCCGCCACCAGTGCCATCACCTGCCACAGGGTCGGGATCCGCTCCCCGTCCCCTGCATCCAGGCTCGCCAGGTACTCCCGGGATTGCCCGGTCAGCACACCCTGGCCGTTGGTGCAGCGCTCCAGCCGCCGGTCGTGGAAGACCCAGAGCTCTCCGTCGGCCCACTGCACGTCCAGCTCGATGGCTTTGGCACCCAGATCCAGCGCCAGGCTCATCGCCTTGAGGGTATTCTCCGGGGCCATGCCGCTGGCACCGCGATGGGCAATGATCTGCATGATGGCTCCTGTTGTCGTCTTTGGGGGCTTCATCCCCGGCTCATCCGGATGTCGATCTGCTGATGTGGCAGATGCATGCCGACCTGGCCGAGTTTCTCCAGGATCAGGGAATGTACCTCGTGCGTAATGGGCATCCGGTGATCCATGTTGTTGACGTAGAGCCGGATCTCGTAGATGAGGGCCGAGTCGGTGAACTCGATGAGGAACACCTCCGGGGCGGGCGTATCCAGCACCAGGGTGGATTCGCGCACGCTCTGCTCCAGCAGTTGCTGTACCTGCTTGGGATTCTGGGTCAGGCCGATGCGAATGCGCAAGCGGACCCGGGTGATGGCATCGGACAGGGACCAGTTGATGAACTGCTCGGTGATGAAGGCCTTGTTGGGGACGATGATCTCCTTCCTGTCCCAGTCCACTATGGTGGTGGCGCGGGTCTTGATCTTGGTGACGGTGCCGGTGAGATCCCGGATGGTGACGGTGTCACCCAGGCGGATCGGTTTTTCGAACAGGATGATGAGGCCGGAGACGAAGTTGGCGAAGATCTCCTGCAAGCCGAAGCCCAGACCCACAGAGAGTGCCGCCACCAGCCACTGGGTCTTGGACCAGTCGATGCCGAGCATGGAGAAGCCGGTGAGGGCGCCAATCAGCAGTACCAGGTACTTGCTCACCGTGGTGAGGGCGAAGCCGGTGCCGGGGGAGAGGCTCAGATGCTGGAGCAGGGTGAGCTCCATCAACCCGGGCAGGTTGCGGGCGGTGACCACCGTCAGGATAAACGCGAAGACGGTCAGCATCAGATCCTGCAGGGTGATGGCGGAGAGCTGCTCGATGCCGGCCACCTTGCTGCTCACCTGCCACACCTCGATGCTGCTGAGGAAGCTGAATGCCGAGTTGAGATCCGACCATTGCACCACCACCAGCATGGTGAAGCCCAGCATCAGCAGGGTGCGCACCAGGCCGAGGGACTGGGCGCTGATGGTATCCAGGTCCAGCTCGGGCTCCTCCACCACATCGGGGATCTCGGAGCTGAGATCGTCCTCTTCCCGCTCCCGCTGCGCCAGGATCTCGGCCCGCTTCTGCTTGGCGCGATCGAAGGCGAGTCGGCGGCGCTGGATCAGCATCCAGCGGTGGGCCAGATAGTAGACGAGCAGGCAGCCGAGCCCCGCCAGCAGGCTCAGCTCCAGCTGGCGCAGCAGGGTGCGGGAGGTGTAGAAGTAGCCGAACAGGGCGCCCAGCACCGCCAGCAGCGGGGCCAGCATCAGGCTGTTCCAGATGAAGTGGTGCAGCAGATGGGGCTTGGTCATGTCTGCCTGACCCCAGGTGAGGGGCAGTTTTTCCCGGTTGAGGCGGGCAAAGAAGAGCAGCAGCCAGAGGGCCCCGATGATGAAGGCGAGGCGTCCCAGGGAGTCGTAGAAGGCGTGTTCCTGATAGCTGCTCGCCATGCCCTGTACGAAGAAGCTCGGGATCAGCACCAGCAGCAGGGTACGAAACTGTCCCCACACTCGCTGCACCCGCTCCTTCTGCCAGCGGAAGTGGAGTATGAGGATCCCCTTCTCCAGGGTGAGGTGGCGCGCCACCAGCAGGGCCAGCAGCAGGAACCAGATTTCACCCAGGCCCCGGGCCACCGCCACCGCGAAGGGATATTGCCAGGCGCCGTCCAGCAGGCCGTGCACCATGAGCACCATGGCGGGCAGCGGCAGGGCGGCGAGCACGGAGCGCACCAGCAACCGGCTGGTGAGGCTGAACTTGTCCTGGGTTACCTTGCCGATGCGCGGGGCAATGTACTGGCTGTATTGAATGAGGTGGCGGGCCAGTTTCAGCCAGCACCAGGCCAGCCCCAGCAGCCCGAGGCCAGCCAGGGTCAGGCTCAGGGGGTTGTTCTCGGCGATGGCCCTGGGCAGTTGCAGCCAGTTGGCCGGATTGAAGGCAAGGCCGAGGGCGGCCGGGACGCCGAGCAGCACCGCCGGGCTCAGGGGGCGCACGTCCGGCATCCAGAACAGATGGCTGGCGCTGAGTTCGCGGATCTCGTCGATCTTGCTGTTCTGGCGGCTGTAGAGCAGCTTGAGGCGGGTCTGCTCCTGAATGAGGGTATCGGAGGCATCGTTGAGCCGGGTCAGCAGTTGCCGTCTCGCCTTGAGCAGGTTGTCCAGCACGGCGCGCTGGGCCCTGTCCAGGGTGATGCCGTCTCCACTGAGCAGGCTGTTGCGCAGTTGCACCGGATCCTTCAGGGCATCCTGCTCGGTCTCGTACTGGTATTTGGCCATGCGCGCCTTGACGATGGCGGACTCCAGCCGCTCCAGCGGGAAGTAGGCGGGCAGATCGGCCAGCTTGCTGCGCAGGTTCTCGCCGTAGGCGTTGCTTATCTGCAACCACTCCAGCTGTTCGCGCACCGAATTGACCAGCTCGTTGAGCCCGGAGAGGGAGGTGTCCACCCCCCGTTGCTCGTCCTGCACCCGTTCAATCTGGTCCTCCAGGGCCCCCAGTTGGAGGGAGAGGGCCTGGTTTTGCTGCTGTTGCTCCTGCAAGAGGGGGAGGTCAGAGGTGAGCTGGCGGCGCAGGCGTTCACTCTCGGCCAGGGCCTGCTCGGTCTTGTCCCGGCGCAGCTGGTTCTGCTGGGCAAGCAGACTGGTCTGCCACTCATCCTCGTCGGTGATGGCGAGGTTGAGCTCCTGCAGCTTGAGCTTGCCCAGATCGTTGCGCTGCTGGGCGGAGAGCTGCTCCAGCTCCAGCATCTGGATCCGGTCGGAGAGGCTCTGCTCCTTGAGTCGGGTGGCCAGTTGCTGGGCCTCCTGCAACCTGTCCGACTCGTTGCTGAAGCTCAGGCGATCGAGCAGGGAGCGGGTCTGGAGCAACTGCTTGCGCAACTCGTCGACCCGCAGGTGATATTCCTGGCCCGTGCTCTCAAGCTGGTTGAGGCTGTCTGTCACCGCCTGACGCTCCTTGCGCAGGTTGAGCTGGCGGTTGCTGCTCAGGCTGATGGCCTGGCGCAGGGCATCCTCCTTGAGGGAGGAGAGGGACGGGCGGGACTGGGGCTGATAGTTGTGCAGCCCCTCCTTGAGACGGGCGGACTCCTTGGGGTAGTCGATGAGGATCTGCTGGTAGGCCTTGCCCTGTTCCCGGTAGCGCTGGGCATCCCGGGCATATTGCAGGGCCTGCTGGTAGCTCTCCCGCAGTTGCTGGTTTTCCGGGGTATCCGTCTTGGGGATGCTTTGCAGCAGCTCCTCTACCTGAGTGATGGCATCATCAGCCTGGACAGCGGAGAAGGGGAACAGGCTGAGACAGAGCATCAGACAGAGCAGGCGTTGCAACATGGCGCACGTTTCCGTTCAGGAGAAGTCGCCCTAGCCTAAAGCAGGGGCCGGGGCGGGTAAAGCCCTCAAGATGAATGATCCACGGCACAAATAACGGGTGATCCGGGTCTTGTTTGGCTATTATTCTGGCCATTCCCCTTCATTGAGCAATTTATGTCCTCCGTCGATCTGGGCACGGCCCCCCTTTCCCGCCTCTTCTTGCGTTACGTCACCCCCACGGTGGCCGCCATGCTGGTCACCGGCATCTATGTCACCATTGACGGCATCTTCGTCGGCCATATCCTGGGCCAGGACGGGCTGGCCGGCATGATGCTGGCGTACCCCATCTGCGCCGTGCTCTATGCGGTGGGGGCTCTTATTGGCATGGGATCCTCGTCGCTGGCCTCCTTCTATCTGGGCAAGGGGGAGCAGGCCAGGGCGCGCCACATCGTCGGCAATGCCCTGGTGATGGTGCTCATCGCCTCCGCGCTGCTCGCCTTCATTGGCATTCGTTACGGCGAGGCCATGCTTGTCTGGATGGGCGCGCAGGGGGTCATCTTCGACGCAGGCTTTGCCTATCTGCAGTGGTACGCCTGGCTCGGTGTGTTTGCGGTGCTCTCCATGGCCTTTACCGCCCTGCTGCGCAACGACGGGCGACCCGGCCTCACCACCTGGATCCTGGTGGGGGGCGGCGTGCTCAACGTGTTGCTCGACTACCTGCTGATGGCGGTGCTCCCCTGGGGGCTGGCGGGGGCCGCCATCGCCACCATGCTCTCCCAGGCGGTCACCGGAGGCCTGTGTCTGTGGCACTTCTTCACCCCCCGCAGCCAGTTGCACATTCGCTGGGACACCCTGGTGCCCGACTGGCGGCTGATGGGGGAGACATTGCGACTCGGGGTGTCGAGTTTTCTGATGTACCTCTACCTCTCGGTGGTGCTGGCGCTGCACAACAAGGCGCTGCTCTCGGTGGGCACTTCGCTGCACGTGGCCGCCTATGGGGTCATCAGCTACAGCGAGGCCTTCTTCTATCTCATCTTCGAGGGGATCGCCATGGGCATCCAGCCCATCGCCAGCTTCAATGCCGGGGCGGGCAACTGGTCGCGAGTGCTGCGGGTGCGCAACCTGGCATTGGGAGTGACCATGGCGGTGGCACTGTGCGGGATGATCCCGCTGTATCTGTGGCCAGAGGCAGTGGTTTATCTGTTTGCGGGGGACAATGCTGCCCTGTTGCCGGTGGCGACCCTCGGTATCTGGCTCTACTTCTGGGGGCTGCCCATGGAAGGCTTGCTGCTGGTGGGGGCCACCTATTTCCAGGCCATCAACCGGGCCCGCATCGCTTCCCTGCTCACCGGCGGCAAGCTGGTGCTGATCGGCGGTTTACTGTGGGGCTTCTCCTCCCTGTGGGGAGTGGCCGGTGTCTGGCTGGCGCTGCCCACTTGCAGCACTCTGCTGGTCCTGGTGATGTGGCGGGCGATGAGCAGGGAGGGGCGCCAGCACAGCGCTGCCTGAGATGTGGTCATGCGTCCATGAAAAAGGCAGCCAAGGCTGCCTTTTTCATTTTGAGTGCCCCTGCCTGTGGGCAGCAGGTCGCCGGCCTCAGGGCTTGAAGGCGCCGATAAAGATGGCGGGGTCGACGCGGGCGTCGTTGAGGCTGACGTTCCAGTGCATGTGGGGGCCGGTGGCGCGACCGGTGGCGCCGACCCGGCCGACGATGCCGCCGCGGGGCAGGCTCTGGCCCAGCTTCACGTCCACCTTCGACATGTGACAGAACATGCTGATGAGGCCCTGGCCGTGGTCGACGAACACCGTATTGCCGTTGAAGAAGTAGTTGCCGATGAGGATGACCTTGCCAGCGGCTGGTGCCTTGATGGGAGTGCCGGCTCCGACCGCGAAGTCGAGGCCGGAGTGGGGGTTGCGCTCCTCGCCGTTGAAGAAGCGGCGCAGCCCGAAGGGACTGGAGAGCGGGCCCTGGACCGGCTTGTCAAACAGCAGGTTGCTCGGCTGAGCCGGGCTGAAGGTCTGGTAGGCGCGGGTCTGTTCGGCAAGCTCCCGGTTGATGCGGGTCATGTCTTCGGCCAGCGGATTGACCTGGCGGCTGTTCTTGAGCTTGATGTGCTGCTCACGGTAGTGCTTGGTGCCGACCGTGAAACTCAAGGTGCGGCCATCGCTGGTGGTCACCTGATGGGGGCCGGGCGCGCTCTTGAGCGGGATGCCGACGATGGCGATCCACGTCTTCCCGTCTTCCTGTACCACCAGCACAGGCTTGTCCTGATAGCGCACTGCGGGCGCCTTGGCCCCGCTTCCCAGTGGTACCACGGCCACGCCCCCCGGCACCGGGTGGTTGAGCAGGCGGCTGATAAACCCCGGTTCAGCGTGAAGCGCAGGGCTGCCGAGCAGCAGGAGAAGAAAGAAGAGGCGGCGCATGATGGCTCCATTGGATCAGGGGGAAAGCAAGAGGGGGGAGATGATGCCACATTCTGGCGGTGCTGTCCGTCAACCGTGGCCGATAAACTCATCGGCTGCGGCCCAGAAGGACGCAACGGATACGCCATTGCAGCGAGGTGAATGCGCTGGTTGCGGGTGCCCGCTTTCCCGTCGACCTTGCCAGCCTGATCAGGGGGCCGCTGCGCTACAGCTTCTCGGGGGGGCTCGCGAGCGACAACCGCTTCATCACCACCAGCCTGGCCGGTGTCGGGGTGGGCATGGTCGAGCAGGGGGCCCTGACCCCTATTCCATTCGATACCGCCATCGCGGTACCCTACTCGGCGGCGACCCAGGCCACCGACTACAAGGTGAGGCTCTACCCGACCCGGCTGCCGGGCCAGGTAGTACGCACCGGCCCCTACACCGGCACCATCATGGTCACGGTGAGCGTGCCCTGAGGAGACGCCGCTTCGCCCCTATTTTTCGACGAGGTCAATGATGAACAGTGACAGGGCCCTGCGCCACGAACCCAAACGCCATGGCATAGGACAGGGCTGGATCTGGATCCGCACCGGATTCGACATCTTCAACAAGGGGATGGGTGCCAGCGTGGCCATGATAGTGCTCTGGTTTGTGGTGGGCATCGTGCTGGATCAACTGCCGGCGGGGGGCTTGATCTCCCAGTTGCTCTACATGGTGTGGGGGGCTGGCTGGGTGGCGGTGGCGCGGCGGGGTCACCAAGGCGAGGCGCTGCAATTTGGCGACTTCTTTGCCGGTTTCCGCCATCGGTTGACCCCCTTGATGCTGGGGGGCCTGATGGTGCTCGGCCTCATCATGGGGATCCTGATGATCTGCGTATTCCTGCTGCACCAGTGGGGACTCACCAGCCTGTTGTCCGCGGATCCGGGCTCCCTGGCGCTGACCCCGGAGCAGGCACAGGGCTTCCTCGTCTGCGCCCTGGTGGGATTGGCACTGTTCGTTCCCGTGCTGATGGCCATCACCTTCGCCCCCGCCCTTATCCTCTTCCATCAGGTCGGGGTCTGGCAGGCAGCCAGGCTCAGCTTCAAGGGATGTCTGCGCAACATGTGGCCCTTCCTCTGGTGGGGGCTGCTCGGGGCCGTGCTGATCTTCTTTGGCGCACTCCTGATGCTGGTGGGCTTGCTGGTGGTGCTGCCTGCCATCAACTACTCCATCTATGCCGCCTATCACGACATCTATCTGGAGGATCAGGAGGCCGAGGAGGGAGAGACCCCGGTCAAGGCATTCGGTTTCGAAGCCTGACCGGGCACAGGATGGAGCAAAGAGGGGCCGCGAGGCCCCTTTTTTGTGCGGCTAGCAGGGATCAGAGAGAGGGAGGGGCTTCCTGCCACAGGGGATCGTCCGCCATCCGCTCCACGAGAAAGTCGAGGAAGCTGCGCAGCAGGGGGGACATCTGTTTGCGGGTGCCATAAACGGCATAGACGCCGAGACGCTTGGGCTGCCAGGGGGTGAGCAGGGGGACCAGGGCGCCGCTTGCCAGATGGGGGTGAACCGAGTAGGCGGGTTGCAGGCTGATCCCCGCCCCGTCCAGGGTGGCGGCCAGCAGCAGGTTGGAGATGTTGGCGCTGAGGTTGCCGCTCACCGGGACGGATTCGGGACCATTGGGCCCCAGAAACTCCCACAGGCTCTTGCCGAAATAGGTGTAGGTGAGGCAGTTGTGCAGTGCCAGATCCTGCACCTGCTGCGGCGGAGTATGGCGGGCCAGGTAGGCGGGGCTGGCGCACACCACCGAGTGGCAGGTGCCGAGCCTGCGGGCCACCAGGTTGGGATCGAGGTCGTTGGTGATGCGCAGGGCGAGATCGATTCGCTCCTCCACCAGATTGACCGTCCGGTCCAGCAGCAGGATGTCGATCGCCGTGCCGGGGTAACGGGCCAGGTAGTCGTTCGCCGCCCCGACCAGCAGGGCTTCGGAGAGAGAGTAGCTGCTGGTGATGCGCAGTTGCCCCTTGGGGGCCTCGTCATGGCGGATGGCCAGGTGTTCCATCTCTTCCCCCAGGGCCAGCATGGCTCTGGCCCGGTTCAGCGCCTCTTCTCCCGGCCCGGTCAGGCTCAGCCGGCGGGTGGTGCGGTGCAGCAATCTGGCCCCCATCCAGCGTTCCAGCTCGGCCAGGTAGCGCGACACCATGGCGCGGGACATCTCCAGTTTCTCCCCGGCGCCGCTCAGGCTGCCCTGTTCCACCACGCAGACGAAGACCCGCAATGCGGTCAGCCTATCCATCTTGTGCCCCTATATGCTCGATTTGTGCAACAGTGATGCGCCTATTATGCGGTATTTGTATCGATGATTATGCAATAAACTGCGCTCATTCCATTAATCCACACCGATGAGCGTTATCTGATGAACAACACACTGCGTACCCTGACCCTGACCAGCCTCCTGATGACGGGAACCGCCCTGGCGGCCCCCCTGACCGTGACTGTCTACAACCCCGGCGAGAAGGCGATCTTCCCCGTCTCCTCCTCACTGGTGACCGGTGACAAAGAGGCCATCCTGATCGATGCCCAGTTCGACGTGCAACATGGTCAGGCGCTGGTGGACATGATCAAGAAGAGCGGCAAGAAGCTGACCACTGTCTATATCAGTGCCGGTGACCCCGACTTCTACTTCGGTCTGGAACCCGTCATGGCGGCGTTCCCGGATGTCAAGGTGCTGGCCGACCAGCATGTGGTCGACCATATCAAGCAGACCAAGGATGCCAAGCTGAGCTACTGGGGCCCGATCCTGGGCAAGGATGCACCCAAGAGCCTGACCGTGCCGCAAGTGATGACGGCCAGCCACCTGACGCTGGATGGCGAGAAGATTGACATCAAAGAGATGAACACCCCGAATGCCTACCTCTGGGCCCCTTCCATCAAGACGGCCTTTGGGGGTGTGCCGGTCTACAGCGGCGTGCACGTCTGGATGGCGGACAGCCAGTCCAAGGCCGCTCGCAGCCACTGGGTCAAGGCGCTGAACAACCTGCTGGCGCTGAAACCCGAGCGTGTGGTGCCGGGTCACTTCCTGGGGACTGCGCCCAAGGGTACCGAAGCCGTGACTTTCACCCGTGACTACGTGCAGCGTTTTGAGCAAGCGCTGGCCAAAGCCAAGCACTCCGGCCAGCTGATTGAAGCGCTGAAGAAGGCTTACCCCTCCCTGCCGGTCGACGATGGCCTGGCCATCGGTGCCAAGGTCAATACCGGCGAGATGAAGTGGTAACTCCCTGACGCCTACTTCCCTGTGTTTTTTTACCGGGCCCGAGTGCCCGGTTTTTTATCCAGCCTTGAAGCGAGAATGATGATGAACGAAGCGCAAACAACCCTCCATTATGTCTATGACCCCCTCTGTGGCTGGTGCTATGGCGCCGCCCCCCTGCTGAAAGCCGCTGCCGAGATCCCGGGCCTTCGCATCGAACTGCATGGGGGGGGCCTCTGGATGGGCGCCAGGCGCCAGGCCATGGGCCAGCCCCTGCGGGACTATGTGCGCCCCCATGACGAGCGCATCCACGCCCTCACCGGACAGCGCTTTGGTGAGCGCTACTTCAACGAGCTCCTGCTCAACGAGTCGCTGCTCCTTGACTCCGAGCCGCCCATTCGCGCAGTGCTGGCGGTGAGCGAGCTTGGCGGCGACGGCCTTGCCTTGTTGCACCGCATCCAGGAGACCCACTACCGGGATGGGGAATGGGTCGGTTCCCCGACACGGCTGGCGGCGCTCGCGCTGGAGCAGGGGCTGACACCGGAGGCATTCGCACTGGCCTTTGGTCGGGTCGATCTTGTGGGCCATCTGGCCACAAGCCAGGCGTGGCTGCACCGGCTCGGCGGGCAGGGGTTCCCGACCCTGGGATTGATACAAGGGGAGCGCGTCGTTGCGCTGCCTGTCTCCTCCTATCTGGGAGAGCCATCGGCATTCGCGGATCACATCGCCTCCCTGATGGGGTGAGTCTCTCGCCCATCGCCTGCGGCTTGTCAAAGGAGAGGGAGAGGGCAGACCCGTCTGCGCGCCTCCCTTGTCCCCCGCACCGTTCTTGTGCATGCTATCGGCCTCATTGAACGGCAGGATGCAGTACCTATGAACCTTCGCGATCTCGAATATCTGGTAGCGCTGGAAGAGGAGAAACACTTTCGTAAGGCAGCGGAGCGCTGCTTTGTCAGCCAGCCGACCCTGAGTGGCCAGCTGCGCAAGCTGGAAGATGAACTGGGAGTGATCCTCATCGAGCGCACCTCCCGCAAGGTGCTGTTCACGCCCGCCGGCGATGCCATGGCCCGTCAGGCGCGCAAGGTGCTCAAAGAGGCGCGAGAGCTCAAGAGCATAGGCCAGCACTTCGCCGAGCCCATGTCCGGCGAGATCCACATCGGTTTCATTCCCACCGTGGGCCCCTACCTGCTGCCCCACATCATCCAGGATCTGCGTGAACACTTCCCCAAGCTGGAGTTCTACCTCTACGAAGATCAGACCCAAGTGCTGCTCAAGCGGCTGGAGGAGGGGGAGCTGGATTGCCTCGTGCTGGCGGAGCTGGAAGGGATGGAGGGGTTTGGCGCCATCCCCCTCTATCAGGAGCCCATGTGGCTGGCCGTGCCTCAGCATCACCCGGAGGCGAGCGCCAAGGCGGTGCCCCTGCACAATCTCAAGGGCAAGAAATTGCTGATGCTGGCCGACGGTCACTGCCTGCGGGATCAGGCGATGGGTTTCTGTTTTGCCGCGGGCATCGGTGAGGATCAGCGCTTCAAGGGCACCAGTCTGGAGACCTTGCGCAACATGGTCGCCGCTGGCAGCGGCATGACGCTGGTGCCCAGGCTCGCCGTGCCCGCCAACCCGGAGGAGGGGGGCGTCAGCTATCGTCCGGTAATCAACCCCGTGCCGGGGCGCACCATCTCCCTGCTCTATCGTCACTACTCGGTGCGCCGCCCCTGCTTCAATGAGCTGGCGGCCCGCATCTCGAGTCTGATGAAAGCCCTGCTGGGCTGACGCAGCCCGCTCGTCATCCCGAAACAAAAACCGGCGCCTGGGCGCCGGTTTTTGTTGTTTCTAGGGGGACCTAGAAGATGTCGTCGGTGGAGACGGGACCGTCTGTGGTCGCATCGTCACCGCCATACACCTGGTTGCCATCGGAGATCTGGCTCGCGTAGCGGGTGGGCTCTGTGCCCTCTTTGAAGAACTCCTCCGTGGTACTGCCATCGGCGCGATTGGTCAGCAGACCGGTTTCACGATCGATGCGGACCTGCATGATCCCTTCGGGGACCGGCATCTTGCGCTCGGGCACCTGTTGCAGAGCCGTCTTCATGAAGTCAATCCAGATGGGCTGGGCGGCACCACCGCCAAACTCGGCCCGGCCCAGACCGCGCTGGTGGTTGTCAAAACCGATCCAGGAGGTGGCCACCAGATTTGGGGTATAGCCGGAGAACCAGGCATCCCGGGATTCGTTGGTGGTCCCCGTCTTGCCCGAGATGTCGTGACGCTTGAGGTCACGGGCTGCCCGCCAGCCGGTACCACGCCAGCCATTGCCACCCCAGATGGCGGTGGTCAGGGTGTCGGTGATGAGGAAGGCGCTCTGGGCACTGATGGTCTGCGGTGCCATGTTGTTGGGCACGACAGGATCGATGGGGCACTGGGCCTTCCAGTCTGCCGTGGTATTGGCATAGGCATCCGCGCTGTCGAGACCGGCGGCGGCCAGCACGCCGCAGTCGCGGCAGGCGGCGGCCGGGTTGGCCTCAAACAGGGGGGTGCCGAAGCTGTCGGTCACTTCGGTGATGAAGTAGGGGGTGACTTGGAAGCCGCCATTGGCCAACACCGAGTAGCCGCGCACCACTTCCAGCGGGGTGAACTCCGCCGCACCCAGCGCCAGGGATTCGTTGGCAGAAATGTGATCACGGGCGAAGCCGAAGCGGGTCAGGCCGTCGATATAGGTATCCAGCCCGATGGCGCGCATCAGCCGGACCGACATCACGTTCTTGGACTTGGCAAGGCCGAGGCGCAAGGTGGTCGGCCCTTCATAAATGGCGGGCGAGTTCTTGGGCTGCCACATGGGGCCCTTGGCAGGATCCCACTGGTTGATCGGTGCATCGTTGATGAGGGACGCCAGGGTATAGCCCTGCTCCAGCGCGGTGGCATAGAGGAAAGGCTTGATGTTGGAGCCGACCTGACGACGGGCCTGATCGACCCGGTTGAACTTGGAGAGCTCGAAGCTGAAGCCGCCGACCAGGGCCTCGATGGCGCCGTCTTGCGGGTTCATGGCCACCAGGGCGGCGTTGACGTCGGGGATCTGGGAGAGCAGCAACTCTTCCCCTTTCTCCCTGACCCAGATCTGGGCGCCGACTTTGAGTACATCCCGCGCCGATTTCGGGGCAAAGCCCTGGCGATCGTCGGTGATGAAGGCACGCGCCCACTTGATGCCATTCCAGCCCAGTTCGGCCTGTTTGCCATTCTTGAGCACCAGGGTGGCGCTCTTGTCGCCGAGCTGGGTGACCACGGCGGCCATCAGGGGCTGATAGGTCGGCTGCTTGGCCAGATGGGCCATGATCTGCTCGTAGTCCCAGGCCGTTTCACCGGCTTTCCACAGCAAGGCGGTCGGGCCACGGTAGCCGTGGCGGGTGTCGTAGTCGAAGACACCGTCCAGCAGCGCCTGATGGGCGGCGCGCTGACGCTTGGCGGTGACGGTGGTGTAGACGTGCAGCCCCATGGTGTAGGCATCTTCACCAAACTGCTCCACCATCTTCTGGCGCACCATCTCGCTCAGATAAGGGGCGTTCAGCGTGGTCTCGGCACCGTGAAAACGGGCCTTGACCGGCATCTTGGAGGCTTCGTCATACTGGGCCTGGGTGATTTTGCCGGTTTCCAGCATGCGACCCAGTACCACGTTGCGGCGGGCGAAGGCGCGCTCCGGGGAACGGATCGGGTTCAGCATGGAGGGTGCCTTGGGGAGACCCGCGATGATGGCGATCTCGTCCAGGGTCAGATCCTTGACCTCCTTGCCGAAGTAGACCTGGGCGGCCGCGCCGACCCCGAATGCCCGGTAGCCGAGGGGGATCTTGTTGAGATAGAGGGTGAGGATCTCGTCCTTGGAGAGGTTCTGCTCGATGCGCCAGGCGAGGAACACTTCCTTGATCTTGCGTACCAGGGTCTTCTCGTTGCTCAGGAAGAAGTTGCGGGCCACCTGCTGGGTAATGGTACTGGCGCCCTGACGCGCCTGGCCGGAGACGGCCCAGACGGTGGCGGCACGGATGATGCCGATGGGATCTATGCCCGGGTGCTCATAGAAGCGGGCATCTTCGGTGGCGAGTACGGCATCGATCATGGACTGGGGAATTTCGTCCAGCCGCAGAGGGATGCGACGAATTTCGCCAAACTGGGAGATCAATTCCCCGTCCCGGCTGTAGACCTTCATGGGGGTAGCCAGTTTGACATCGCGCAAGGCGCTGACGTCCGGCAACTGGGGCTTGATGTAGAAGTAGATGCCGATGAGGCTGGCAACGCCCAGCACAGCACCCAGCATCATGACAATAAACAGGCGAACGAGCCATTTCAGCATGGAAGAACTACCAATCGTCTTAAAATTAGCCAACGGGCGCAGAGTATAGCCTTTTTACCCTCGCGGATTCGAGGTTTTCCTCTCCGCAAACAGGCGACCCCGAGAAGAGGCGGGAGGGTAGCACTCCAGGGCACAATTACCAAGGGGGCCGCAATCAAGGCCGAAAGGAGAGGGGCGTCAACTTTTGACACAAACTTTATGACATTGATAGATAGAGCATTATATTGAGTTAAGCCGTCACATCATGACGCGCTGTCCTACAATAAGTCCGAAAACCCAATAACGCATGGATGTGTATATGTTTGGGCTATTAAGTAAGGGATCCCTCGTCTCCATGGCGGGCATTGATTTTGGCAGTCAAACCATCAAGGCCGTCACCATCAGCGGACGTCCCGGCAAGGTGCACCTCGGTTCGGTTGCCGAGATCCCCATGCCAAGAGGAACGCTGGTCGACTATCAACTTCAGGACATTGAACGGGTCAGTCAGTCCCTCAAGTCGCTCAAGCGGCTCGTGCAGGGGGATTGCCAGAACGTGGCCACGGCCGTGACCGGTTCCAATGTCATCACCAAGATCATTCAGGTCGATACCAACATCAACGAGAGCGAGCTGGAGAACCAGGTTCACCTGGAGGCAGAGCAGCTCATCCCCTTTCCCCTCGATGAAGTGAGCCTGGATTTTGAAATCCTCGGCATGGCGGGCGACAACGGGCGTCAGGAAGTCCTGCTCAGTGCCGCGCGGACCGAGAGCGTCAGTGGCCGGGTCAGTGCCCTGACGGAGGCAGGCATGACGACCATGGTGGTGGATGTGGGGGCCCATGCGCTCGGACGCGCCGTGCTGGCCTGCCTGCCCGACCTGCAAACCTCGGAGAAACCGGTTGGCATCGTCGACATCGGTGCCAGCGCCCTGACTTTCGCCGCCCTGCTACGGGGCCAGGTCATCTATTCCCGGTTGCAGAATTTTGGTGGTGATCAATACAGCCAGGCATTGGCCTCTTTTTACAGCATGAGTATGGAAGAGGCGGAACTGGCCAAGCTCCAGGGCTCCTTGCCTGCGGATCATGAGGTGGATGTCCTGTTGCCTCATCTCAGCACCCTGGTGTTGCAGATACGGCGCAACGTGCAGCTGTTTTGCAGCTCCTCGGGGAACAAGGAGCTCTCCAGGCTGGTGCTGACCGGAGGGGGGAGCCTGCTGCCGGGGCTGGCCGGACAAATCGGCAGCGAGCTTAACTGCGAGGTGCTGCATCCCGATCCCTTTGCACTCTTTGGCAAGCCGCAGGGAGAGGGGGGGCTGACTCATGGAGCCAAGTACATGACGGCGCTCGGGCTGGCACTGAGGAGCTTCACACCATGTCAAATATAAACCTTCTGCCCTGGCGGCAGGCTCGGGCGCAGCGTCAGAAGAAACAATTTGGCATCCTGTTCGGTCTGTTCCTGGCGGGGACGGCAGCCATCGCCTTTGCCGCAGACTGGCTGGTGCAGCAGCAGATCGGTTACCAGCAGCAGCGCAATCAGCGGTTGCAGCAGGAGATGGCAACCCTGGACACCCAGCTTGGGGAGATCAGGCTTCTCAAGGAACGGCGCAAGGAGTTGATTGACCGCATGCAACTCATCGAGCAGTTGCAGATGCGCCGCAACATCCCTGTGCGTCTGTTCAATCAGCTGCCGGTGCTGGTCCCCAACGGGGTGTATCTTGATAGTCTTGCTCTGCAAAACAACAAGATAGATGTGAAGGGAAAGACCGAAGCCTATGGCAGGGTTGCCAGCATGATGCGCCGAATCGACGGTTCCGGCTGGCTGACACAATCCCAGCTCAGCACAATCTTCACGGCCGAGGTGGCCCCCATCGCCCTGAGCCAGTTCTCCATGATGTTCCAGATTGCCACGGCGCTACCCAACGTGGCTAAGGGGCAAAAATGAACCTGCAACAACTCAACGACCTGGATCTCAATGACATTGCCCGCTGGCCGCCGATCGCCAAGGGCATCTTCGTCTTCTTCTGCTGTGCTCTGCTTGGCGGGGCACTCTATTACTACGTGATTGCCAATTCCCTGGCGGCCCTGGGTCGGGAAGCCGCAAAAGAGACTGAGCTCAAGGGACAATTCGAGAGCAAGGCCATGTTGGCCGCGAACCTGGAAGCATACAGAAAGCAGATGGTCCAACTGGAACATCTGGTCGACACTCAGCTCAAACAGCTGCCCAACACCCACGAAGTCGCCGGTTTGCTGGATGACATCAGCTTCATTGCCACCGACAACGGTTTGACATTGAACAGGATCAACTGGGAGCCAGAGGTGAAACACGAGTTCTCCACCGAGCTGCCCATGCGCATCGAGGTCGTGGGCACCTATCACGAACTTGGCAAGTTCACGGCGGACATGGCTGCTTTGCCCCGCATCGTGATCCTGGATTCTTTCCAGCTCAGCCAGGGGAAGGGGGGTGAGCTGATCGGTATGTCCATGCAGGCCAAGACCTACAAGTACAACGGCAAAACCGTGGAGAAAAAGCCATGAGCATGAGAGCGGGCGTACTTCTCTTGTCGGCGCTGCTGTTGACGGCCTGTGGGGGACAGGAGGACATGGATGAGTATGTCAAACAGACCAAGGCCAGAAAGCCGGTACCGATCGAATCTTTGCCGGAGATAAAGCCCTTCTCTCCCATGGTCTATCAACGCAGCGATCAGCGTAGTCCGTTCATTGCACCCCAGCCGGAAACCAGTTCCAGGCTGGATGCCAAGGCCAAGCCGGACTGTGCCCAGATAGTGGCCAATCGGGAAAAGGAGGTGCTGGAACGCTACTCGCTTGCCAGCCTGAGCATGAAAGGCTCCATCGGCAAGCAGGGGCAGTTGTGGGCATTGATCAAAACCCCGGACGGGCAAGCCGTGCGCGTCGGGCTCAACCAGCACATGGGGCTGGATCAGGGCAGGGTCATCAAGATAACGAACACGCATGTTGACTTGATGGAGACGGTACCGGATGGCAAAGGATGCTGGGTCACCCGAGAAACCCAGCTGGCCATGGCCAATCTCGACGCAAAACTATGATCAGGGATGAGCAGAGATGAGAACAACAATAAGAAGGATGACCGGTGTGGCGCTGCTGTGGCTGGGCGGATGCACTCAGGTGTGGGCAGTACCCGCGTTGCAGGAGGTCAAGGTGAATCCCCTGCTGGCCGATCAACTCCTGCTGGAGCTCAGCTTCAGCGAACCGGTCAGCGGTTTTACGGACAGGTTGACCTATGAACCCAATCAGCTTCTGCTGCACGTACCCGGGGCCATCGGTGCCCTGACGGTCAATCCCCTGCCCATCAAGCAGCAAGGGGTGAACAACCTCCTGGTGGAGGGGAAGGGGCAGGGGCTCGACATCAAGATCGCCCTCGATCAGCTCACCCCCTATCAGGTCCATCAGCAGGGCAATAAATTGCTGGTGGCGCTGGGAGACAAGGCAGGGCAGCCGGTCGCTTCCTCGGCGGCGCCTGTTGCAGCCGGTCAGTCTGCGCTCGTCAGAAGCCAGCCAGTGACCCAGTCTGCGCTGATTGACACCCAGCGGGTTGCCCAGAACCAGTCCCAGTATCAGGCTCAGCCTGCCGTGGCTGCCACGCCTACCGTGGCTCCTTCGCCCGTTGCCCCCGGCAAGCCGGTGTTGTCCGTGTCTCAGGCAAACATGGGTGGCGCCTACTTCAACTCGGTCAAGGGCGTGGATTTTCGTCGTGGCAAGGAGGGGCAGGGGGAGTTCCTTGTGACGCTGGACAACAGTTCGGCGGCGGTGGATGTCAGCAGCCGTGGTCAGAAAGTGCTGGCCAAGTTCCATGGTACCCGGGTGCCTGATGATCAGCTCAACCTCATCAATGTGCAGGACTTTGCTACCCCGGTCTCCCAAGTGGAGGTGTTCCGCCAGGGCAATGACACCCTGTTCGAGCTCTCGGTGAACGGCCAGTTTGACTACCGTTACGATCAGGCCGACAAGATGTTCATCATCGAGGTGAAAAAACGGGTGGCCACCACGGCGGCGAAGCAGTACCAAGGAAAACCCATCTCATTGAACTTCCAGGATATTCCTGTTCGTACCGTGTTGCAGATCATCGCCGATTTCAACAATCTGAACCTGGTGACCACGGACTCGGTCTCCGGCAACATCACGCTGCGTCTCGATGGCGTGCCCTGGGAGCAGGCGCTGGACATCATCCTCAAGGTCAGAGGGCTGGACAAACGGCTGGACAACAACATCCTGCTGGTGGCGCCGGCGGATGAGATTGCCGCTCGCGAGAAACAGCAGATGGAGAGCCGCAACCAGGTGGCGGATCTCGCACCCCTCTACACCGAGTATCTGCAGATCAACTATGCCAAGGCATCGGAAGTGGCGGCCCTGCTCTCCTCCGAGAGTACCAAGCTGCTCTCCCCCAGAGGGGCGGTCAGCGTGGATGAACGTACCAACGTGCTGGTGGTCAAGGACACGGCGGATGTCATCAGCAACGTCAAGCGGATGCTGGATATTCTCGATATCCCGGTCAAGCAGGTGGTGATCGAGGCGCGCATGGTGACCATTGATGATGGTTTCGATGAGGCACTGGGGGTGCGCTGGGGGGTGACCAAGACAGACGGTCATGGCAACGGCACCTCGGGCACCATAGAGGGTAATGATGGCGCCGGAAACAATGATGGCAGTTCCACCATCACTCGCCCCAACGTAGAAGACAGACTCAACGTCAACCTGCCGGTGACCAACGCGGCCGGCACCCTGGCATTCCAAGTTGCCCGTCTTGCCAATGGCACCCTTTTGGATCTTGAGCTCTCAGCTCTGGAAAAGGAGAGCAAGGCCGAGATCATCGCCAGTCCGCGTGTCACCACGGCCAACCAGAAGCCGGCCCTGATCGAGCAGGGGACCGAGATCCCCTATGTGGAGTCCTCTTCGAGCGGGGCGACCTCGGTCACCTTCAAGAAGGCGGTGCTGAGCCTCAAGGTCACACCGCAGATCACCCCGGACAACAGGGTGATCCTGGACTTGACCGTGACTCAGGATACCAAGGGTGAAACCGTGCCGACCGGAACCGGGGATGCGGTGTCCATCAACGCCCAGTCCATCACCACCCAGGTGTTGGTCAACAACGGTGAAACTCTGGTGCTTGGCGGCATCTATCAACAGACCATCAAGAGCGATGTCAGCAAGGTGCCGCTGCTGGGGGATATCCCCGGGTTGGGCTATCTGTTCAAGAAAACCACCAGTGAAAACAAGAAGCGTGAACTGCTGATCTTCGTGACCCCGAGGATAGTGACCGACGCCCTCTGAAAACTTTACTTGTGAGAGTAAAACACATATAACCTTACGCCCCGATGAGGCTGGGGCGTAAGGGCTGCGGTTGCCAGTCCTGGTTTCTACTGAGATAATCCCCCTCCTGATCCATCGCAAGATAAGGTTCATAGGTACCCCGGTCGAGTGTTTACCGGGGCCATACAGTTTGTAATTACTAACGAAAAGACATGGCTGAGAAACGCAATATTTTCCTGATAGGTCCCATGGGTGCGGGCAAGAGCACCATAGGTAGACATCTGGCAGAACAACTGCACATGGAGTTTTTCGACTCAGATCATGAGATTGAGCGCCGCAGTGGTGCCGATATCGGCTGGGTGTTCGATGTTGAAGGCGAAGAAGGTTTCCGGATCCGCGAAGAGAAGGTGATCGGTGAGCTCGCCGAACAGCAGGGTATCGTGCTGGCAACGGGTGGCGGTGCCATCAAGAGCCGTGAAACCCGCAACAAACTCTCCGCACGCGGCATCGTGGTCTACCTCGAAACCACCATTGAAAAGCAATTGGCGCGAACCCAGAGAGACAAGCGTCGTCCCTTGCTGCAAACCGAAGAGCCGCCCCGTGAAGTGCTTGAGCGTCTTGCGCAAGAGCGCAACGCCCTGTACGAAGAGGTTGCCGATTTTGTCATCCAGACGGATGACCAGAGTGCCAAAGTTGTCGCTAATCAAATCGTCAAGTTGATTGGTATGTAATTCATTAGAGGACGTCCATGGAAAGGTTGAAGGTCGAACTGGGTGAACGCAGCTACCCGATAGAGATAGCTGCCGGTCTGCTGCAACGCCCCGAGGTACTGGCGCAGACGATCAAGGGCAAGCGGGTCATGATTGTGACCAATACCGTGGTCGCGCCCCTGTATCTTGAACAGATCATTCAGTTGCTGTCCGGTTTTCAGGTGGAACACCTGATCCTGCCCGATGGCGAGGCCTACAAAACCCTGGCGACCTTCGAGCGGATCATGTCTGCTCTGCTGGAAACCAGCCATGGTCGTGATACCACTCTGATCGCTCTGGGGGGCGGTGTGATAGGTGATGTTGTCGGCTTTGCTGCGGCAAGCTACCAACGAGGCATTCCGTTTATTCAGGTGCCTACCACGCTGCTCTCCCAGGTTGACTCTTCCGTCGGCGGCAAGACCGCCGTCAACCATCCCCTCGGCAAGAACATGGTGGGTGCCTTCTATCAGCCCAAGCATGTGATCATCGATACCGACTGCCTCAAGACCCTGCCTGCCCGGGAATTTGCCGCCGGCATGGCCGAGGTGATCAAATACGGCATCATCTGGGATGCCGCCTTCTTTTCCTGGCTCGAAACCAACATGACCCGCCTGCAGCGCCTCGATGGTGATGCACTCTCCTATGCCATTCGCCGCTGCTGCGAGATCAAGGCCGATGTGGTCGGTCAGGACGAGACCGAGCACGGCGTGCGCGCCTTGCTGAACCTGGGACATACCTTCGGCCATGCCATCGAGGCGGAGAAGGGTTATGGCAACTGGCTGCACGGTGAAGCCGTGGCGGCGGGAACCATGCTGGCGGCCGAGACGGCCCTGGCCCGTGGCGACATGACGGCGCAAGAGGTGGCACGAGTCCGCGATCTGCTGTTGGCCGCCGATTTGCCGGTCAAGGCACCGTCCGATATGGATTTTGCCGCCTTCATTCGCCATATGCGCCGTGACAAGAAGGTGCTGGAAGGCAAACTGAGGCTGGTGCTGCCGATCGGGATCGGACAGGCCCAGGTCGTGGCCGATGTGACAGACGAGCAATTGATGGCGGTGATCGAGTCTGGTCGTGACCACTAATAAATTGCTCAAGCTGCCTTCTCAGCGGCAGTTGGTTGACCGGCTGCTGCACCTGATCGAGTTCAACCACCCCTTTGTTTTTCTCTCCGGCAAGCCAGGCAGTGGCCGTGGCACACTGTGCGAGTCGCTACTTGCCCAACTGCCCGATGCGGTGCGGGTGGCCAGCCTCATCGGCAGCCCGTCCATGAAGATGGCGGATGTGCGCCAGCTGCTGTTGCAGCAGGTGGTGGCACGTCCCCTGTTCAACGCGCAGGATGCCCTGGCGGACAGCTTCTTTCGCATGGTGGGTGACAAGCCTGCCAGACTGCTGCTCATCATCGAACGTGCCGATACCTTGCCTGCCGAGCTGGTGGGGGAGTTGTGGGCGCTCTGTCGTCACAACGATACTCTGGCATCTCCTCATAAACTGGCCATCCTGCTCTCGGGTGATGACGCCTGGTGTCGCAACCAGAAGGCGCTCCTCAAGGGACGAGCCATGCCAGCCCTCGAGCTGGAAGTCGCGCCACTGAGCGCTCCTGAGCAACGTATCTTCTTGTATGAGAAGGCCAAAGAGCTCAAGATCCCGACAGCCCTCTTGCCCAAGCCGAAAGTGGAAGAGATCCTGAATGGGGCGGGCGGACATCCGTCAGCCATCATGCAGTTACTGGAGGATACCATGACCGACAGAAGGCCCAAGAAACGTCAGGCCGAGTTGCCCGTCAAGAAGATAGCGATCGTGCTTGCCCTGTTGGCGGGCGGGTTGCTGGCCCTGAGCTATCTGCCCCTGTTCGACAGTGCAGGCCAGGACCCCGCCCAGGCACCGTCCCAGGGGACGGCGTTGCCCGATCCCGTCTCAAGCGATCCTGTGAACGTCGGTGCGGCGAGCGGGGCTTTGGGTACTCAGGCGAACAGTGGCGCCGCTGCCATCCCGTCAGGGAATCAGGTTGCCCGCGATTGGCAGTCCGATGCCAAGCCCTTGCCCAAGAAGGTCGAAAGCGAGACGGTCACCACGGAGTCAACCAACTATGAGGGGCGCCGGGTCGTCATCTCCGACGAAGTGGTCGAGAAATTGATGAACCAGCCGAACGTCAGCGGCGCCTTGCCCACGGCCGTGGTGGATGAGCTGGTGGGGAGCGGTTCCCGTGCGGTCCCGACCGGAACGACGGCCCAGGTCAAGAATCCGGCCCCGAGCAGTGTCCCGGCCCGGACAGAGGCTCAACCGGCCAGTGGCGCGCAGACAGCGCCGGTCGCAGCCCCAGCGGCCAAGGTGGCGTTGACGCCGGTGGCGACTCTCAACAAGAAGCCGAAGAATCACTACAGCATCCAGTTGATGGGGGCGAGCAACACCAAGGCGGTAGACAGCTTTGTGGCCGAGCATGGCTTGGCGGGCAAGGTGTGGGTTTACAAGACCCGCTTCCGTGGCAGTCCCTGGTATGTAGTGGTGCAGGGAGACTACGCCAGCAGTGCCCAGGCCAAGGCGGCCATTCGCAAGCTGTCACCTGCCTTGCTCAAGGGACAACCCTGGCCCAAGTCATTCGCCCAGATACAAAAAGAATTGAAGCAATAGCCAGCCACCCGAAGAAGGGGGTAGAATCACCCCCCTTTTTTGGGCATAGCCTTGTCAACACCGGACTTCCATGAAAAAAACACGCGCGTTTTTAAAATGGGCCGGGGGAAAATACTCCCTGGTCGAAGAGATCGCCGAGCGTTTGCCGGCCGGGCGTGTGTTGCTGGAGCCCTTCGTCGGGGCGGGATCCGTGTTTCTCAACACGGATTACGACGCCTATGTGCTCAACGACATCAATCCGGATCTCATTGGCCTCTACAACCACCTCAAGCAGCAGCCGGACAGCTTCATCAGCGAGGCCCGCAAGCTGTTCGTGGCCGAGCACAACCACAAGACCGCCTATTATCGGCTGCGTACCCAGTTCAACCAGACCGCGGCCGGGTTTGAACGGGCTCAGTTGTTCCTGTTTTTGAATCGCCATGGTTTCAACGGCTTGTGCCGTTACAACAAGAAGGGGGGTTTCAACGTTCCCTTCGGTTCCTACAAGAAGCCCTACTTCCCGGAGAAAGAGCTGTGGGCCTTTGCCGAGAAGGCGCAGAAGGCGACGTTCATCTGTGAAAGCTATGCCGACGCCATGGCCCGTGCAGAGGAAGACTGGGTGATCTACTGCGATCCGCCCTATGCCCCCCTCTCCACCACGGCGAGTTTCACCACCTATTCGGCAGGCGGTTTCACCCTGGACGATCAGGCGCTGCTGGCCAGGCTGGCTCGCCACACCGCCGCCCATAAAGGGGTGCCCGTGCTCATCAGCAACCATGACATCGAGTTGACCCGCGAGCTTTATCGTGGCGCCCGGCTCGACGAGATCCTGGTCAAGCGCACCATCAGCCGCAACGGCGGTGGTCGCAACAAGGTGGCCGAGCTGCTGGCGCTCTATCCCCCCGGCATCGAGCCCGAACAGGGCTATTATCCCGGTGAGGCGGAGCTGGTTGCCGTCGGCTGAGTGAACAACGGTCCCTGAGGGGGCCGTTGTCATTTCTGATGCTGCCGCTGGCATTCCGTGAGCCGCGCCTGGCATCGTGTGCCAGCCATGGTGCCGGAGCGGCGTGTTCTGTAGATGCGGGTCGTTTTCATCGCCCTTTTGCGATAAAATTGCGCCGTTTTTTCTGCCACGCTGCCAATGGATGACGCTGATGAAAGACTTTCTGATTGCCCCCTCTATCCTTTCCGCCGACTTTGCCCGTCTGGGTGAGGATGTGGCCAAGGTGCTGGCCGCCGGGGCCGACGTGGTCCATTTCGATGTGATGGACAACCATTATGTCCCCAACCTGACCATAGGCCCCATGGTCTGTCAGGCGCTGCGCGATTACGGCATCGAAGCGCTCATCGACGTGCACCTGATGGTCAAGCCGGTGGATCGCATCGTGCCTGATTTTGCCAAGGCCGGTGCCAGCCTGATCACCTTCCACCCGGAAGCCTCCGATCACGTGGATCGCACCCTGGGCCTCATCAAGGAGCAGGGTTGCCAGGCTGGTCTGGTGCTGAACCCCGCGACCCCGCTCACCTGCCTGGAGTACGTGATGGACAAGCTGGACGTGATCCTGCTGATGTCGGTCAACCCGGGCTTTGGCGGTCAGAGCTTCATCCCCGGCACCCTCGACAAGCTGCGCCAGGTGCGCCGCCTGATCGACGAGAGCGGCCGCGACATTCGCCTGGAAATCGATGGCGGGGTCAAGGTCGACAACATTCGCGAGATTGCCGAGGCGGGTGCCGACATGTTCGTGGCGGGCTCTGCCATCTTCGGCAAGCCGGATTACAAGGCAGTGATCGACCAGATGCGCGCGGAGCTTGCCCATGTCCGTCGCTGATCGCCCCTTTGACCTGGTGCTGTTCGATCTGGATGGCACCCTGATTGACAGCGCCCCGCAACTGGCGCTGGCGGTCAACCGTACCCTGGCGGATCTGGGGTTGGCCGAGGCCGACGAGTCCGTGGTGCGTACCTGGGTCGGCAACGGCGCCGACAAGCTGATCCAGCGGGCTCTCGATTACCGCGACGCCCCGGAGCAGTTTGCCAAGGCCCGCCCCCTGTTCGACCGTCACTATCAGGCCTGTCTTCTGGAAGGCCTGGCCATGTATGACGGAGTGGCCCGTAGCCTGCGCCGTCTGCAGGGGCTGGGTTATCAGCAGGCCGTGGTGACCAACAAACCGAGTCACTTCGTGCAGCCCATTCTGGAGGCCCTCGGCATCAGCGACTGTTTCGCACTCTGGCTCGGGGGCAACTGCGTACCCGTCAAGAAGCCGAGCCCGGAGCCGCTGTTGCACGCCTGCCACGAGCTGGGTGTCAGCCCGTCCCGCACCTTGATGGTGGGGGATTCCGAAAATGACGTGCTGGCCGCCCAGGCCGCCGGCATGAAGGTGGTGGGGCTCACCTATGGCTACAACTATGGCCGCCCTATCGCAGACTCCCGCCCCGACTGGGTTTGCGAGCAGTTTGCCGAACTCGACGCCCTGCTGGTCTGATCCAGACCGGGCTGGCGGATAACAAGGATTACTACTCTGATGACTAAACCAATCGTATTGAGCGGTGCCCAACCCTCGGGCCAGCTGACCATCGGCAACTACATGGGGGCCCTGCGTCAGTGGGTCAGCATGCAGGATGACTTCGACTGCCTCTATTGCATCGTCGATCTGCACGCCATCACCACTCGCCAGGATCCGGCCGCCTTGCGCAAGGCGTGCCTCGACGCAGCCGCCCTCTATCTGGCGGTGGGGATCGATCCGGCCAAGAGCACCGTCTTCATCCAGTCCCACGTGCCCCAGCACGCCGAGCTCGGCTGGATCCTGAACTGCTACACCCAGATGGGCGAGCTGTCGCGCATGACCCAGTTCAAGGACAAGTCCGCCCGTTTCGAGAACAACGTCAACGTCGGCCTGTTCGGTTATCCGGTGCTGATGGCGGCCGACATTCTGCTTTATCAGGCCAATCAGGTGCCGGTGGGTAATGACCAGAAGCAGCATCTGGAGCTGACCCGCGACATCTGCACCCGCTTCAACAACCTCTATGGCGAAGTCTTCACCCTGCCGGAACCCTTCATTCCGACCGAAGGGGCCAGGGTGATGAGCCTGCAGGACCCGACCAAGAAGATGTCCAAGTCCGACGACAACGAGGCCAACTTCATCGGCCTGCTGGAAGATCCCAAGCAGATCGTCAAGAAGATCAAGCGGGCGATGACCGACTCCGACGAGCCGGCCGTGGTGCGTTTTGATCCCGAAAACAAGCCGGGGGTCTCCAATCTGCTGACCCTGATGTCCGGTGTGACCGGCCGCTCCATCCCGGAGCTGGAGCAGCACTTCGAAGGCAAGATGTACGGCCACCTCAAGAGTGAAACGGCCGATGCCGTGGTCGCCTTGCTGGAACCCATCCAGGCGCGCTTCCGCGAGCTGCGTCAGGATGAGGCCCATCTGCAGGCCATTTTGGCGGCTGGCGCACAAAAGGCGCGTGAAAGGGCTGAAAAAACCCTGATCAGCGTATATGATGTCGTCGGCTTCGTTCCTCGAGCCTGACATACTGGGAAGGTGTAGTAGAAGAGAGCTGGGTGGATGCCTGGCTTTCTTTGTTTTACACCTTCCGGTTTGTCGCAACCTCCCCCAATGTCAAACACGGGCTTTGCCCCAAGAGAAAGCATGTCTGTCGAATCACAAACCCTGAGTGAAGAGTTGGGTGACAAGGGTCACTGGCTGCGCAAGTTTCGCAAGGCCAAGAGCCTCAATACCTTGCAGTTGATGGTCTCCAACGCCATCGACAAGCACCACAAGACCCCGGCCATCGCGGCTGCCATCTATCTGGCCGAGTGCCAGCGGGAACGGGAACTGGAACAGGGCCGTTATCTGGACCGCTGAGGTCCGTTGTCAGCCCTTGCCAAGGTGACTCCTTCCCATCTGCCTGTCACGACCTGTGCCCTTTTCCCGGTCGCCTCCCGTCTCTTTTACCTTGCCATCCTGACATGGAGCGGCTGATTCTGCCCGATCGGGGACAGGCCCACCGCCGGGTGGGGTCGACAGGCCTGGATCGCCATTGAAGAGCGGACAGACTGCACAGCAGGTGAGGTGATCGCCGGTTTATTAACGCAATGAGACATGCCAGAATGCGCGGCGTTTGTCTGCCCGCGCTCGTAACGGGCTGTCCGATCACCGTCTCTGTCTTATTCCCAGGGTGTTTGCATGCTGCTACTCATCGACAACTACGACTCTTTTACCTGGAACCTGGTGCAATACTTCGGCGCTCTGGGGCAAGAGGTGGTGGTCAGGCGCAACGATGAGCTGAGCCTGGAGGAGATAGCCCGGCTTGCCCCCCGCCATCTGGTGATCTCTCCCGGCCCCTGCACGCCAAACGAGGCGGGCATCTCTTTGGCCGCCATCTCCCGTTTTGCCGGCGAGATCCCCATCCTCGGCGTCTGTCTTGGCCATCAGTCGCTGGCACAGGCCTTTGGTGCCCGGGTGGTGCGTGCCCGTCAGGTGATGCACGGCAAGACATCTCTCATCCGTCACAAAGGGGAGGGGGTGTTCAAGGGGCTCAACAACCCGCTGCGGGTGACCCGCTATCATTCTCTGGTGGTGGAGGCGGCGTCGCTCCCCGACTGTTTCGAGGTCACCGCCTGGAGCGAACATGCCGACGGCAGCCCGGACGAGATCATGGGGCTGCGGCATAAAACGCTGGCGCTGGAGGGAGTGCAGTTCCATCCGGAGAGTATTCTGAGCGAACAGGGGCACCAGTTGCTGGCCAACTTTTTGGCCGTTTCCTGAAAAAATTGCGATGTCTGTCTCAAAACCGTCATGAGGCAAAAAAAAAATTTCCCTGAGACTTTATTCACCCTCCTCCCTGTCCAAATTATCTCTTGCCAACACCCCCTGAGCCGTTATGCAATGCGGTTGCCTAAAATCTCAAAGGCAATCGAACATTGTTCCTTATAGGCGGTTAAGTTACAGACTTTTTACTTTTTTTCTGTGATAATTCCGCCATGTTTACACGGATTTAACTTTTGGGCGGTGGATTATTCTGCCGCGAGATAGCAGGAGAGCAATATGTCAGAGTTGTTGGCAGTGACACGTGAAGTGTTTGATGAAGTGATGGTTCCCAACTATGCGCCGGCCAAAATCATCCCGGTGCGCGGCGAGGGGTCACGTGTCTGGGATCAGGAAGGCCGCGAGTATGTGGATTTCGCGGGCGGGATCGCGGTCAATGGCCTGGGCCATTGCCATCCCAAACTGGTCGAGGCCCTGAAATCCCAGGGTGAGAAGCTGTGGCACCTCTCCAACGTGATGACCAACGAGCCGGCCCTGCGCCTGGCCAAGAAACTGGTCGCCGCCACCTTCGCCGAGAAGGTCTATTTCTGCAACTCCGGTGCCGAAGCGAACGAAGCGGCCCTCAAGCTGGCCCGCCGCTACGCCATCGAGAAGTTCGGGGCCCACAAGACCCAGATCATCGCCTTCCACCAAGGCTTCCACGGCCGTACCTTCTTTACCGTCAGCGTCGGCGGCCAGGCTGCCTACTCCGATGGCTTCGGTCCCAAGCCTGCCGACATCACCCACGTCGCCTACAACAACCTGGAGGAGCTGGCTGCCGTCATCTCCGACAACACCTGCGCCGTGGTGATGGAGCCGCTGCAGGGCGAGGGTGGCATCATCAGCCCCACCGACGAGTTTGCCAAAGGGGTGCGCGAGTTGTGCGACAAGCACAACGCCCTGCTGGTTTATGACGAGGTGCAATCCGGTGTCGGTCGTACCGGCGAGCTGTTTGCCTATATGGGTCTGGGCGTCACGCCGGACATCCTCACCAGCGCCAAGGCGCTGGGCGGCGGCTTCCCCATCGGGGCCATGCTGACCACCACCGAGATCGCTTCCCACCTGAAAGTGGGCACTCACGGCTCCACCTACGGCGGCAACCCGCTGGCGTGTGCCGTGGCCGAGGCGGTGATCGACGTGGTCAACACCCCGGCAGTGCTGAGCGGCATCAAGCAGCGCGAGCAGCTGTTCCGCGAAGGGCTGGAAGCCATCAACGCCAAGTACCACTGCTTCAGCGAAGTGCGCGGCAAGGGCCTGCTGCTGGGCGCCGTGCTCAACGATGACTTCAAGGGCCGCTCCCGCGACTTCCTGCTCGCCTCCATCGATCAGGGCCTGATGGCGCTGGTTGCCGGTACCAACGTGGTGCGTTTTGCCCCCTCCCTGGTGATCCCGGAAGCGGACATCAAGGAAGGGCTGGCCCGGTTCGAGAAAGCGGTCGCTCAGGTGGTCAACGCCTGATCCAAATTGAGGTGGGGAGCCCTCCCGGCAGGAGCCGGGACCCCACCTGTCGTCAATGAAAGGGAGTTGTCATTTATGTTGGTTATCCGTCCTATCGAGCAGCGCGACTTCGCCGGCCTCAAGACCTGTGCCATCGAATCCGGCACCGGCATGACATCCTTGCCGGTCAACGACGAGCTGCTGCAACGCAAGATCGATGCCTCGACCCAGACCTTCCTGGACAAGCCCGCTGGCAAGGGCGAGTGCCTCTATTTCTTCGTGGCCGAGGATCTGGAGACCGGGGAGATGGTCGGTACCTGCGCCATCGACGCGGCGGTCGGCCTGTCCCAGGCGTTTTACAACTATCACATCGGCAAGGTGGTGCACTCCTCTCCCAAGCTCGGCATCTACAATGTCGTGGAAACCCTCACCCTCTCCAACGACTACACCGGCAATTCCGAGCTCTGCACCCTGTTTCTGCGTGAATGCGCCCGCGAGGGGCTCAACGGCCGTCTGCTCTCCAAGCACCGTTTCCTGTTCATGGCCGAACACCCCGAGCTGTTTGACAGTACCGTCTTTGCCGAGATGCGTGGTGTCTCCGATGGCAATGGCCACAGCCCCTTCTACGAGTGGCTGCAAAAACATTTCTTCTCGATGGATTTTCCCACCGTCGACTATCTGACCGGCATCGGCAAGAAGCGCTTCATCGCCGAGCTGATGCCCAAGTACCCCATCTACGTCAATCTGCTGAGCAACGAGGCGCGCGCCGTCATCGGCAAGACCCACGAAAAGACCCGACCTGCCCTCAAGATGCTGCAGGATGAGGGGTTCGTGAATCGCGGTTATGTCGACATCTTCGACGCAGGCCCCACCGTTGAATGCGAGGTGAAGAACATTCGCAGCGTGCGCCGCAGCCAGAAGTTGGCGGTGCTGGTGGGTGAACCCATCGGCGGCCATACCTACCTCATCTGCAACGCCAGGTTCGAGCAATACCGCGCCTGCTACGGCAACATCCGGGTCGATCTGGACAAGCACGAAGCCATCATTCC
This sequence comes from Aeromonas sp. QDB17, assembly GCF_027705305.1. Taxonomy (NCBI): domain Bacteria; kingdom Pseudomonadati; phylum Pseudomonadota; class Gammaproteobacteria; order Aeromonadales; family Aeromonadaceae; genus Aeromonas; species Aeromonas sp. QDB17. The sequence continues at coordinate 241,182 of NZ_JAPDBP010000003.1, forward strand.
GCCCAAGATGGCGGCCGCCCTCAAGGTGGAAAATGGCGACATGGTGCGCGTCGTCGATCTGGATTGACCCGCCCCGCAGCACAGCATTGAGACAGGCTGCCGAGGCGGCCTGCGTACCCACAGGGAGTGAATTGATGATGTCTTTAGTCCAGTTTATCGATGGCCAGTGGCTGGCCGGTGAAGGCAAGCCGTTCGAATCCATCGACCCGGCCAAAAACGAGGTGATCTGGCGTGGTGAGGCGGCAAGCCAGTCCCAGGTGGATGCGGCCGTCAAGGCGGCCCGCACGGCCTTCTACCATTGGTCCGATCTGGCCCTTGAAGAGCGCCTTGCCATCGTGCGCCGCTATGCCGACCTGCTCGGCGAGCACAAGGAGGCGCTGGCCCTGACCATCGCCCGTGAAACCGGCAAGCCGCTGTGGGAGACCCGCACCGAAGTGGCGGCCATGCAGGGCAAGATTGCCATCTCCATCCGCGCCCATGACGAGCGTACCGGCACGGTGGAAAACCCCATGCCGGGCGCCAAGGCGTTCGTGCGCCACAAGCCCCATGGCGTCGTGGCCGTGTTCGGCCCCTACAACTTCCCGGGCCACCTGCCCAACGGCCACATTGTGCCGGCGCTCATCGCCGGCAATGCGGTCGTGTTCAAGCCTTCCGAGCTGACCCCCATGGTGGCTGAAGCCATGGTCAAGGTGTGGCAGGAGGCGGGGCTGCCCAAGGGGGTGCTCAACCTGGTGCAGGGGGAGGTCGACACCGGCAAGGCGCTGGCCGGCAACCCGGACATCGACGGCCTCTTCTTCACCGGCTCCTCCCGTACCGGCCACTTCCTGCATCAGCAGTTTGCCGGCCAGCCGGGCAAGATCCTGGCACTGGAGATGGGTGGCAACAACCCGCTGATCGTGAAAGATGTGAGCGACATTGACGGCGCCGTCCATGCCATCGTGCAGTCCGCCTTCATTACCTCCGGCCAGCGTTGCACCTGCTCGCGCCGTCTGTTTGTCGAGCGCGGCGAGCGGGGCGATGCCCTGGTCAAGCGCCTGGTGGAGGTGGTCGGCCAGATCAAGGTCGGCCTCTATGACGCCGCCGAGCAGCCGTTCATGGGCGCCATGATCAGCGAGAAGGCCGCACTCGGCATGGTCGAGGCGCAAGCCAACCTGCAGCGCCTAGGTGGTGAAAGCCTGCTTGCCCTCAAGCACCTGGAAGTGGGCACCGGCTTTGTCTCCCCGGGCATCATAGACGTGACCGCGGTCAGCGCGCTGCCGGATGAAGAGTACTTCGGCCCGCTGCTGCAGCTCATTCGCTACGACGACTTCGATGTGGCCATCGAGAAGGCGAACGCCACCAGTTTCGGTCTCTCGGCCGGTCTGCTCGGTGACAACGAAGCGGACTGGAACCACTTCTTCAAGCGGATCCGTGCCGGTATCGTCAACTGGAACAAGCCCATCACCGGCGCCTCCAGTGCCGCCCCCTTCGGCGGCATCGGTGCCTCCGGCAACCACAGGGCGAGCGCCTACTACGCCGCCGACTACTGTGCTTACCCGGTCGCCTCCGTCGAAGACAGCAAGGCTGCTATGCCGGATCAGCTGTCTCCCGGTCTGACCTTCTGATAACAAGAAAATAAAAGAGGGGCACTGAACAGGTGCCCCTGTCTGTACCCGCAATCAAAGGAAAGAGAGATGCAAAAGGATATCGACACCCTGTTTGGCCATCTGTGGGACAACTACATTCAGGTCACCCCCAGTGCTCACAAGGTTCATCAACTGTTGGGCGGCGGTGCCCCCATCATCAACGATCACGTGGCGTTTCGGACCTACAACCTGCCCAAGCTCGGTCTCGAGAAACTGGCGGCCCACTTCCGCGCCCTGGGGTATGAAGAGAAGGGCGAGTATGTGTTCAAGGCCAAGAAGCTCTATGCCAAACACTTCGAGCATAAAGATCCTGATGCGCCCAAGGTGTTCATCAGCGAGCTGAAGGTGGAAGAGCTCTCCGAAGTTGCCCAGGCCATCATCCACAAGCTGGTGGATCAGGTACCCGATCACCTCACCGACACCCCGGCCTTCCTCTACGCCGGCGCGCCCTGGCAGGTCTCCCACACCGACTACCAGACCCTGCTGGCAGAGAGCGAGTATGCCGCCTGGATGGCCGCCTGGGGTTATCGTGCCAACCACTTCACCGTCAACATCAACCGCCTGAAGGACTTCGACACCATCCAGCAGGTGAATGCGGCGCTCAAGGCGGCAGGCTTCGTGCTCAACACCGTTGGCGGCGAGGTGAAGGGCGATCCCGAGGTGATGCTGGAGCAATCCTCCACCATGGCAGACAAGGCCGAGGTGCCCTTCAGCGACGGCGTGCGCACCATCCCGAGCTGCTTTTACGAGTTTGCCCTGCGCTACCCGCAGGCCGATGGCGTGCTCTACCCTGGCTTCGTCGAAGCGTCGGCCGACAAGATCTTCGAATCCACCAACGCCATGTAATGGCCGCCATGAAAACAACGCCCCGCCTGGGGCGTTTTTTTATGGATTTACGCCGACCTGACACCCTCTTTACCTCCCCTTGACCCATCAGTTCGCGGCGATTCGCTAGCATGATGCCGTCCGCTGCCGTGGGCCATCGCCGCACCGTGCCGGTGTATGCCACCCGTTTTGGAGTCATACCATGAAGATTGTTCTGCCTTTGCTGTTTTCCCTCACTACTCTGACCGCCGCAGCGGGCGATCAGGGCAGCCGTACCCCGCCCAAGCCTCCGCACGAGCTGTCGGCCGAGATGAAAGCGGCGTTTGAGAGCTGCAAGGAGCATGGCAAACCGGGGGAGTCGGAATTTGACAACTGCATGTCAGATCTGGGATTTGAGCGGCCGGACGGCCCGGCACCGGCAGGTGGGAAGGAGGGGGAGAATGAGGCCGAGTAAGCTGGTGCGGGTCCGTCGGTTAGGATGGGCCCGCACCGCTCACACCCGTTGCAGCGTCCCTTCGGTGGCCAGCAAGGTGGTCATGCCGGCGGCCTTGCCCGCCTGAATGCCTATCCGGGTGTCTTCAAACACCAGGCAGTTGGCCGGGTTGGCGCCGAGCTGCTCGGCCACTTTCAGGAAGGTGTCCGGGTGGGGCTTGTGATTGACCACATCATCGGCACTCACCAGCACGGAGATGAAGGCATCGAGCCCGGTCTGACGCAGGATGTGCGCCGCATGTTCCCGGGTTGAGCCGGTGCCTATGCCCATGGGCACCTTGCCGTGGTACTGCCTGACCAGCTCCCACATGGCGGGAAACACCCGGACGTCGTCGATCCGTGCCAGGTAGAGGGCGACCTTGCGCCGGGCAAAGGCTTCCACGTCGATGGTCATCCCGTGCTGCTCTGCCAGCATGGTCACTATCTTGCGGGTGGGGATGCCGCCGTACTCGTTGAGCTGTGCCCGATCAAACGGCAGGCCGAACTCGGCACTGGTGATTTCCCAGGCATCCAGGTGCAGAGGCATGGAGTCCACCAGGGTGCCATCCATGTCGAAGATCAGGGCGTCGTACTCGTCGAATCGGGGCTGTTCACTCTGGTGATGATCGCAGGGGGATGAGTGGGGCATGGGGGGCGTCCTCTTCGGCAAAGACTTACCCTAGCAGATCCGGCGCGCAGATGTCGCGACCTTCATCATGGTTGGCAGTGGTTTTGACCATCGGCTAATGATTTATGAGACAATAATGTGCCTTGCACCCCCTATGCCGATATCTCACATGAGCGAGCCTGCCTATGTCCCCCAAAACCGTCTTCTCGAGCGTGGCCCTGGTGATCGCCCTGGGCTCACTGGAAAAGAGCATCGTCACCACGCCCTTGCCCATCATAGGAGTTGAGCTGAACGCCGGTGCCGCCCTCACCTGGGTCGTGACCGCCTATCTGCTGGCGGCCACTGCGGCCCTGCCCATCTATGGCAAGTTGAGTGACATGTTCGGCCGAGTACGCATGCTCAACATCGGTATCGGCCTGTTTCTGGCTGGATCCGTGGCCTGCGCCCTGGCCCAGGATCTGCCGACCCTGCTGGCCGCCCGCGTGCTGCAAGGGTTGGGGGGCGGGGGGCTGATCGCGCTCGCCTTCACCGTCATCGCCGACTGTATTCCGCCACGGGAGGTGGGTAAGTATCAGGGGTATATCTCGGCGGTCTATGCGGTCTCCAGCATCGCAGGCCCGCTGCTCGGTGGCTATTTTACCGAGCAGCTCAGCTGGCGCTGGATCTTCTGGATCAATCTGCCTCTCGGTGCCATCGCCCTCTGGCTGGTGAACCGCAATCTGGGTCACCTCAATGTGCGTCGCCACAGCCGCTTCGACTGGAAGGGAGCGGCACTGCTCATTACGGTCACCACCCTCACCCTGTTGCTGCTCTCGCCGGAAGCGGCCTTGCCCGCCGTCTGGCTCGCGGCTGCGCTGGGGGTTGCCCTGTTGCTGCTCGTCCTGGCTGAGCGGCGGGCGCACGACCCCATACTGCCAGCCCACCTGGTGCGCCTGCCGGGTTATCTGGTGAGCGTGCTGCTGGCGCTGGCCTCGCAGTTGCTGATGTTTGCCGTGCTGGTCTACCTGCCGTTGCAGATGCAGTGGCAAAAGGGGATGAGCGCCAGTGACAGTGGCGAGATCATGGTGATCTTCATGGTCTGCATCACGGCGGGTGCCTTCGTCGGCGGCAAGCTCATCGGTCGCACCGGTCACTACAAGCGTTTCGTGGTGGCAGGTTTTGCCCTGGCAGCGCTGGCCCTGTGGCAGATCCACTTCGACGTCTGGGCCAGACTGGGACTGGCGTTTGCCGGTATCGGCCTTGGTCTGGTGCTGCCGGCGCTGTCGGTGGTGGTGCAAAATGCCCTGCCGCGAGAAGATCGCGGCATCGGCATGTCCCTGTTCAACTTCGGCCGGGAGCTGGGCGGGGCGGTCGGTGTCGCCATCTGCGCTGTGTTGTTCCATGCCGCCCTGCCAGCAGGCAGCAGCCCCAATCTGGCCAGCCTGAGCCCGGCCGAACTGGCACCCGGTTTCAGCGCCACCTATATCGGCATGGCGCTGATCGCCACCGCCGCCCTGCTGGTCACCTTGCTGGCATTGAAGCGCCACGAGCTGGCCAGCAAGCACGCCTGATGGTTGCTATCGGATACAAAGAGGGCTCCCCGCGGGGAGCCCTCTTCATGGGATCAGGCTGGTGCCTTTCCTTCCGTGTCGTGGCCTTGTGCCACTCAGCCTGCTCATCGGGCGTCGGGGCGGGAAGGTGACCTGACAGGCTCGGGTTGCTGGCGCTCGGCCTGGGCATCGAGCTCCTTGCCGAGGAAGTAGTTCAGGAAGGTGCGGATGACCGCGATGATGGCGAGGCGCACCAGCTCCTCCTTGCTCGGCGCCACTGTGGTGGCCAGGATGTCGGCGGCGAGCTGGAACTCCAGCGCCAGGATAAGCCAGCTGCCGAAGCAGAGGCGGATACGGGGAAAGCCGGGCTCGTGATCCCGCACTCTGGCCGCCAGCCAGAGGGTCTTGCCAAGGCCGATGACCACGCAGGCGATGGAGATGATCTCCAGCAGCAGCTGGAACAGCTCCACTCCGTGCATCATACCCTCTTTCAGGCTCGCTATCTCGAACACTCGGGTTACCTCTCTGATTCAAAAGAGACACTTTTAACACGGCTTGGGGGCCGGTTCCAACTCAGAGTCTTCTGAGCATCATGGCTATCTGGTCGATGAGCTGACGAGCGGCAGGGCTGATGGCCGCCAGTTGGAAGTAGCCATGGATGACGCCATGCTGCCGCTGGCAAGTGGCATCGACGCCAGCCTGCACCAGCTTGCCATACAGGGCTTCCCCTTCGTCGCGCAGCGGATCATATTCCGCCGTGACGATATGGGTCGGCGGTAATCCTGACAGGGCGGGATGGTGGAGCGGGCTGGCTTCGGGATGGCTGGGGGGCAGGCTGCCAAGGTAGGCGTGAAAACCGCTTGCGAGCATGTCCCGGGTGATGAGGTAGTCGTCACCGAGATCGCGGTAGCTTTGGCTCTCGCAGAGGGCATCCAGCATGGGATAGAGAAGCAGCAGGGCCTTGGGCAAGGGGGCGCTGGCAGCCTTGAGCCGCAAGGTGGTGACCAGGGCGAGATGACCCCCTGCGCTGTCGCCGGCAATGGCGAGACGTGCCGGATCTCCATGCCATTTCTCCACCTCTGCCATGATGGCCCGCGTGGCGGCCAGCGCATCGTCGTGAGCCGCAGGATAGGTGTGTTCCGGGGCGAGGCGGGTGTGTACGGCGAAGATCAGGGCACTGGCCCGGTTACACAGCATCCGCATCTGGCGATCGTGGGTCTCGAAATCCCCGCTGACAAAACAGCCGCCGTGAAAATAGATCAGCACCGGATACGCGGGGTCCGGTTTGTCTGCGGGCCGATAGCAGCGGATGGCGTGGTGATCGGCCTGCCACTCTTCAATGGCGCCCACCTCTTCCCGCTCACCGCCCAACAGGGCAGAGGCTAGGTAGCCGTCACGGCGCGCCTGCCAGCTCAGCTGGCTCGCCTTGGGACGACCTGCGGCGATGAAGTCTGCCACCATGGCTGCGATGGCCGGTTCGAGTTGTTTTTCCATAAGACACCAATGACTGTATATAAAAACAGTCATTGTGCGCTTTTGGCCCGTGAGCGCAACCGGCGTTAGCTGAGGCAGCTCACAAAATCAGGCTTCAATCAGCACGAATTCAATCACATAGAGGGGCGGCAGTGCGGGGTAGATATCGCGGATCACATCTTTAAGCTCGGGGAGGGTCATGTTCTCCTGACGGGCGTGCTCGTCGCTCAGCGCCTCGAAGGCGACCGCCTTGACCGAGATGACCTCAATGGTGCCAAAAGGCTGGTGTTCCGGGTTGGTGAACAGGGCCAGGCGCTGGCCGGGCTGCCAGTTTGCCTCGCTCTCGTCGCGGATGGTGATGGTCTTTCGGCCAGCCTGGATGTCGGCGACAAAGCGGCTGAAGAAGGTGAATGCCGGGTAGGCCGGGGTGTGCTGGGTCATGTCGTCTCCGAAGGGCAAGGGGTGAGAGGGCGGCTCAGGCCGCGGCGGGCCCATTTTAGGAGGGGCGGGGGGAGCGTGCAGCACTTTTTACCCCGACATGTGAAGGGCGACCGACTGCGTTCACTGACCGGTAAAATGGCCGCAACTGAACCTGAATGTGAGATGATGCGGTCTCCTCTTTCTTGATATGTAACAAATCAGGGGGACGGGCTCTGTGGTCTGATGGCGTCCGAGGCCGGCCGTGGTTGACGTTGAACAAAAGGAGCAAGTGTGAATTCCGAGTTGATCTGGGTGCTCAGCATGCTGGTGGGTGCCATTCTCCTGTTTATTACCAACAAGGTCCGCATGGACGTGGTCGCCTTGTTGATCATCATCCTGTTCGTGTTGAGCGGCACCCTGACCCTGCCGCAGGCGCTGGCAGGATTCAGCGATCCCAACGTCATTCTGATTGCCGCCCTGTTCGTGGTGGGGGAGGGGCTGGTGCGTACCGGCATCGCCTATCAGGTGGGAGATGCCCTGGTGAAGGTGGCCGGCAGCAGCGAAACCCGCATGCTGGTGCTGCTGATGGTGGCGGTGGCGACCCTGGGGGCCGTGATGAGTTCGACCGGGGTGGTGGCCATCTTCATCCCCGTGGTGTTGAGCGTGGCGAACCGGATGGGGATCCCGGCGGGCAGACTGATGATGCCGCTCGGCTTTGCCGGCCTTATCAGCGGCATGATGACGCTGGTGGCAACCCCTCCCAACATGGTGGTGAACAGTGAACTGATGCGGCACGACATCCAGGGGTTCGGCTTCTTCGGCTTCACCCCCATGGGGGTCATCATTCTGGGGATGGGGATCCTCTACATGCTGCTGATGCGCAACCGTCTGGTGCGTGAAGGAGAGGAGGGCAAGGGCAAGCAGATGGGACGCAGCACCATGCGGGATCTCATCCGTGACTACCGGCTGGCGGGGCGAGCACGCCGACTGGCGATCCGACCCGACTCCCCCCTGATCGGCCAGACCCTCGACGAGCTGCAATTGCGTGCCCGCTTCGGGGCCAACGTCATCGGGATGGAGCGCTGGCGCAAGTTCAGGCGGGTGATGGTCAGTGTCACCGGGGTGACCGAGTTCCAGGCCAAGGACGTGCTGCTCATCGACATGTCGGATCCCGAGGTGGATGTGCGGGAGTTTTGCAGCGAGGCGCGGCTCGAGCCCATGATATTGCGCGGGGAGTATTTCTCCGACCAGGCGCGGGAGGTGGGCATGGCGGAGGTCTCCCTCATCCCCGGTTCCCGGCTGCTCGGCAAGAGCATCCGCGAGGTGACCTTCCGTTCCCGTTACGGTCTGAGCGTGGTGGGGATCCGCCGGGATGGAGAGGCGCTGACCGGCAAGCTGGTGGACGAGGCGCTGCAGATGGGGGATACCCTGCTGGTGGTGGGGAACTGGAGCCTCATTCGTCAGTTGCAGACCCATCATCGCGATTTTTTGCTGCTGGGCCTGCCTGCGGAAGTGGACGAGATGGCGCCGGCCCGCAGCCAGGCCATCCACGCCCTGATTGCCCTCGGGGTCATGATAGTGCTGATGGTGACGGATCCCGTGCCCAACGTGATCGCGGCGCTCATCGCCTGCCTGCTGATGGGCAAGTTCCGCTGCATCGATCTGGAGAGCGCCTACAAGTCCATCCACTGGCCGACCCTGATCCTCATCGTGGGCATGCTGCCCTTTGCCCTTGCATTGCAGCAGACCGGCGGGGTGGATCTCATCGTCGGCGCGCTCATCTCGGCAGTGGGGGAGATGGGCCCCAGGGTGATGCTGGCCAGCCTCTTCGTGCTCTGTGCCGTCATCGGGCTCTTCATCTCCAACACGGCGACGGCGGTGCTGATGGCGCCCATCGCGCTGGGGACGGCCCATCAGATGGGGGTGTCGCCTTATCCCTTTGCCATGACCATCGCCATCGCCGCCTCGGCAGCCTTCATGACGCCGGTCTCGTCGCCGGTCAACACCCTGGTGCTGGGCCCGGGCAACTACAAGTTCATGGACTTTGTGCGCATCGGCGTGCCTTTCACCCTGCTGGTGATGGTGGTGAGCGTCATCGCCATCCCCTGGTTCTTCCCGTTCTGACGACAGCAAACGATATGGCGGCCTGCGGGCCGCCTTTTTATTGCCCGCAGTGCTCTGCGAGATGAAAAGGGCGGCATCACGCCGGAGCAGGGCATTGCGCCGTCGCAGAGGAGAGCACAAGGCTCAGCCGTTGATACATGAGGTGGCGTTGCAGGCGTGCGATGGCGTGGAGAGGGGAAGAAGAGCGGCAAACGCCGGATACAAAAAAACCAGCCTGAGCTGGTCTGTTTGGTACTGCTTTCGATGGTGCGGAAGGAGAGACTCGAACTCTCACGCCTAGGGCGCCAGAACCTAAATCTGGTGCGTCTACCAATTTCGCCACTTCCGCAAGAATAATGGTGGCTATGACGGGATTCGAACCTGTGACCCCCGCATTATGAGTGCGATGCTCTAACCAACTGAGCTACATAGCCGTCTTGTGCACGACTTGCGTCGAATACAAGCAAAAATGGCTGGGGCACTAGGATTCGAACCTAGGTATGGCGAGATCAAAACCCGCTGCCTTACCGCTTGGCGATGCCCCAACAGTGTTCTTTGCAATCGGATGATTGAAGGAACATTTTTCAAACATGGTGGCTATGACGGGATTCGAACCTGTGACCCCCGCATTATGAGTGCGATGCTCTAACCAACTGAGCTACATAGCCT
>NZ_JAPDBP010000003.1:250933-282324 GCF_027705305.1 Aeromonas sp. QDB17
TGGTGGCTATGACGGGATTCGAACCTGTGACCCCCGCATTATGAGTGCGATGCTCTAACCAACTGAGCTACATAGCCAACCGTGCTTCCAGTGAGTCGTTGCCTCGTCACTGTGCGGCCGGAATTATGCGTATCTGGCTCTGGGGCGTCAACCCTTTTTTTGTTTGAAAAAACGAATTTGGGTGCGTTTGGCGAGTTATTGGCCGCTGTCGTGCAAAAGCCCAACAATCTGGTTTTTTTTACGACATTCGCACCCAGATCGCGCCTCTGGCCAGATAAAAAAGAGGCCAGCAAATGCTGGCCTCTCATGGGGTTAGACGTTGAACAGGAAGTTCATGATATCGCCATCCTTGACGATGTAGTCTTTCCCTTCCGCGCGCATCTTGCCTGCTTCCTTGGCGCCTTGCTCACCCTTGTAGGTGATAAAGTCGTCGAAGGCGATGGTCTGGGCGCGAATAAAGCCTTTTTCGAAGTCGGTGTGGATCTTGCCAGCGGCCTGCGGGGCGGTGGCGCCTACCGGAATGGTCCAGGCGCGCACTTCTTTCACACCGGCGGTGAAGTAGGTCTGCAACTTGAGCAGCTCGTATCCGGAGCGGATCACCCGGTTCAGGCCCGGCTCCTCGATGCCGAGATCCGCCATGAACTCGGCGCGGTCTTCGTCGTCCAGCTCGGCGATGTCCGCCTCGATGGCGCAGCAGACGACCACGACAACGGCGTTCTCGGCGGCGGCTATCTCACGGACCTGATCCAGGTAGGGGTTGTTCTCGAAGCCATCTTCCGCCACGTTGGCGATGTACATGGTGGGTTTGAGGGTCAGGAAGTTGAGGTGGCTGACGGCGTCCAGCTCATCCTTGTCCAGCTTCATGCCGCGGATCATCTGGCCGTTTTCCAGGGCAACCTTGATCTTCTCCAGCACTTCCACTTCCAGCTTGGCATCCTTGTCGCCGCCCTTGGCACGCTTGGACTGGCGATTGATGGCGCGCTCGCAGGCATCCAGGTCGGAGAGGGCCAGCTCGGTGTTGATCACCTCGATGTCGTCGGCCGGGGAGACCTTGCCCGCCACGTGGACGATGTTCTCGTCCTCGAAGCAGCGCACCACGTGACCGATGGCTTCGGTTTCACGGATGTTGGCCAGGAACTGGTTGCCAAGGCCTTCGCCCTTGGAGGCACCGGCCACCAGGCCGGCGATGTCCACGAACTCCATGGTGGTCGGCACGACACGCTGCGGATTGATGATGGCCGCCAGCTGGTCGAGGCGGGGATCCGGCATGGGGACCACACCCGTGTTCGGCTCAATGGTGCAGAACGGGAAGTTGGCGGCTTCGATGCCGGCCTTGGTCAGCGCATTGAACAGGGTGGATTTGCCTACATTGGGCAGGCCCACGATACCGCATTTAAAACCCATGGATTGTTACCTTGTTGGTGGATGCTTCAAGGGGCCGCGCGGGCGGCCCGTGTCGTGTTGCTTGACCCCGAGGCGAGGGATCTCGCCAGGGGGCCGGTCATCTTGAACTGCCTGGCGATGCAGGCTGAAGGCCTAGACTTTCTCGGCCTTGAAACTGTGCAGGCGATTCATGGCCTTGGTCATGTCCTGCTTGAACAGGATGTCGGTGGCGCGCAGGGACTCGTCCAGCGCGGCCTCGATCAGACTCTGCTCACTGCTGGGCGCCTTGGTTAGCACGAAGCCGGCGACCAGCTCCTTGGCGCCCGGATGGCCGATGCCAAGGCGCAGCCGGAAGAAGTTATTGTTGTTGCCCAGTCTGGCGATGATGTCCTTGAGGCCGTTATGGCCGCCGTGACCGCCCCCTTGCTTGAACTTGGCGATGCCGGGAGGCAGGTCCAGCTCGTCGTGGGCCACCAGGATCTCTTCCGGGGCGATCTGGTAGAAGCGCGCGAGCGCCGCCACGGCCTTGCCGGAGAGATTCATGTAGGTGTTCGGGATGAGCAGCCGCACATCCTGCCCGTCCACCAGGAAGCGGGCGGTGTGGCCGAAGAACTTGGGCTCTTCGCGCAGGCTGACATTGTGCCAGCGTGCCAGTTGCTCCACATACCAGGCGCCCGCATTGTGGCGGGTCTTGGCATATTCGGGGCCGGGATTACCCAGCCCGACAATCAGTTTGATTTGACTTGTCACGCTTGATGTCTTCACTCGCTACTTGCCATGGGCGGATGACCCGGGGCAATGGGACGCAATATTCTAGCCGCCGAGTGGCGATCACTCAACCAAAGTGCGGCAAGGTCGGGGAAAAGCCGGACAGAAGGGCTCGGGTGGGGTGGCTCGTCCGAGGTTTTCGTCTCTTGCCGAGTGGAGGTTGGCGGCTGGCGCCAGGCACCCAAAAAAACAAAAACCGCCATTTGGCGGTTTTTGTCACGACAGGGTCTATCAATGCTCGAACATGGCAGAGATGGACTCTTCGTTGCTGATGCGGCGAATCGCTTCGGCCAGCACGGAGGAGAGGGTCAGCTGCTTGACCTTGCCGACTGCCTTCATCTCCGGGGTGAGCGGGATGGAGTCGGTGATGATCAGCTCGTCGATGACCGAATTCTTGATGTTTTCAACGGCGGTGCCGGAGAAGACAGGGTGGGTCGCATAGGCGAACACGCGCTTGGCACCACGCTCTTTCAGCGCTTCGGCCGCCTTGCACAGGGTGCCGCCGGTGTCGATCATGTCGTCGACGATGACGCAGTCACGACCGGCCACGTCGCCGATCAGGTGCATGACCTGGGAGACGTTCGGACGGGGACGACGCTTGTCGATGATGGCGATGTCGGTGTCGTCCAGCAGCTTGGCGATGGCACGAGCACGGACTACGCCGCCGATGTCCGGTGACACGACCACGGGGGATTCGAGGTTCTTGGCCTTCATGTCTTCCAGCAGCACCGGGCTGCCGAACACGTTGTCGACGGGGACGTCGAAGAAGCCCTGGATCTGCTCGGCATGCAGGTCAACGGTCAGCACACGGTCCACACCCACGCTGGAGAGGAAGTCTGCGACGACCTTGGCGGTGATGGGCACACGGGCGGAGCGGACGCGGCGGTCCTGACGGGCATAACCAAAGTAGGGGATAACGGCAGTGATACGGCCAGCTGAAGCACGACGCAGTGCATCCACCATGACGATCAATTCCATCAAATTGTCGTTGGTCGGGGCACAGGTGGATTGAATGATGAAGATATCGCCACCGCGTACATTCTCGTTGATCTGTACGCTGATCTCGCCGTCGCTAAAGCGACCTACGGCAGCATTGCCGAGTTTGATAAACAGGCGATCTGCGATCTTCTGGGCTAGTTCCGGCGTTGCGTTACCAGCAAACAGCTTCATGTCAGGCACGGTTTGAAACCTCGGGGTTGCATCCAGTATGTGGGGAGTCTGATTTTAGACCCGTATCGTTTGGGGGCAAACGATTTAGCAAGATGACGGACAAGGTCTCTGGGCGATGTCGAGTATGGCGTCTCATCACCCGCAGGGTGGGTGGACGGGAATCCACCTTGAGCGCCATCGCGTCAGATTGGCCCAAGACACATCGACGAGGTCAACACCTCCCGATGCGGCCTCAACAAGGAGAGAGTTGGCTGGGGTACTAGGATTCGAACCTAGGAATGGCGAGATCAAAACCCGCTGCCTTACCGCTTGGCGATACCCCAATCACTCACTTGTTGCAAAGTGACGAAGAGTGGTGATATGTTCTCGCCCTTAGCGACAAACCCATCCCAGCCTTCCGGCACTCTTGCCAACACCTTCCGAGCAGCCATTTCGTCTTCAAATCGAGCAAAGACGCAGGCGCCAGTGCCCGTCATTCTTGACGGCGCGTATTCTAGCAACCAGCCGAGCGCATTGGCAACCTCGGGGTGGCGCTTTTTCACCAGCAGTTCGCAATCGTTTTTCCACTCTCCTGCCAGCAGATTGTCCAGGGTCATCTTGGGGGTGTTGCGGGGCAGGTCGGGATCCTGGAACACGGCGGCGGTGGCCACATGGCAATCGGGCTTGAGTACCAGGTACCAGGCATCCGGTACCGCGATCTGTTGCAACCGCTCCCCCACGCCCTCGGCGAAGGCGGCCTTGCCCCGTACGAACACCGGCACGTCGGCGCCCAGCTGCACGCCGAGCTCGGCCAGCTCGTCTTCACTCAAGCCTGCTTGCCAGAGGTGGTTCAGGGCCACGAGGGTGGTGGCCGCGTCCGACGAGCCGCCCCCGATGCCACCGCCCATGGGCAGTACCTTCTCCAGCCGGATATGGGCTCCCTGCGGACTGGCCAACCGGCTCTGCAACAGTCGCGCAGCCCGGATGATGAGGTTTTGTTCATCGGGCACGCCGGGAATGGCCGGGCTCAAGGTGAGCTGGTCGCTGCCGGGGATCGGCTCGAATTCGAGCCAGTCGCCGTGGTTGAGAAAGATGAAGAGGGTCTGCAGTTCGTGGTAGCCATCGGGGCGGCGGCCGTTGACGTGCAGGAAGAGGTTGAGCTTGGCCGGGGCGGGCCAGCGGATCGGCGTCTGGTCGTGCATCATGGTGTCAGGGTCCACTCGTTGATCTGCAGCTTGAGACGGCTCTCCTGCCCGGTCATGGTGAGCAGGTGGGGCAGGCGATAGCCGTCCTGATCCCGATAGTCCCCGTAGACGATCTGCCACTGGCCGTCGCGCACGCTGGCGAGGCTGGCATCGGGGTTGAGCTCGAATTCGGCCTGCCCCGGCAATCCCTTGATCCATTCAGGCAGCCCGGCCACCGGAATGTGCCAGCCGGTGAGCTGATAGACCAGGAGCTCGGCATCCTGGCTCTGGTGCTGTTTTCCGTCGTTGTCGAGCAGAGTCACCTCGCCGCCGGTGCGGGAGAGCTCCAGAATATGGGTGCCGATGAGGCTGGTGAGGTTGAGGCGATAGTCGTCGCCGTTCTGCTGCCAGTTGAGGCGGGCGCTGCCCTTCTGGCGGGCGGTGATGATGGCCATCTTGCCCGACAACTGCCAGTGTGTGAGGCGTTCGAGGCGGGCGCGCTCCTGCTGCCAGTTGACCTGATCCCGCTGGGGTTGGGTGGTGGTACAGCCCGCCAGCACCAGCAGGCAGGCGAGGGAGAAGATACGCAACAACAAGGTGGAGCTCCGCAGATGAGGTTTGCGACAGTATAAGGGGCGGCCGTATTGCTTTTAAAGACTTACCCTTTCTCGTACAATTGTCGGCCTCTACACCCTGTGCATGAAACGATCATCACCCACCCATGAGTCTGCTTGCCCTCGGAATCAACCACAACACCGCCAGTGTCGCCTTGCGGGAGCGGGTCGCCTTTGGCCCGGACCGCATCGATCGCGCCCTGCGTGAGCTGGTGGAGCAGCCTGGCGTCAGCGAGGCGGTGATCGTCTCCACCTGCAACCGCACCGAGCTCTATTGCAGCCTGGAGCAGGGGCAGGGGGAGCAGGTGCTGAGCTGGTTGCAGCGGTTCCACGCGCTGGAGGCGAGCGAGGTGCTCTCCGCCATCTACCGGCACCAGGACGAGGAAGCGGTGCGACACCTGATGCGGGTGGCCTGCGGCCTCGACTCCCTGGTGCTCGGGGAGCCGCAGATCCTGGGGCAGATCAAGCAATCCTACGCCCACGCCCAGCAGGCGGATGCGGTGAAAGGATCCCTGGAGCGCCTGTTCCAGAAATCCTTCTCGGTGGCCAAACGGGTGCGCACTGACACCGAGATCGGCGCCAGCGCGGTGTCGGTGGCCTTCGCCGCCGTGAGCCTGGCCCGCCGTATCTTCTCCGATCTCTCCCAGACCAAGGTGCTGCTGGTGGGCGCCGGTGAAACCATCGAACTGGTTGCCCGCCACCTGCGCGAGCAGAGCGTGACCCGGATGATGGTGGCGAACCGGACCCTGCAACGGGCCCAGTTGCTGGCAGAGGAGTTCGGTGCCCAGGTAATGACGCTCGAAGAGATCCCGGACTACCTGCACGAGGCGGACATCGTCATCAGCTCCACGGCAAGCCCCCTGCCCATCATCGGCAAGGGCATGGTGGAGCGGGCGCTCAAGGCGCGTCGCTTCAAGCCCATGTTCCTGGTGGATATCGCCGTGCCCCGCGACATTGAAGCCGAGGTGGACGAGCTCTCCGATGCCTATCTCTACACGGTGGACGATCTGCAGGGCATCATCGAGCAGAACCTGGAGACCCGCAAGCGGGCGGCCGCCGAGGCGGAACTCATCGTGCAGGAAGAGCGCGACGAGTTCATGGGTTGGTATCGCAGCCAGCACTCGGTGGATCTCATTCGCGATTATCGCCATCAGTCACAGCAGGTCGCCGACGAAGAGTTGCAGCGGGCCTTGCTGGCCCTGCAACAGGGTGAAAATGCCGAGCAGGCGCTCAAGGCCATGGCTCATCGCCTCACCAACAAGCTGATCCACGCACCGACCCAGGCCCTGCGCCAGGCCGCCGCCCAGGGGGACAGCCACAAGCTGGCCCAACTGCGTCAGGTGCTGGGATTGTCACAAGAATCATAGTGTTGGGACGGCCCTTTGCCGTCCCGTCCTCCATCGAGAATCCAAGAGTCATGAACCCCTCATTGATCAGAAAGCTGGAAGGCCTCATCGAGCGCCATGAAGAAGTACAGGCCCTGCTCGGGGAGCCCGGGGTCGCCTCGGATCAGGACAGATACCGCGCCCTGACCCGGGAATACGCCCAGCTGGAAGATATCGTTCACGCCTTCCAGCGTTTCCGCCAGGCCGAAGAGAACCTCGACACCACCCGGCTGATGCTGGAGGAAGAGGATGCCGAGCTGCGGGAGATGGCGCAGGAGGAACTGCCGCTCGCCAAGGCGACCTTCGAGGAGCAGGAGCAGGCGCTTCAGGTGATGCTGTTGCCGCGCGACCCCAAGGATGACAACAACTGCTATCTGGAGATCCGCGCCGGTGCCGGTGGCGACGAGGCGGCCATTTTCGCGGGGGATCTGTTCCGCATGTACTCCCGCTACGCCGAGCGTCAGGGGTGGCGTGTCTCCATCGTCAGCTGCAATGACGGCGAACACGGCGGCTACAAGGAGGTGATCGCCAAGGTGGATGGTGAGCACGTCTACGGCCGCCTCAAGTTCGAGTCCGGCGGCCACCGGGTGCAGCGAGTCCCCGAGACCGAATCCCAGGGCCGGGTGCACACCTCCGCCTGTACCGTGGCCGTGCTGCCCGAAGTGCCGGAAGCCGAGCAGGTGGAGATCAACCCCTCCGAGCTGAAGATCGACACCTTCCGCGCTTCCGGTGCCGGCGGCCAGCACGTCAACAAGACCGACTCCGCCATCCGCATCACCCACCTGCCCACCGGGCTGGTGGTGGAGTGCCAGGACGAGCGCTCCCAGCACAAGAACCGCGCCAAGGCGATGTCGGTGCTCTCCGCCCGCCTGCAGGCGGCCGAGGACGAACGCCACCGCGCCGCCGAGCAGAGTACCCGCCGCAACCTGGTGGGCTCCGGGGATCGCTCCGAGCGCATCCGCACTTACAACTATCCCCAGGGGCGTCTCTCCGAGCACCGGATCAACCTCACCCTCTATCGTCTGGGCGACATCCTGGAAGGGGATCTGGACTGCGTGATCACCCCCCTGGTGCAGGAGTATCAGGCGGATCAGCTCGCCTCCCTGGCCGAGAGCAACTGATGCAGATCCAGCAGGCCCGCGCCCATATCATGGCGACCCTGGCCTCCGGGGAATCCCCCCGTGCCGACGCCGATGCCCTGCTCTGTCATCTGCTGGATTGCCGGCGCAGCTATCTGATGACCTGGCCGGAGCACGAGCTCGATGCCGCCCAGCAGGCAACCCTGGCGGGCTGGCTTGCCCGTCGCCTCAATGGTGAGCCCATTGCCCACCTCATCGGTGAGCGGGAGTTCTGGTCGCTGCCGCTGAAAGTGAGCCCGGCCACCCTGATCCCGCGCCCCGATACCGAGGTGCTGGTGGAACAGGCGCTGGCCCGCCTGCCGGGCGGCCCCTGCGCCCTGCTGGATCTGGGCACGGGCACTGGTGCCATCGCCCTTGCGCTCAAGTCTGAGCGACCGGATGCCGATGTATGGGCGGTGGACAGGATGCCGGCCGCGGCCGCGTTGGCCCGCACCAACAGCGCCGCCCTGGGGTTGCCCATCGAGGTGCGCGACGGCAGCTGGTTTGCGCCGCTCTCGGATGCACCGCGCTTTGCGATGATCGTCTCCAACCCGCCTTACATCGACGGGACGGACCCCCATCTTCACGAGGGGGACGTGCGCTTCGAGCCGCGCTCCGCCCTGGTGGCGGAGGAGCAGGGGCTGGCGGATATCCGCCTCATCGTCACCCAGGCGCCCGCCCATCTGGTGCCAGGTGGCTGGCTGTTGCTGGAACACGGCTGGGATCAGGGGGAGGCGGTGCGTCAACTCCTGCTGCAACAAGGCTACGTCCAGGTGGAAACCGTGCGCGATTACGGCGATAACGAGCGGGTGACCCTGGGGCGCCTGGCTCAGTGATATGACGGGCGGGCCCGGTCTGCCCCTGTTCAAGGAAATCTTATGTATGTTGTTCTCAAGCATCTGCACCTCACCCTGATTGCCGGGGCCGTGCTGATGTTTATCCTGCGCTTTTACTGGTTGCAGACCGGCTCCGCGCTGGCAGGGGGAGCCCGCACCCTCAAGATCAGCAGCTGGCTCAACGGCCTGGTGGTGCTCTCCGGTGCGCTGCTCTGCATGGTGCTGGGCCTCAACCCCCTCAACAACGCCATCCCCTGGCTGGCCGAGAAGCTGACATCCATCCTGGTGGTGGCGTTTCTGGCCATGATGGTGCTGCGCCTGGCCCGCAGCAACGGCATCCGCTGGTTTGCCTTCCTGGGCGCACTGGGGTGGATCTTCTTTATCACCAAGCTTGCGGTGCAAAAGCAGGCCAGCCTGTTCGGCTAGGAAGGATGACGATGATACGTGTGGATGAGTGGACCGACTTCGAGGCTCACGATCTGGCCGAGCTGGCGCTGTCGGTGAGCGACGAGATCCGGGGCCATGGCGGCACGGGAGAGGCCGAGCTTGCCCTCCTCGATGCCTGGCTGGACGAGACGATTGCCGAGGGAGATTGCGACGAGGTGCGCCGTCAGCTGTTGCAGGGTTTCTACCAGACCCTGGGCTTTCGTGGCGACTGGCAGGATTACTTCTCGTCCGCCAACTGCGATCTGGACCAGGTGCTGGCAAGGCGCAAGGGGATCCCGGTCAGTCTCGGCATCCTCCTCATCCAGCTGGGTCGCAAGATAGGGCTGGATGTGGAGGGGATCTGCTTCCCCGGCCATTTCCTCCTGAGTTTTGCCGGTCTGGACGGGGAGGTCTATGTGGACCCCTTCAACGGTGATGAACTGAGCCGGCACCGCATCGAACTGCTGCTGCGCGGTGCCCTCGGCAACCTGGCGAGTCTGGGCGATGATCATCTGCAGCCATCGGGGCAGTGGGAGATCATCGAGCGCTTGCTCAATGTCAGCAAGGGCGCCCTGCTGCGCGAGGAGCGCATGACGGAGGCGTTGCGCTGCAGCGAGCTGCTGCTGCGCATGAAGCCCGGCGATCCGCTGGAGACGCGGGATCGGGGCTTCATCTATGAGCAACTCGATTGCCCGCGCTTTGCCGCCGACGATTTCGAATACTTTATTGAACAATGCCCTGATGATCCCGTGGCCGATGTGCTGAAAACCCAGCTGGCCACCCTGGACCTCAGTCCCAAGCCCCTCCATTAAGGATCCCTGAGATGGAACAGAAGAATATCAAGGTCAACCAGATCGACGTCGCCAACGACAAACCTTTCGTGCTGTTCGGCGGCATGAACGTGCTGGAATCCCGCGACATGGCGATGGCGGTGTGCGAGAAGTACGTGGAAGTGACCAGCAAGCTCGGCATCCCGTTCGTGTTCAAGGCGAGCTGGGACAAGGCCAACCGCTCCTCCATCCACTCCTATCGCGGCCCGGGTCTGGAAGAGGGGATGAAGATCTTCCAGGAGCTGAAAGCGACCTTCGGCATGCCGGTGATCTCCGATTTGCATGAGCCCCATCAGGCCAAACCGGTCGCCGAGGTGGTCGACGTCATCCAGCTGCCCGCCTTCCTGGCGCGCCAGACCGATCTGGTGGAGGCCATGGCCCGCACCGGCAACGTCATCAACATCAAGAAGCCGCAATTCCTGAGCCCAAGCCAGATGAAGAACATCACCGACAAGTTCGAGGAGTGTGGTAACGATCGCCTGATCCTCTGCGAGCGCGGTGCCAACTTCGGCTATGACAACCTGGTGGTGGACATGCTGGGCCTGGGCGTCATGAAGAAGAGCACCGGCGGCTATCCGGTCATCTTTGACGTCACCCACTCCCTGCAGTGCCGTGATCCCCTGGGGGCGGCCTCCGGTGGTCGCCGCGAGCAGGTGACCGAGTTGGCTCGTGCCGGCATGGCGGTGGGCCTGGCCGGTCTCTTTATCGAATCCCACCCGGATCCGAAAATTGCCCGCTGTGACGGCCCGAGCGCCCTGCCGCTGGAGAAGCTGGAAGGCTTCCTCAAGCAGATGAAGGCCATCGACGATCTCGTCAAGGGCTTCGAGCCCCTCGATACCTCCGCCTGATCGCGATTTTTACTATCAAAAATGCCCCGCCATGCGGGGCATTTTTATTTCCGTCATTTTCATTTGGTGCTCTTCGGCGTCCATTGCGACCATGTTTCCGTGGTGTTAATGATGTTAAATATATTGTGTGATTGATGTCTCTTATTTGCTTCTTATGACATGCAAAAGTAGCGACCGTCAGGATGGCAAAAAGGTATGAAGCGGGTGAGATAACCCTATTTCTCGCCGCAGACTGCTGCATGCGTTATTTGCTGTCAGTGGAGTCACACTTATTAACAGGACGTTGAACATGCACAAGAAAATTGTCAGTAGCCTCTATTTTCAGGTGATATTGGCAATCACCATCGGAATATGTCTGGGACATGTCTATCCGAGTCTGGGCGCAGATATGAAACCCCTTGGTGATGGCTTCGTTAAATTAATCAAGATGATCATCGCACCCGTCATTTTCTGTACCGTGGTCACCGGCATTGCCGGCATGGAAAGCATGAAGGCGGTGGGCAAAACCGGTGCCATTGCGCTGATCTATTTTGAAGTGGTGAGCACCCTGGCCCTGATCATCGGTCTGTGCGTGGTCAACGTGCTGCAGCCCGGGGCCGGTATGAATGTGGATCCCTCCTCACTCGACGCCAGCGCCATCTCCGTCTATGCGGATCAGGCCCAGTCCCAGGGGATAATTCCCTTCCTGCTGGATGTGATACCGGCCAGCGTCATAGGTGCCTTTGCCGGCGGCAATATACTCCAGGTGTTGCTGTTTGCCGTCCTGTTCGGATTTTCCCTGCATCATATCGGGGAGAAGGGAAAACCCATCTTCAATATCATCGATGGTTTCTCCCAGGTTATTTTCGGCATCATCAACATGATCATGAAACTGGCGCCGATCGGGGCATTTGGTGCCATGGCATTCACCATAGGGAAATACGGCATTGGTTCTTTGGTGCAGCTGGGGCAATTAATTGCTAGCTTCTATCTGACCTGCCTGCTGTTTATTTTTCTGGTACTTGGCAGTATCGCCAAAGCCAATGGCTTCAGCATTGTGCGCTTTATTGCCTATATCCGGGAAGAGCTGTTGATCGTGCTCGGAACATCCTCGTCGGAATCCGTATTGCCGCGCATGCTGGTGAAAATGGAGGCGCTGGGCTGCAAGAAATCGGTGGTGGGTCTGGTGATCCCAACCGGTTACTCATTCAACCTGGACGGCACCTCCATCTATCTGACCATGGCAGCCGTCTTCATCGCCCAGGCGACCAACACCCCGCTGGACCTGTTCCATCAGCTCACCCTGCTGGTGGTGCTGCTTATCTCCTCCAAGGGGGCGGCCGGAGTCACGGGGAGTGGCTTCATCGTGCTGGCAGCCACCATCTCGGCGGTAGGGCATCTGCCGCTGGCCGGGCTGGCGCTGATCCTCGGGATTGATCGCTTCATGTCGGAGGCGCGCGCCCTGACCAACCTCATCGGCAACGGGGTGGCGACCCTGGTGGTGGCCCGTTACTGCGATCAGCTCGACGAGGCCACCATGCAGGACGCCCTGGCGAAACCCGTGGTGGCAAGGCCGGTGGACCTGCGTAGCTGACCCAGGTTCCGGCGGCGATCATCACCCATGAAAAAACGGCCCGAGGGGGCCGTTTTTTCATCTCTTTTCGCAGGGCGCCTTACAGGCTCTGGGTGAAGGTGCGGGTGACCACGTCACGCTGCTGCTCCGGGGTCAGGGCGTTGAAACGCACGGCGTAGCCGGAGACGCGGATGGTGAGCTGCGGGTATTTTTCCGGGTTGGCGATGGCGTCTTCCAGGGTTTCGCGGCGCAGTACGTTGACGTTCAGGTGCTGACCCCCTTCGACCACAGGCTCTTGCTGAACCGGCAGTTCACGGTATTCGAATTGACCCAGGTCGGAGAGGCTGACTTCCTGATCGGCGGCAAAGCTGTCGCCCTTGGCGCAGATGCAGCGAGCCTGTTGTTTCTCTTCGTCCAGCAGCCAGAAAGAGTTCAGCAGAGCGGCGTTGGCGGACTGGGTGATTTGGATGCCCTTGATCATGGTATGACTCCTCATAGGAAAGCGGATTCAACGGTAAGCACATTACCCTGATGTTTTTAAACCACCTCTTGGAAGGAATGATTTAACGGGGCCTTGCCTTACACCTTTACTTCGTTGGGGCCATATATACCACGACGGTAATATTACGAAAATTGATCCAAATCAATAAAATCCAATTTTATGCGCTTTGAAAGGGATTAAATCATTGAGTTGAATCAAAAACAGATCATTTTTCTGTTTTTGTAAGATATATGAATTATGCATTTTTTATTATTCATATCTAGTAATTTAACTACACCTTTGGGGTTTGTTTCTGGCGTCAGCGAAAACCGGCCTGCCCATGAGGCTTGTCCGAAGGACGTCCTGTTATTCCTGTGTCGACGCAGCACCGGTCATTGCCCGTGAACGCCGCCGCCACTTCCCAGGCTGGCAAGGCTGAGCCTGACCTCCATGCGGTTGCGTCTTGGGGGCGAGGACCCTATCCTGAGCCCCTTGCTCTATTGACCGAGGAGATAGCGGTGCCAAGCTGGACAGAAGGCGGGGAGTGGGGAGAGGGAGAGGCTGGCATGCCAGCCAGGATGGAAGGAGTGGATTCGCAACGAGAGGAGACGGGTGTGCTGACCTGGAAAGATGTGATTGGTTCGGAGAAAGAGCAGGCGTATTTCATGGACACCCTGGCCACCGTCAGGGCCGAGCGGGAGGCGGGCAAGGTGATCTATCCCCCGGCGACCGAGGTATTCAATGCCTTCAAACTGACCGAGCTGGATGACGTCAAGGTGGTGATCCTGGGGCAGGATCCCTATCACGGCCCGGACCAGGCGCACGGCCTCTGCTTCTCCGTCTTGCCCGGAGTGCGCACGCCGCCGTCCCTCGTCAACATCTACAAGGAGATGCAGCGGGATCTGCCGGGTTTTGTCACACCCCATCACGGCTTTCTGGAGTCCTGGGCCAGACAGGGGGTGCTGCTGCTCAATACGGTGCTGACGGTCCAGGCGGGCATGGCGCACTCTCACGCCCACCTGGGGTGGGAGACTTTTACCGATCGAGTCATCGAGCGGATCAATGCCCATTGCCAGGGCGTCGTCTTCCTGCTGTGGGGCGCTCATGCCCAGAAGAAAGGGCGCTTCATCGACCGGTCGCGCCACCATGTGCTGAGCGCCCCCCATCCCAGCCCGCTCTCTGCCCATCGCGGTTTCATCGGTTGCGGCCACTTCTCCGAGGCCAATCGCCTGTTGGTCCAGCAGGGACGCAGTCCCATCGACTGGCTCTCGGTCTGCGCCGATCCGGCGGCCTGACGCCGTAAATGCACAGGGGAAATGGTCTCCCCTGTGCCCCCTGTGGTGAGAGGCTGGTGCAGCCGCTGTCTGCATCCGACTTGATTGAGTGCAAAGTTCAGGCAATAAATGACCGTATACTCGAGACAGACGTTTTCTCATTTCAGTGCAAGGAGTGCCCATGTTATCCAGTCTGCATAAGGACCACCTCAACATCACCCGGTTGCTGACGCTGCTCAAGCAAAAGCTGGCGGCCATTCGCAATGAGCAGCCGGTGAGCTACTTCCTGCTGCGGGATGTGGTGGATTATCTGCGCGAGGTATCCGACAAGTACCACCACCCGAAGGAAGACATGATTTATGACTACTACCTGAAATACAGGGTGGTGGAGGGGGAGGTGGCCAACCGGCTGCACGAGGAGCACGCCCGTCTGCTGGATGCAGGGACCGAGCTCAAGGAGATGGTGGAGATGATCCTGATGGATGCGGTCATCCCGCTGGATCAGTTCGTGGCCCGTCTGGAGCAGTTCATCGAGCAGCAGGAGGCGCACATGAACTATGAGGAAGGGGTCATCTTCCCCCATCTGCGCGACTCCCTGACCGAGGATGACTGGCGTCATCTCGAACAGCTCTGGCAGAACCGGGCCATCAATGATCCCCTGTTCGGGGCGGAGGTGAGCCAGCACTTCCAGGCGCTGGCCAAACAGCTCTCGCTGCCTGCAGCCTGACAGGAGGTTCACCCATAAAAACAGCGCCCCGGTCAATCCGGGGCGCTGTTTTTATGGCTCCACTCGCTGGAGTGAAACATGGGCGGCCTGGGCGTATCAGAGCTCCAGGTCGTCCGATCCTTCATAGGCGATGTCGATGGCCTGCAGCTCCTTTTGCAGGCGGTGCTTGTCTTTAAGCGCCTCAATCTCACGCCATTTGCGTTTTTTTCCCGTTGTCCCGCGGCTACGTGAACCCAGCTCAACGACCTCGTCAAAATCGAAGTTGAACATGTCCATGGCTCCCTCCTTGGTTTTATGGTTTTCACCATCCGTATAACACGACGCCTTTGAAAATAAAACGTTTTTATGACGAAGTTGTGACAACCGGAAACAGGCACAAAAAAACCGGGCTGCCCTTTCGGGAGCCCGGTTTTTGCAGCGCCACTTCGCTCTGTGAGCGCCGTGTGGCGAGCGGCCTTACAGGTGGCTGGCCAGCATGGTTTCCAGCTTGCCCTGGTCGATGGCGAACAGGCGGATGCCTTCCCCCAGTTTCTCGACGGCCATGGCGTCCTGGTTCAGCTCCCAGCGGAATTCGGCTTCGGTCATCGGGGCCGGTTTGGCTGTGCGCTCGCCGGTGTAGTCCAGCTTGCGCACCACGGTGCCTTCGGCCTTGCTCAGCTCTTCCAGCAAAGCGGGGCCAATGGTCAGGCGGTCGCAGCCGGCCAGTTCCAGGATTTCGCCGGTGTTGCGGAAGCTCGCGCCCATGACCACGGTCGGGTAGTTGTGCTGCTTGTAGTAGTTGTAGATGGCGGTGACGGAGACCACGCCCGGATCTTCACTGGCGGTGTAGTCACGGCCGTTCTTGGCCTTGTACCAGTCGAGGATGCGGCCCACGAACGGGGAGATGAGGAAGGCACCGGCTTCGGCACAGGCACGAGCCTGGGCGAAGGAGAACAGCAGGGTCAGGTTGCACTGGATACCCTCTTTCTCCAGCACCTCGGCGGCACGGATCCCTTCCCAGGTGGAGGCCAGCTTGATCAGGATGCGATCATTGCTGATACCGGCTTCGTTGTAGAGGCGGATCAGCTTGCGGGCCTTGGCGATGCTGGCGTCGGTGTCGAAGGAGAGGCGGGCGTCCACTTCGGTGGAGATGCGGCCCGGGACGATTTTCAGCACTTCGAGGCCGATGTTGACCGCCAGCTTGTCGCCTGCGTCGATGATTTGCTGTGCCTTGTCCTGGCTCTGGGATTTGGCCCAGGCAATGGCGTCCTGGATCAGGGCTGCGTACTCGGGGATCTCGGAGGCCTTGAGTACCAGAGAGGGGTTGGTGGTGGCATCGATGGGCTGGTAGCGCTTGATGGCTTCGATGTCGCCGGTATCGGCAACCACTGTGGTCAGGGCTTTCAGCTGGGTCAATTTATCGGCCATGGCAAATATCATCTCTTTATGAGGGAGCAATCCCAGGGTGGCGGGCATGAGACGGCAGTTCTGAAATTTAATTACAAGATCCCGGCGGCTCAGGCTCAGAAAGGGGCGATGGGCAGGCCCCATCGTCATTGCCTGCCTAATTAATACGGATGTGGCGCATCCTGCAATAGGGGGGCTTGTATGCGAATCAGCCAGGTGGTGAAAGCGGTACCGGCTGTCGAGTGAAAGTGTTTGATAAAAAACGAGTTTTATTCATGGTGTGGCGGCTGGCTCCGACATGGAAAAGCGCAATTATTTTGGTGGATTCATGATTTTGTGCGGTAGGTCACATAAATAGTTCTGTCAGCTACTTGAAATTTAATTACGTGTAAAACGTTTTGCGTTACAACCCCTTGCCGATGAGGCATGAGAGGCAAACGCTTGTCTCCCTGATGTCGTTTCACTCAGCGGTTTTTACCCCCATGGGATGAGTTGTAAAATGGTTCTCTATTGGCTCTAATTTGTAAGGGCGCTGGGTAGCGCATCAATTTTTGTTGATTTATTGCGTGCTAAATGAAGCTTTTTTGCATCAAATTGCTCGTTTTTTGTCTCCCCAGTGAGCCCTGTCACTATTCTGAATTCCCTCCCTATGCTAGATTCCGCCCCTTCGGCGCAATGCTGGTTCGGAAATTGACAGAGAGCGGTCAGCGCAGACTGGCCATGGATGTGATAACAACGAGAGAATTATGGACACCTTGATTGCAATGATTAACGACCTGATGTGGGGAGCCGTGCTCATTTACCTGCTGATCGGGGTCGGTATCTTCTTTACCTTCCGCCTGGGCTTTATCCAGATCCGCCACTTCGGCCACATGTTCTCGGTCCTGCGCAACAGTCGCAAATCCGACAGCGCCGGCATCTCCTCCTTCCAGGCTCTGTGTACCAGCCTGGCGGCTCGCGTCGGGACGGGCAATCTGGCCGGTGTGGCCGTCGCCATCTATCTGGGTGGCCCTGGCGCCGTCTTCTGGATGTGGCTGATTGCCTTCATCGGCATGGCCACCGCCTTCGTGGAAAGCACCCTGGCCCAGCTCTACAAGGTCAAGGACGAGGACGGCAACTACCGGGGCGGTCCCGCCTACTACATGGAGCGCGGCCTCGGCATGCGCTGGATGGGGGTGGTCTTCTCCCTCTGCCTGCTGCTGGCCTTCGGTCTGGTGTTCAACGCGGTGCAGGCCAACTCCATCAGCCTGGCCATGAACGTCGCCTTCGGCATCCCTGACTGGGTGAGCGGTCTGGCCCTGGTGGTGCTCTCCGGCCTCATCATCTTCGGCGGCATCCGCGGCATCGCCCGTTTCGCCGAGCTGGTGGTGCCCTTCATGGCGCTCGCCTACATCCTGATGGCGCTGTTCGTGGTGGCCATGAACATCAGCGAGCTGCCCGGCGTGCTGGCCCTGATCATCAAGTCTGCGTTCGGCATCGAGCAGGCGGGTTCCGGCGCCATGGGCTATGCCATCTCCCAGGCGATGATCAACGGCATCAAGCGCGGCCTCTTCTCCAACGAGGCGGGCATGGGCTCTGCCCCCAACGCCGCCGCCACCGCCACCCCCTATCCGCCGCACCCGGCCTCCCAGGGCTATGTGCAGATGCTGGGGGTCTTCCTCGATACCATCGTCATCTGTACCTGTACTGCCGCCATCATCCTGATGTCCGGCCAGTTCGAGCCGGGCTCCGGCGTGACCGGTGTCGAGCTGACCCAGCGTGCGCTCTCCTCCCAGGTGGGCGGCGGTGGCAACATCTTCATCGCAGCGGCCATCTTCTTCTTCGCCTTCACCTCCATCGTGGCGAACTACTCCTATGCGGAGACCAACCTGGTGTTCCTCGAGCACAACCACAAGGGCGGCCTGATGCTGTTCCGGATGTTCGTGCTGGGCATGGTGATGTTCGGCTCCGTGGGCGAGCTGCCGACCGTGTGGGCTCTGGCGGATGTCTCCATGGGGCTGATGGCCATCGTCAACCTGGTGGCCATCCTGCTGCTCTCCGGCGTCGCCATCAAGCTGGCCAAGGACTACAACGACCAGCTCAAGCTGGGGCGCGTGCCGACCTTCGATGCCAACAAATACCCGGAGCTGCGCAGCCAGCTGGAAGAGGGGATCTGGGACAACCCGGGCAAGAAATAAGCCCGCGTTGCAAGGTGATTGAAGGGGAGCCATGGCTCCCCTTTTTCATGGGTAAAAAGAGGGAGCGGCTTCACACAGACTTCACAGAGCCTCATCGGCAGCACACCTTGCGGGACTATGCTGGGCTCATCAGTCGCCGCCATGGCGATACCTTGCTAACGACAGTCAGGAGACATGCAATGCAACAACGACAATCCATCCTGTGGGGGGCCGTGGCCACCCTGATGTGGGCCGGTCTGGCCCATGCAGGTGAGACTTCACCGGTCGATCCCCTGCGCCCCGTGGTGGATGCCAGCATACGGCCGCTGCTCAAGGAGCACAGGATTCCGGGCATGGCGGTGGCCGTGCTCAAGGATGGCAAGGCCCACTATTTCAACTACGGTGTGGCCGATCGGGAGCGCGCAGTCGGTGTCAGCGAGCAGACCCTGTTCGAGATAGGCTCCGTGAGCAAGCCCCTGACCGCGACCCTAGGAGCCTATGCGGTGGTCAAGGGAGCGATGCAACTGGATGACAAGGCGAGCCGGCACGCCCCCTGGCTCAAGGGATCCGCCTTTGACAGCATCACCATGGGGGAGCTGGCTACCTACAGCGCGGGCGGCTTGCCGCTGCAATTCCCCGAGGAGGTGGATTCGCTCGAGAAGATGCAGGCCTACTACCGCCAGTGGACCCCAGCCTACTCGCCGGGTTCCCATCGCCAGTACTCTAACCCCAGCATAGGGCTGTTCGGCCACCTGGCGGCGAGCAGCCTGAAGCAGCCGTTTGCCCAGTTGATGGAGCAGACGCTCCTGCCGGGGCTTGGCCTGCACCACACCTATGTCAATGTGCCGAAGCAGGCCATGGCGAGTTATGCCTATGGCTATTCGAAAGAGGACAAGCCCATCAGGGTCAGCCCCGGCATGCTGGCGGACGAGGCCTACGGCATCAAGACCAGCTCGGCGGATCTGCTGCGCTTTGTGAAGGCCAACATCAGCGGGGTTGATGACAAGGCGTTGCAGCAGGCCATCTCCCTGACCCACAAAGGGCACTACTCGGTAGGCGGGATGACCCAGGGACTGGGTTGGGAGCGTTACGCCTATCCCGTCAGCGAGCAGACATTGCTGGCGGGCAATTCGGCCAAGGTGATCCTCGAAGCCAATCCGACGGCGGCGCCCCGGGAGTCGGGGAGCCAGATGCTCTTCAACAAGACCGGCTCGACCAGCGGCTTCGGCGCCTATGTGGCCTTCGTGCCGGCCAAAGGGATCGGCATCGTCATGCTGGCCAACCGCAACTATCCTATCCCGGCCAGGGTGAAAGCGGCCCACGCCATCCTGACGCAACTGGCCAGGTAATGGTGCGCCGTCGCTGAGCCTTGAGGGCACGTCGCATCGCGGCGTGCCCGTTACCTCGGACCCGACCCCTCAAGGGCGACCTGGCAGGGGGCGGGTCGATGAGCATGCCAATCCGGGCCTCTCCTGCGGGATATGTCCGGATTGGCATCCACCGAGTGCCATCTCGTCACTAGGCCCCGGCAGGCCGCCCGCTCTATAGTGCCCGGCATCTTCCTCTGCTTTTGCAGGATTGAGTTGTCAATCTCGCTGACAGCGCACCTGTGATGGTGAAACCTGCTGCTATGGAGCCTTCATGGGTATGTTTCTGCTGTGTACTTTTCTGATGATCATCCTCTATCCCCTCGGGATCGATCTCTATCTGGTGGCCGTCCCCCGCATTGCGCAAACCCTGCAGGGGAGCGAGGCGCAGATCCACACCGCTTTTTCCATCTATCTGCTGGGCATGGCGGCTACCGTGCTGCCGGGGGGCATGCTGGCGGATCGCCATGGCAGGCGCCCCGTGGTGCTGGGGGGCGCTCTCATCTTCGTGGTCGCTTCCCTGGTGGCGGCGGAGGCGACCGGCATCGCCCAGTTTTATCTGGGGCGTTTCTGGCAAGGGGTGGGCGCTGGAGCGCTCTACATCATGACCTTCACCGTGCTGCGGGATGTGCTGAGCCAGGCGCGCCTCGCGATGGCCCTCTCCCTCATCAACGGCGTGATCTGCGTCATTCCGGTGCTGGCTCCCGTACTCGGTTATCTCATCCTGTCGCACTTCGAGTGGCGCGGCATCTTCGTGGGCATGGCGCTGGTGGCTGTCATCAGTGCCCTGGTCAACCTGCGACTGCTCAAGGAGACCCGCCCCGCCCGCCAGCCTGCGGGGGCATCGCCGCTGGCCCTGCTGGGCATGGCCCCCTTCATGCTGCGCGCCTTGCTGACCAGCGCCAGCGTGACCGCCATCCTGGTCTATGTGAGCGTCTCGCCCCTCGTCCTGATGACCACGTTCGGTCTGCCTCCCGAGCAGTACACCCGGCTGATGATGGTGATGGCCGGGGTGAGCATGTCCGCTTCCTTCCTGACCCCCTTGCTGCTGCGCTGGCTCGGCAAGGCAAGGGTGCTGGCGCTCTCCCACCTCGCCTACCTGCTGGCCTTGCTCGCCCTGCTGTGCAGCAGCGGGCCCGAAGGCGGCCTGTCCTGGCTGCTGGCGGGGTGTGCCCTGGTCTGCATCGGGTTTTCCTGCGGGTTCGGGGTGGCGATGGGGGAGGCGCTGGATGTGTGCGGGGATCAGGTGGCATCGGCCAGTGCCCTGCTCTGCATCATGCAGATAGGGTTGTCCGGGCTCTTCATCTGGGGGATGGGCCATCTGGGGATGCCTGCGCTCTGGATGCTGATCCTGGCACTCCTGCTGGCGCTGCTCGGTTACCTGGTGGTCAAGGTGCTGCTACCATGGCGTGCGATCCGGCGAGTCCGGGCTCGGGGATAGGAGAGAAGCGATGCGCAATCTGGGTGAACTCGATTTGAACCTGCTGGTGGTCTTCAGGCACCTGATGCAGGAGCGCAGCGTGGCGGGGGCGGCCAAGAAGCTGTGTGTCACCCCGTCGGCGGTGAGCAAGGCGCTCGGCAAGCTGCGGGACTGGTTCGGGGATCCCCTCTTCGTGCGCGTGCGCCAGGGCTTGCAGCCGACCAATCTCTCCCTGACCCTGGCAGAGGAGCTCAAGACCTGGTTCCAGCTCACCGAGAGCATCAGCACCCTCAACAGCGAGGCGATCCCCGAGGGGGCCCGCTTCAGTCTGGTGATGGAGTCCCCCTTTGGCATCAGCTTCCTGAGCGAGCTGCCCACGACCATCTACCAGAAGTACCCCCACTCCGTGGTCAGGATGCTGGGCTGGGATCACCACTCTCTCAACGACATCGTCAACGGAGAGGCGGATCTCGGCTTCTGTGCCCGGGAGACCCACGGCCGCTCCCATGCCAGGGTCAACCGGCTGCCCTATTACATCGATCACGAGGTGCTGTTCTGCGATCGTCCCGTGGTGTTCCTGCGCAAGGATCACCCCTTGCTCGGGCAGACGTGGTCGCTGACCCGCTTTCTGGCCTGCCCCCAGGTGAGCGTGGTGTGGGAGGCCAGCGACAGCTGGGCACTGGATGATCTGCTGGAGGACGAAGGCCACAGGCGGCAGGTGCCCATCATGGTGGCGAGCTTCGAGCAGGCGCTGCATATCGCCGCCCAAAAGAGCCACGAGCTGATCGCCGTGGTGCCTTCATATTGCGCGGACTATGCCGCCAGACATCACCCCGACCTCATCCCCATGCCGTTGCCGCTGGAAGAGTCTCTCTATGCCCAGCTGGAGATCGCCTTCATCCTGCTGTGGCACAAGCGCCACAATCAGGATGCCAAGGTGATGTGGTTGCGGGGGGAGATCCGGCGGCTCTATGGCCTGGCCGCGGCGGGGATGACGCGTTTTGCCTGGGGCGGGCCCATGGAGAGCGGGGCGGCGAAAGAGAAGCAAGGGGGAGGAGGCACCCCGGTTTAGTCGTACTGCTCTTCCATCCAGGCTTCGACGATGAGCTGGGCGGAGACGCCGTCCACGCTCCCCTTGTCCAGCGCCTTGTAGCCGCCACGTTCAAACAGGCGGGCGCGGGCATCCGTGGTGGTGAGTCGCTCATCCTTGAATTCCACCGGCTTGCCGAAACGGCCATGCAGGCGATTGCCGAATTTGCGGGCCCGCACCGTGATCTCTTGGTCCGTGCCATCCATGTTGAGCGGCAGACCGACGATCAGCAGATCCGGTTGCCACTCCTTGATCAGCTTCTCTATCTCGTCCCAGTTGGGGATGCCGTCGTTGGCCTTGAGGGAGCGAAGGGGGCGGGCGCTGCCCGTGAGCTCCTGGCCGATGGCGACACCGATGCTCTTGGTGCCGTAGTCAAAGCCCATGATGCTGCGTGATGACATGGGGTCTCCTCGAAATGGATGGATAAATGAAGGGGGAAGCCCCCTCCCTGCCTCCCCCTGCTCGTGGGGGAGGGCCGGGGTGTCAGCTATGGCCCACCTGGCTGGAGAGGTGCAGGGGGTTGACCCCAATGCTCGCGGCGGCTTGCTGCCAGCGCAGGTGGATGGGGGTATCGAAGACCAGCTTGGGATTGGGGGGGATCACCAGCCAGGCGCCATCCACCAGCTCCTGCTCGAGCTGGCCTGCACTCCAGCCGGCGTAACCGAGCGCCACCAGCCAGTGGTCCGGCGCCTCGTCGGTGCCCAGGGTCTCCAGGATGTCCTTGGAGGTGGTGACCATCATCTCGTCGCTCACCTGCAGGGTGGAATTGAAGCCCGGGCGGAAGCTGTGCAGCACGAAGCCGCGATCCCCGTGCACCGGGCCCCCCTGCAACACCGGCTGTTTCATCTCGGCGGTGGCGGGGGGATTGAGGTTGAGCTTGGTCAGCATGGCGTCCAGGGACATGTCGACCGGAATGTTGACCACCAGTCCCATGGCGCCTTCGCTGCTGTGTTCGCACAGATAGACCAGGGAGCGCTGGAAATAGGCGTCCGTGAGGCTCGGCATGGCGAGCAGAAAGTGATTTTGCAGTGTTTGCATGGAGCGTATGTATCTCTTAGCGTGCAAAGGTATTTGGGGTGATTATGGCAGTTGATGGCGGCGGGCAAAACCGCTTTTTGCCGGCAGTCAAAGGGGCCTTCACGGCCCCTTGTGTGTGTTTCCTCGCTGCGGCAACGGGTCGCTGGGCAAGGGGTCAGCGGCCCAGTCGGCGCTCGATGGCGTCCATCAGCATGCCGGTAATGGAGACGTCGAAGGCCGCCTCTATCTCGCGGATGCAGGTCGGGCTGGTGACGTTAATCTCGGTCAGGCGATCGCCGATGATGTCGAGGCCGACGAAGATGAGCCCCTTCTCTTTCAGGGTCGGGCCCACCGCGCGGGCGATGGCCCAGTCCGCGTCACTCAAAGGGCGCGCCTCACCACGGCCACCGGCCGCCAGGTTGCCACGGGTCTCACCCTGGGCCGGGATCCGGGCCAGGCAGTAAGGTACCGGTTCGCCGTCCACCACCAGCACCCGCTTGTCGCCATCCTTGATGGCGGGCAGATAGGTCTGCGCCATGCAGTACTGGCTGCCGTGAGAGGTTAATGTCTCGATGATGACACCGACGTTGGCGTCATCCTCCTTCATGCGGAAGATGGAGGCGCCGCCCATGCCGTCGAGCGGTTTGAGGATGACGTCCTTGTGCTGGGCGTGGAAGGCACGCAGCTTGTCTGCTCTGCGAGTGACGAGTGTGGTCGGGGTGTGCTCGGCAAACCAGGCGGTGTAGAGCTTCTCGTTGGCGTCGCGCAGGCTCTGGGGCTTGTTGACGATGAGGCAACCCTCATCCTCGGCCCGCTCCAGCATGTAGGTGGCGTAGATGAACTCGGTGTCGAAGGGGGGATCCTTGCGCATCAGGATCACGTCCAGGCTGGAGAGCGGCTGATCCACCACCTCGCCCAGCGTGTACCAGTCGGCATAGTCATATTTGACGGTGAGCGGGCGCATGGTACCGAAGGCGCGACCGGCCTCCATGTAGAGATCCTTCATCTCCAGATAGAACAGCTCGTAGCCGCGCTTTTGCGCCTCTTCGAGCATGGCGAAGCTGGAGTCCTTCTTGATGTTGATGGCCGAGATGGGGTCCATCACGATGCCGAGTTTAATGGTCATCCGAGTTTCCTTCCTAATGGCTCGATTGGATGTGATGACCCCCTCCCTGCCTCCTCCTTCACAAGGGGGAGGGGCCTGTTGCTCCCTCCCCTGCGAAGGGGAGGGCCGGGGTGGGGTCGGCTGTCAGGCCAGATCGCCAAAGCGGCACTGAAGCGCAGTAATTGCCGTCAGGGCGGCGGTTTCGGTGCGCAGCACCCGCGGCCCCAGCAGCATCTCCTTGAAATCTTCCTGCACGGTACGGGCGATCTCGTCGCTGGACAAGCCCCCTTCCGGGCCGATCAGCAGGCGCACGCCGTGCTCGGGGATGGGCAGGGTGTTGATGCTGTAAGGGGCGCGCGGGTGCAGGTTGAGCTTGAGCTCCTGGGTCTCTTCCGCCAGCCAGGCGTCCAGCTCCATCGGCATGCGCACCTCGGGCACGGTATTGCGGCCGCACTGCTCGCAGGCGCTGATCACCACCTTCTGCCACTGCTCGCGTTTTTTCTCCAGCCGATCGGCCGGCAGCTTGACGCCGCAGCGCTCGGAGAAGAGGGGAGTGATGCAGGTGACGCCGAGCTCCACGGATTTCTGGATGGTGAAGTCCATCTTGTCGCCGCGGCTGATCACCTGACCCAGGTGGATGGCGAGCGGGGACTCCACCGAGCGGGTCTCGCAACTGTCGATGGTCACCTCAACGGACTTCTTGCCCACACTGGTGATGGTGGCGGGGTACTGGTGGCCGTCGCCGTTGAACAGCTCGAGCTGCTGGCCCGGCTGCATGCGCAGCACGCGGCCGATGTGATTGGCACCGTCTTCCGACAGGGCGAGGGTCTGGCCCACCTGCAGGCTGGCCGGTTCATAGATACGTGGAATGCGCATGGCTGATAGTCAGTCTCTTGCTTGGAAACCCTTCAATACCCTACTGCACGGCGGCGAGCAAGGCTCGCGAGACAGAGAGTGAAGGGATTCAGGAGGAGGGGGACGCTCCCCCTCCCTGGTCAAATGGGGTTATTGGCACTGCTTTTCAATGAAGGGATTGGTATTGCCCTGCAGCTTGCCGATACGGCGGTTGCGCTCGCACTCCCAGCGATCAGCCGGATACTGCCTATCCCAGGCTTCGTAAAGCTTGCGCTGCTGGGCCGCCAGACGCAGTCCGTACTGCTGGCTCATGTAGAGGTAGGCGCGGGCGATCTGGCCACGCACCGGCCCCTTGGGCGGCTGCACCTGGCGCTCCTTGAAGTCCACCAGCATCTGGCACTTGCCGTACTGGTTCGGTTTGCCGTTCCAGTCGCTGAAGCGGAAGTTCGCCCGATCACCGTTCACCTCGCCGATGGCGGGGAAGAGGTTGTGCATGTCTCCCTCCATCCTGTTGAACTCGTCGCTCTTGCCGCAATTCTTGCGACCCCCGTCCTGCCAGCACTGGAGCTGGTGGCCGAACTCCCAGGCGGGCACCACGTGCTCCCATTCGATGCGGGAGGCCCGCTCGGCTTGCTTGCGCGGCAGGTAGCCGCAGCTCTCCCAGTCGGGGGCCATCTTCTTGCCGCTGAACTTGATGTTGCAGCCGCAGTAGAAGGTGACGGGGTGGCTCTGGTAGAGCTTGTTCAGATCCTGCTTGGCGGCGCGAAAGGTCTGGATGTTGTCGGCATGGGCCGGGGCGCTGACCAGCAGGGCCAGGCAGAGGGAGAGCAGAGGGCGAAACATGAATATCCTTGGCAATGAGACAGTTGAATGAAGTAAGCGCGCACCCTATCACAGGAGCGCGACACGGGGTGACTCAATCCGCCGTCGTGTCGCGCTGCCACACCAGGGGCTGGCGACAGCGGCGGCAGTGATAGCGGGCCTCGCCGCGCATCACCTTGTTGTGGCGGCGCACGGAGAGGGGATGCTGCTGGCAGGCGCAGGCATACACGAAGGTGCGCTGGGCCAGCACCCCCAGATCGAAGCTGTGGGTGGTGCTGGGTTCGAGGCCGAACAGATCCCGCATCACCGACTGCCACTGGCGGCCGTGGGGCAGTACCCGGCTCTTGTCACGCCCCTCTCCCCAGAGCGCATAGACCAGCAGGTGCGCCACCTCGTGGGGCACTACTTCCCTGAGAAATGCCTGCTGATTGGCCTGATAGAGCGCCGGATTGAAACGCAGCTCCCAGGTTTGCAGCCGCGCCGATCCTGCCGCCCGGCCCCGCATGTTGCAGTGGACTTGCGGGCGCGGGAAGGTGCGGCCAAGGCGCGTTTCAGCCTGCACAAAGCAGGACTCGACACGCGCGAGCAGCGTCTCGATGAGGGCGGGGTCAAGCCGGGTGGCAGTGGCAGGCATGGGATCCTCGGGACGGACACAAAAGCAAAAGGGGAGCCAGGCCCCCCTTTTATCACAACCTCGAGCCTTACAGGCCAGCGGCAGCGCGCAGCAGCTCGGCCTTGTCGGTCTTCTCCCAGGGGAACTCGTCGCGGCCGAAGTGGCCGTAAGCGGCGGTTGCCTGGTAGATCGGGCGCTTCAGATCCAGCATCTCGATGAGGCCATAGGGGCGCAGCTCGAAGAACTCGCGCACCAGCTTGACCAGCAGGGCTTCGGCCACCTTGCCGGTGCCGAAGGTTTCGACGCTGATGGAGGTGGGCTCGGCCACGCCGATGGCGTAGGAGACCTGCACTTCACAGCGATCCGCGAGACCTGCGGCCACGATGTTCTTGGCCACGTAGCGGGCGGCGTAGGCGGCAGAGCGGTCCACCTTGGACGGATCCTTGCCGGAGAAGGCGCCACCACCGTGACGGGCCATGCCGCCGTAGGTGTCAACGATGATCTTGCGACCGGTCAGACCGCAGTCACCCATGGGGCCGCCGATGACGAAACGACCGGTCGGGTTGATGAAGTACTTGGTGTCCTTGTTGATCCACTCGGCGGGCAGCACCGGCTTGATGATCTCTTCGCGCACCGCTTCCACCAGATCGCTGTGGCTGATGGAGTCGCAATGCTGGGTGGAGAGCACCACGGCATCGACACCCAGGATCTTGCCTGCGTCGTCGTAGGCGAAGGTCAGCTGGCTCTTGGCGTCCGGACGCAGCCACGGCAGGGTGCCGTTCTTGCGCACTTCTGCCTGACGCTTCACCAGCAGGTGGGAGTAGGTGATGGGCGCGGGCATCAGCACGTCGGTTTCGTTGGTGGCGTAGCCGAACATCAGGCCCTGGTCACCGGCACCTTGCTCCAGCGGGTCGGTACGGTCGACGCCCTGGTTGATGTCCGGAGACTGTTTGCCGATGGCGTTCAGCACGGCGCAGGAGTCGGCGTCGAAGCCCATGTCGGAGTGGGTGTAACCAATCTCGCGCACGGTGTCGCGCACGATCTGTTCGATGTCGACCCAGGCAGAGGTGGTCACTTCGCCGGCTACCATCACCATGCCGGTCTTGACCAGGGTTTCGCAGGCGACGCGCGCCTTGGTGTCCTGCTGCAGGATGGCGTCCAGCACCGCATCGGAGATCTGGTCGGCGATTTTATCGGGATGGCCTTCGGAGACCGACTCGGAAGTAAACAGCTTTGCCATGTTTGGTTCTCGATTCGTAAGGGTTATCGCCTTGGCCATAACCGGATAATGACGGGATGACTGTAGAGGTATCTACATCTGGACGTCTATTTTAAATAGGTCATCCGGTGATTGCCAGCACTATTTGGGGGTGGAGCCGCCCGGGGCGGGATGGGGAAGGGATCCACCTCCATGGAGGTAAGGCAGGGGGCGGATTGAATCGTTTTCCCCGCCCAGAAAAGCGATTGTGCTCCCAAAGCCACTTTATTCGCCCAGATAATATTTGCACGCCGCGCCCCCTGCTGGGACAATAACGCGCCTTAATCTTGGCCATCAAATGAAGCAATCGCAGGAGATACAGATGCCTTCTCGTAAAGAGCTTGCCAATGCCATTCGTGCATTGAGTATGGATGCCGTTCAAAAAGCCAACTCCGGTCACCCGGGCGCCCCCATGGGAATGGCGGATATCGCTGAAGTGCTGTGGCGCAGCCACCTCAAACACAACCCGAACAACCCCAAGTGGGCCGACCGCGACCGTTTCATCCTCTCCAACGGCCACGGCTCCATGCTGCTGTACTCCCTGCTGCACCTCTCCGGTTATGACCTCTCCATCGACGATCTGAAAAACTTCCGCCAACTGCACTCTCGCACCCCGGGTCACCCGGAGTACGGTTATGCGCCGGGCGTTGAAACCACCACCGGTCCGCTGGGTCAGGGCATCACCAACGCCGTGGGCATGGCGATCGCCGAGAAGGCCATGGCCGAGCAGTTCAACCAGCCGGGTCACGACATCGTTGACCACTACACCTACGCCTTCATGGGCGACGGCTGCCTGATGGAAGGTATCTCCCACGAAGCCTGCTCCCTGGCCGGCACCCTGGGCCTGGGCAAGCTGATCGCGTTCTGGGATGACAACGGCATATCCATCGACGGTCACGTAGAAGGCTGGTTCACCGACGACACTCCCAAGCGCTTCGAAGCCTACGGCTGGCACGTCATCCCGGCCGTTGACGGTCACAATCCGGAAGCCATCAACGCCGCCATCGAAGCCGCCAAGGCCGAGACCGGCAAGCCGACCCTGATCTGCTGCCGCACCATCATCGGTTACGGTTCCCCGAACAAGTCCGGCTCCCACGACTGCCACGGCGCACCGCTGGGCAACGACGAGATCGCCGCCGCCCGTGCCTTCCTGAAGTGGGACCACGCGCCGTTCGTCATCCCGTCCGACATCGCCGCCGAGTGGAACGGTCAGGAAAAGGGCGCCAAGCTCGAATCCGACTGGGCTGCCAAGTTCGCCGCCTATGAAGCCGCTCACCCGACCTTGGCTGCCGAGTTCAAGCGCCGTACCACTGGCGAGCTGCCGGCCAACTGGGCTGCTGAATCCGCCAAGATCATCGAAACCCTGCAGGCCAACCCGGCCAAGATCGCGACCCGTAAAGCGTCCCAGAACTCTCTGGAAGCCTTCGGCAAGCTGCTGCCGGAATTCATGGGCGGCTCCGCGGATCTCGCGCCGTCCAACCTGACCATGTGGTCTGGCTCCAAGTCCCTGACTCCCGAGAGCGCAGCAGGCAACTACATCCACTACGGTGTGCGCGAGTTCGGCATGTCCGCCATCATGAACGGCATCGCCCTGCACGGTGGTTTCATCCCCTACGGCGCCACCTTCCTGATGTTCATGGAGTACGCCCGCAACGCCCTGCGCATGGCCGCCCTGATGAAGCAACGCGCCATCTTCGTCTACACCCACGACTCCATCGGTCTGGGTGAAGATGGCCCGACTCACCAGCCGGTCGAGCAGATCGCCTCCCTGCGTCTGACCCCGAACATGAGCACCTGGCGCCCGTGTGACCAGGTAGAGTCCGCCATCGCCTGGAAACACGCCATCGAGCGTACCGACGGCCCGACCTCCCTGATCTTCTCCCGTCAGAACCTGGCCCAGATGGACCGCACCGCCCAGCAACTGGCCGATGCCGCCAAGGGTGGTTACGTGCTGAAGGATTGCGCCGGTACCCCGGAACTGATCCTGATCGCCACCGGTTCCGAAGTGGAACTGGCCGTTGCCGCCTATGAGCAGCTGACTGCCAAGGGCCGTGCCGTGCGCGTGGTCTCCATCCCGTCTACCGACGTGTTCGATGCCCAGTCCGCCGAGTACAAGGAGTCCGTCCTGCCGGCCGCCGTCACCAAGCGTGTGGCCATCGAAGCGGGCATCGCCGACTACTGGTACAAGTACGTGGGCTTTGGCGGCAAGATCATCGGCATGCGCACCTTCGGTGAGTCCGCCCCGGCCGAGCTGCTGTTCAAGGAGTTCGGCTTTACCGTGGAAAATGTGGTTGCGACCGCAGAGTCCCTGTAATCGCTGATTGCTTGGTACTGAACTGAAAAGCGCCTCCCTCGGGAGGCGCTTTTTATTGGATGTTATTGGTGTATAAAAATTAACGACTATGGGAAATAAGATTCACTTCTGTAGCGTTAAATAATAGTATTCTTGCTAATCATATAATTTATAGGCATGAGGGCAAAATGACGCAGGAAGAAATTCAACTTTACACTGATATAGTTAAAGTCGGATTCCCTATCATGGGAACTGTTCTTGGTGGAGTAATTGGTGCTCTATCTACCTACTTCATCACTAAGCTCAATCATTCTAATGAAGACCGAAAAGATGCGATGAGGCGGCGTCAAGAGCTAATTATTGAAGCAGCAAGAGATATAACTGAGTTTGAGCATTTGATCGGAACCTATGCTACCGCGGTAAGTAACCATGTCAGAAATCTAGACGGTGGAATTGATATGGATGCGGCAAGGAAAGCAATTGTAAATAATAACCAAGCACTTCGTCGTGCAAGGATGACACTTAAAGTGTTAGGGCTTTCTAAAGCAGGGGGATATCTCGAAGAGTATATAGAGGTTACTCGTGAGATCATCGCATATGGGCCTAATATCAAGCCTGAAAGAATAGCAGTTATTTCAAAGGTAATAACTAAAGGACCAGTTGATTTTTATGAATCACTTGCTCCAGAGTTAGCTAATAATTCTGTGATAAAAAATAGATAAGGATGGAAATAATCATAGGTAAGTGAAGCTATTCATAATAGGCAATTGGGTTGTAGGTCAACAAAAATATAAAAAGACACCGGCCTAAGCCGGTGTCTTTTTATCGTTAAAGCAACGTGTTACACCTGCGGCGGGGTGTACAGATCTAGTTATCACCTGACACCGGCCTCAAACCGGTGTCTTGTTTACGCTACTTTAGAGCGCACTTCCTTCGGTATCAATTTCAGACCCTTTTTGAACATGCTGTAGGGGGTCTGACCCTCCATCATCCTGCCCTGATGTGGTCGCTGGTTGTTGTAGTGATCCAGATAGCTATCCAGGTCTGTCTGCATCTGCTCCACCGACTCATACCAAGTTGTCCTCCCTTTGATACGGAAGTGTTCATCCAACAAGGTTCGATGCAGCCGTTCGATAAAGCCGTTGCTCTGTGGCCTGCGTACCTTGGTGGTCCGGTGCTCAATCCCCTCCAGTTGCAGGAACAGCTCGTAGGGATGATGGTCCGGGCGCCCGCAGAACTCGCGCCCATTGTCCGACAGGATGGTATAGACCCGTGCCTCATGGGTTTCGAAGAACGGCAGCACCGTTTCGTTGAGCACATGGACCGAGGTCACCGGCAGCTTGCTGGTGTAGAGCCGTGTAATGACCCACTGAAATCCTGCTCAGGTCATAATGAGTGGAGATCACAGACATGAGCATCACGATGGATGAAGAA
>NZ_JAPDBP010000004.1:0-216028 GCF_027705305.1 Aeromonas sp. QDB17
AGAGGGACTCGAACCCTCACATCCGTGGGACACTAACACCTGAAGCTAGCGCGTCTACCAATTCCGCCACCTTCGCATCACTGCGGTGGGGGATTCTATAGAGTTTTGGGGGGGCGTCAACAGCCAAAGGGGACTTTTTTCGCTGTTGACGGATAAAGGCGTGCCAAGGGCACAAAACTTCAGCAATCGGCGTCAGACGGTGGCCAGCGCATCCTGATACATCTGTTCGTACAGGATGACGGAGTCTGCCCAGTCGAAGCGGGTGTTCATGGCGTGGTGCTGCACACGGGCAAAACGTGCCGGCTCCTGCAGATAATGGAGCAGGCTGCGGCGCATGGCATCGAGCAAGGTGCTTGCAGTGGGATCGTTGAAGCAGAAACCGGTCGCGTGCGTCGGGTCGGCATCCCAGTCCACGACGGTATCTTTCAATCCGCCGACAGCCCTCACCAGGGGCAGGGTGCCATAGGCCAGACTGTACATCTGGTTGAGCCCGCATGGCTCGAACAGAGAAGGCATCAGGAAGAAGTCGGCGCCGGCCTCCACCAGGTGGGCCAGACGGTCGTCATAGGCATTGATGAAGGCAAACTTGTCGGGATGCTGCTGGGCAATGCTTTGCAACTGGGCGGCGAGAGAGGGATCACCGGAGCCCACAATTACCACCTGGACCTGATGCTGCAAGAACTTGTCCAGCGCAGGGATGAGCAGGTGTACTCCTTTCTGCTCGGTCAGTCGACACACCATGCCATAGATGGGGAGGTTGCCAACGGGGAGCCCCGTCTCCTGCTGCAGGATGCGCTTGCAGGTGTGTTTGCCATCCAGGTTGTCGGCATCATAGGTGGCGGGCAACAGAGGATCGAAGGCGGGATCCCAGTCCTGATAGTCACAGCCGTTGAGGATGCCACGCAGGTCAGCTGCCCGCTGCTGGAATACGCTGGCCATGCCGTGAGCGCCCAGGTGTGTCAGCAGCTCGCTGGCGTAGTTGGGGCTGACCGCATTGATCTTGTCTGCGTAGAGCACACCGCACTTGAGCAGATTGATGTGACCATAGTCGTAGTTGATGCGCTGCTCGTAGTCGTGGATTTCCGGCACGGCCCAGAACTGCTGGCGATCGAACACGCCCTGAAAGGCCGCGTTGTGAATGCTGATGACCGACCGGGTGCGCTGGAAGAAGGGGTTGTGGGCATGACGGGTTTTCAGCAGCAGCGGCAGCAGACCGGTGTGCCAGTCGTTGCAGTGGGCGATGTCGGGAGCGAAACCCAGCTGTTCGCACGCATGCAGGGCCGCCGCGGCCAGAAAGGCAAAGCGTTCACCGTTGTCGGGATAGGCCTGGTTGTTTTCGGCATAGAGCTGGGGGCGGTCGAAATAGTGCGGGCAATCGAGCAGATAGACGCAGATCCCGTCCAGTTCCAGCTGATGGATGCGATAGCTGATATCACTGCGATCCTGGGAGGTGGGGAGCCAGCGCGAGGCGAGGAGGGTGGCCTCGTCCCGGCGCTTGATGGTCTTGTAGAAGGGCATAATGATGCGCACATCGTGCCCCTGACGGGCGAGATGCTGCGGCAGGGCCTTGGCCACATCTGCCAGGCCCCCGGTCTTCACCAGCCCCTCAACCTCCGAGGCTACAAACAGGATTTTCAGTGGGTTAATAGCCAACTCTTGCTCCCTTAGGTACCACGACGATACCGCCTTCGGATACGGTAAACCGCTCTCTGTCATGGTCCAGATTCTCACCGATCACGGTGCCGGGTGCAATTTCAACGTTTTTGTCGATGATGGCGCGGCGAATGGAGCAACCTTCGCCGATTTTCACATCCCCCAGCAGCACGGATTCACTGATGTGGCTGCAGGGGCCTATGTTGCAGCGAAATCCCAGTATGGATCGCTGGATCTGGCTGCCCTGAATGAAGCAGCCACCGGAGATCAGGGAGTTGGCGATCTTGACCTTGCAGTCGTCGGTATCGATGAAGGTGGCGGGTGGCAGGGGCGGGTAATGGGTGTGCAGCGGCCACTTGCGATTGTAGAGAGAGAAGGGGGCATCGTCGGCCACCAGGTCCATGTGCGCCTGCCAGTAAGAGTCGAGCGTTCCCACATCGCGCCAGTAGACGTTGGGCTTCTCGCCCGGGATCACGTTGGTGCTGTAGTCGTAGACATAGACGGGGGCACGGGGGAACAGGCTAGGAATGATGTCCTTGCCGAAATCGTGACTGGAGTTCTCCTCGGCGGCATCCCGCTTGAGCTCCCGATAGAGGGCCTCGGTCTCGAAGATGTAGTTGCCCATGGAGACCAGGGCCTGGGTGGGGTCGCCGGGGATGTGTTTCGGGTGACGGGGCTTTTCTTCAAAGCCAATCATGCGCCCTTCCTGATCCACCTCGATCACCCCGAAGGCGCTTGCTTCCTCGATGGGCATGCGCAGTGCCGCGACGGTCAGGGCGGCCGCTTTCTGCTTGTGGAAGCTCACCATCTGGCTCACGTCCATCTTGTAGATGTGATCGGAGCCGAAGATGCAGACGTGCTCGGGGTCGGAGATCTCGATGAAGCGCAGGTTCTGGTAAATGGCGTCTGCGGTGCCGTCATACCAGCGTTTGCCCATTCGCATCTGGGCCGGAATGGGGTCGATGAAGCGATCCGTGATGCCGACGATGTTCCAGCCCTTCTTCATGTGCAGATAAAGGGACTGGGACTTGAACTGGGTGAGTACATAGATGCGCAGGAAGTCGGCGTTGACGAAGTTGTTGAGCACGAAGTCGATCAACCGGTAACTGCCGCCAAAGGGTACGGAGGGTTTGCTGCGGGTGGTGGTCAGCGGTTGCAGTCGGGTACCTTCACCGCCTGCCAGTATCATGGTGAGTATGCCTGCCATCGTCGTTCTCTCCCTGAGATCATGATGTTGAAAAGGTTTTCATGTCGCTGCGAAAAAAACACCCCTAAAGGGGTGGTAAACGTTTTCTTGGTACCTTAACAGATCCCGTCTGGCACTCTCTACTTGTTTTATTACAACCGTTGCACTTCTTTAAGCTTTGCTCAGATACACCTTGAATTTGGCATCACCCGCGATCACCTCGGTCTGTTTGAAGTGCGCATCCAGTATAGGCTGGTATCGCAGGAAGACATTGGCGACTATGGTCAGGGCGCCATTTGCGGTCAGGTACTCAGGTGCCTTTGCCAGGAAGGTTTCGGTGGCGGCGTAGAAGGTCTTGAGCCCGGCATGGAAGGGGGGATTCGAGACAATCTGTTGGAATGTTTCGGCAATGTCGGAATAGACATCGGAGGCATGAACACGTCCGCTCAGACCGTTGACCGCCAGGGTTCGGCGGCTGGACTCCAGTGCTAGGGCATTGATATCCACCATGGTGACGGCCAGGGCCGGGTTGCGCTTGGCCAGCACGGAACCGATGACGCCGGCGCCGCAGCCAAAGTCGAGCAGCTTGCCCGTCACGTGGGGGAGGCTCGCCAGCAGCATCTGGGTGCCGAGATCCAGGCCGTCAGCACTGAAGACCCCGGGCAGGGCCATGACGGTCAGGGTGGTGTCGCCCGCCTGGCACTCATAGCGACTGAACCAGGCGTCCAGCTCGAAGGGGACGACCGGTTTGTCGAGCGTGCCGTGGTAGAGAGAGCAGCGGCGCGCAGAGTCGCGCTTGATCGGTTTCTCGCCATAAGGTGCCAGCAGCTTGTCTGCCCC
Source organism: Aeromonas sp. QDB17 (assembly GCF_027705305.1). Classification (NCBI taxonomy): domain Bacteria; kingdom Pseudomonadati; phylum Pseudomonadota; class Gammaproteobacteria; order Aeromonadales; family Aeromonadaceae; genus Aeromonas; species Aeromonas sp. QDB17. The sequence goes on from NZ_JAPDBP010000004.1 coordinate 3,680, forward strand.
GTTGATGCCGCCCCGGTTCTCGCCGGCGAGGAACAGGTCGGCCCCGCTTTCGAGCAGCGGCGTCATCATGGCCAGCAGGTATTGCGCCTCGGCCTTGGCCTTGGGCATCAGCAGCAGCAGGGCATCGAATCGGGGGGCGCCACCCAGCTGGTGATCGAACAGGATGGCGTCTCCCAGAACGGCCTGCTGGGTGCGGTAATAGCAGTAATCCGTGGTGAAGACGGTCAGGCTTTGTGCCAGCTCGGCCAGTTGACGAGGATAATCATCCTCCAGGGCACCGCACACCAACAGCCGCTTGCCGACAAAAAGGGCTTGGTTACGTTCCAGCATCTGACTGACGGCACTGACAGGACGGCTCATTGGGTCTCTCCACGCATTTTTGGGCGGCCATTATACATGGCCGCTTTCGCCTTGACATTTATGCCGTGTTCCCGAAATATGCCCAGACGCCTTATTTACCCAGAGATGATGCAATGCGGTCATGCGTATCGAAACGAAAGCATAAACACAGCCTGACAATCGGGCCTGCTGGCGTGCGCGCGTAACCTCTCATCCCTGAGACGATTCAAGCCCCGGTAGCGACTCCCGTACCGGGGCTTTTTATTGACCAATCCATCTGTTTAGGAGAAGGAAATCCCATGTTTCAAGGTTCGATAGTTGCCCTGATCACCCCATTTCGACAGGGCCAGCTGGACGAGGCCGCACTGGCTCGCCTGGTGGAGTGGCACATAGAGCAGGGAACCCATGGCATAGTGCCGGTCGGCACGACCGGGGAGAGCCCGACCCTGACCCACGATGAGCATTGCCGCGTGGTGGAGCTGGTGGTCAAGCTGGTGGCCGGGCGCATTCCCGTGATCGCAGGTGCAGGCTCCAACAACCCGGTTGAAGCCATTGAATACACCCGCTATGCCGAGCAGATGGGGGCGGATGCCACCCTGCATGTGGCCGGTTACTACAACCGCCCCAATCAGGAAGGGCTCTACCACCACTTCAAGGCGGTGCACGACGCCACCACCAAACCCATCATCGTCTACAACATTCCGCCCCGCGCCATCGTTGACGTGCAGCCGGCGACCCTGGCCCGTCTGGCCGAGTTGCCGCGCATTGCCGGCGTGAAGGATGCCACCGGTGATCTGGCCCGCCCCTGGGTTGAACGCCAGCTCATCAAGAAGCCGTTTGCCTGGCTCTCCGGTGAAGACGCCACCGCCGTGGCCTACAACATCGGTGGTGGCCAGGGTTGCATCTCGGTGACGGCCAACGTGGCCCCCAAGCTGGTGGCCGAGGTACAGAACCTGGCGCTGGCCGGTGAGTGGCAAGCTGCCCGCGAATTGCAGGACAAGCTCATTCCGCTGCACCAGGCCATGTTCGCCGAGCCGAGCCCCGCAGGGGCCAAGTATGCGGTCTCCCTGCTGGGTCTGTGCAGCGAAGAGTGCCGTCTGCCGGTGATGCCGCTCTCCGAGGCCACCCGCGAGCGCATCCGCAGTGCCATGCAGGCATTGAATCTGTTGTAAAAACTGGGCTCTGGATCTCGCTTTTGATTGCCCGGTCAATTAATGGCCGGGCTTTGCCGATATACTCGCTTGGATACAACCAAGGATGATTTGGCATGGAAGAATGGGATCCAGAGCACTTCACCAGTTTTGAACATCTCTGTGAAGTGACCTTGTCTGCGGTCAGGGAAAAAACAGAGGCTGAACAGATCTATCTGTGGCTGCGTGCTCCGACGCCCCAGCTCTATCACTATCGCCCGGAACAGGGTCTGCTCTGCCTGAGCGCCGACATCCTCTCTTCCCTCGAATTGCCCATCCTCTTCATCGAACGTTCCCTTGCGCTCGGCCAGTTGCTGGTGGAGCCCATCGCGCCGACCCGTGCCATCTGGGAGCGGGAGAGCGTCGAACCCGAGATCCCGCGCCTGCGCGCGAGCTTCCCCCTCAAGCGTCACAAGGGGCTGGAGGCCGTGGTCTATCTGGAAACCCGCCGTCGTCTCGATCGCCTGCCAAGACGCCAGCAACAGAGCATCCAGCTGCTCATGCATTATCTCGCCGCCGAGCTCGAGAGTCGGCGACTCGCGGGACAGGTGGATCTGGAGCGGGATCAGCGGCTCCACACCCAGGCAGACCTCGTGCGCAGCCAGGCCCTGCAGGACTCTTTCCTCAGCATGCTGCAGGCGCTGCATCAGGTGGGGGTCAAGCTCTCCCGCTGCGAGAGCGAGGATCGTTTGCTGCACGACGCGGTGGCACTGGCCCGCCAGGAGTTGCAGTTCGATCGCATCGCCATCTTCCTGACTGACAGTGAATTCAAGACCATGCACGGTACCTGGGGTACCAACGAGGCGGGTGAGCTCATCGACGAGCGCCATTTCATCAGCCCCATTCCGGATCACCCCACAGTGCAGGAGGCGCTGCGTCGTAAAGACTATGTCCTGGTGCTGGAGGACACGCCTCTCTATTACGAGAAGCAGGAGGTGGGTCGCGGCTGGAACGCCATGGTGTCGCTCTGGGACGGGAGTACCCCCATCGGCTGGATCGCCGCCGACAACCTGCTCTGGCGGCGCCCCCTCAAGGCGTATCAGAGCGAGATCTTCAAGCAGTATGCCGCCGTGCTCTCCCAGTTGCTGATCCGCCAGCGCACCCAGGAGAAGCTTGAGCGCTTCAATCGGGAGCTGGAGCTGAGGGTGCAGGAGCGGACCCGGCAACTGGCCGATACCAACCGGGCGCTGGAGGAGGCCAACCGGCGCCTCTCTCTGCTGTCTCTGGAAGATCCCCTGACTGGCATCGCCAACCGCCGCCAATGGGACATCACCATGGAACGGGAGTGGGAGCGGGCTCGCCGCCATCAGGGCGTGCTGGCGGTGCTGATGATCGATGTGGACGAGTTCAAGTCCTACAACGATCACTTCGGCCACGGCAAGGGGGATCAGTGCCTGCAGCGGGTGGCGGCACTGCTGCAGGACACCGAGCGGCGGCGTACTAACCTGGTGGCCCGCTATGGGGGGGAGGAGTTTGTCATCCTGCTGTGTTCACCGCAGCCGGGAGAGGCGGAGCGGCTGGCGGAGCAGATCCACCACGGCCTTGACGCCTTGCAAATTCCCCATCCGGCCTCCCGGGTGGCGGCGACACTCACCGTCAGCATCGGGTTCAGCTATCTGGTCCCGTCATCGGACAAGGAGTGGCAAACCCTGACCGAGCAGGCGGACCAGGCACTCTATCACGCCAAATCCCAAGGGCGGGCCTGTACCCTGGCCTATCGCTGACACCTGCGTGGGGGCTGCCTGCCCGGCATCAGATCCACGCCGCCCTGTATAAATGAGGTGGCAAGCATTTCTCGCCATCTGGCGCATGGCGATGCGCCCGCGCTCTGGCTAGAATGGGGGCCCATTTTTCACAGACAGATCCTGCACCATGACCCTATCCGGATTTCAAGGCCTGGTTTTCGACCTCGACGGCACTCTGGTGGACTCCATGCCCTTGCACCTGGCCGCCTGGGAGCACACCGCCCGCGAGTTTGGCTTTCGGTTCGACGCCGACTGGTTTTATGAGCTGGGAGGCATGCCCAGCCGCAAGATAGCCCTGCTGGTGGCCGAAGTGCAGCAGATCGCGCTGGATCCCCTGGTGGTGACACGCTGCAAGACCGAACACTATGTCGCCAACCTGCACAAGGCCACCCCCTTCCCGGCCATGCTGGATCTGGTGGAACGCTATCACGGCCGGATCCCCATGGGCATAGGGACAGGCTCCCCCCGTATCAATGCCGAAGCGGTGCTGCGCAACACAGGGCTGGATCGGTATTTCCCCGTGGTGGTTACCGCCGACGACGTGGAGCTGCACAAACCCCATCCAGACACCTTCCTGCTGGTGGCGCGACGCCTGGGGGTCGAGCCCGGTCAATGTCTGGTGTTCGAGGACACGGGCATAGGCGCACAGGCCGGTGAAGCGGCCGGCATGCAGGTCTGCATGGTCAGAGAGGGAAAATCGGTCGGGTTGACCTACTGAGTGACGAAGACGAGCGGGTCAACAACCGGCTCGGGAGAGAAGCCCCACTCTCATACGGGACAGGCGAAACATGAGAGTGGGGAGCAGATGTCACTGGCTGACGCAGCGACACCGTCAGGATGGGCGGGGGCGAGATTTACTGCTCGCTGCCACCACCCTGGTTGTCGTCATAACGGCTGGGGGCGCCATGGGGGCGCGGCGCCATGGAAACCCGTGGCTTGCGGGCCCGCTGGATGCTGACGGCAGGACGGCCGGAGTGCATGGCAATGGTGGAAATCTTGGCCTTGTAGACCAGTTGCTGATTGCCATGGGCATCGGTCAACAGCACGCTGTACTGGTCAAAACCGCTGATGGTCCCCTCCAGCTTGATGCCGCTCACCAGGAAGATGGCGACCTGGCTACGGTTTTTGCGCAACCAGTTGAGGGCAGAATCTTGCCCGTTCCCGAGGGAGAAGGCCTGCTCGATAGTGGAGTAGCTTGGGGATTCAGTTGTCATAAATTATTGTCCCGCGGAAAAAAAGTGGCGTTTGATTGTGCTAAATGGGCACTGCCTTGTCAAAGTCATTCTCACACCCGGGCAGGATGGACAACGACAGGGCTGGTCGGCAGGGGCCGCTGCTGCAATAATTGGCGGCTCTGGCCCCGTGGCGGGCCTCATGCTGGGGTCTTATCTTGCATCCGGTTTCACACCAACATCCACCCACCTATACCCATGACGCGACCGCCTGCGAAGAGTGTGACCTGCTGGTGCCGGCCACCGAGCTGGCCGTGGGGGAGACGAGCAGTTGTCCGCGCTGCGGCCATACCCTGACTCGTCATCTGCCGGAGCAGGAGCGCAGGCCCATCGCCTATGGCTTTGCGGCCATCATCATGTTCGTGCTCTCCAACGCCTTTACCTTCATGTCGTTCTCGGCCAAGGGGGTGGGGCAGGAGATGACCTTCCTGCAGTGCATCACCACCCTGGTGGATCAAGGCTACCTGTTCCTCGGGGCCGTGCTGAGCATTACCCTGATCGGGTTGCCGCTGGTCTATATCGGCTCCATCATGCTGGTGCTGTGGCGCCTGGACAAGGATCTGCACAGCAAGGCCCTGCGCTCCCTTGGCCGCCTGCTGTGCCGGATCAAGCCCTGGCTGATGGTGGACGTCTTCCTCATCGGGGTGCTCATCTCTCTGGTCAAGCTGATGGGGATGGCCGACATCAAGATGGGGCTGTCGTTCTGGGCGTTCGTTGGCTACACCCTGCTGCTCATCAAGATGATCTCCTCCCTGGATCGGATGTGGCTGTGGCAGCGGCTGTTCGGCCCGACGGCGGCGAGGGAGCTGGATCCCGAGGAGAGCGCCCTGTCGTGCGGTCTGGTGGGCTGTCACATCTGCGGCGCCCTGAACGAGCAGGATGCCCATAGTTGCGTTCGCTGCGGGGATCACCTGCACAGCCGCAAGCCGGGTGGTCTGAACCGCACCTGGGCCCTGCTGATCACTTCGGTGATCCTCTATGTCCCAGCCAACCTGTATCCCATCATGGACACCGTGTTCCTGGGGGATGACAGCCCCTCGACCATCATGGGCGGGGTGCTGCTGCTGTGGGCCATGGGCTCCTACCCCATTGCCGCCGTCATCTTCTTCGCGAGCGTGGTGGTGCCGCTGGTGAAGATCCTGGCGCTGCTGTGGCTCTGCTACGTGGTGCAGCGCGGCCAGGGGGCATCTCCCCTCGGCAAGCTCAAACTCTATCGCATGACCGAATTTGTGGGGCGCTGGTCGATGATCGACGTCTTCGTGGTGGCCATCCTGGCCGGTCTCATCCGGCTCGACAATCTGATGACCATCTACCCTGGCCCTGCGGCCGTCGCCTTTGCCGGGGTCGTACTGGTCACCATGGTGGCTGCCATGAGTTTCGATTCCCGCCTGATCTGGGATTTACAACAAGGAGAACGCGAACGTGAGTGAGCGTAAGACAAGGTGGAAACCGGGCTCTGATTTCATGAGTTCGGCTGCCGCTATCTGGATGGTGCCTTTGCTGGCGCTCTTCATCGGCGCCTGGATGCTGTTCCAGCACTGGTATTCACAAGGGCCGAGCTTCACCCTGACGGTGGCGACCGCCGAGGGCATAGTGGCGGGCAAGACGGTGATCCGTTCTCGTGAAGTGGAGGTGGGTCGTATCGAGACGGTGGAGCTCAGCGAGGACTACAGCCATGCCGTGCTCAAGGCTCGCCTGACCAATGCCGCCGCCGGCATGCTCAAGAAAGACAGCCAGTTCTGGGTGGTCAAGCCCAGGGTCGGGCGTGAGGGCGTTTCCGGTCTTGGCACCTTGCTCTCCGGTGCCTATATCGAGCTTTCTCCCGGCAAGAAGGGCAGGGCGCGAAGCGAATACGCCATGCTGGACAGGCCGCCCCTGGCATCCCTGGATGCCAAGGGATTGCGGCTCTCCCTGTCCAGCAGGGATGCCAACGCGCTGGGTGCGGGCTCCCCCATCAGCTATCAGGGATTCACCATCGGCCAGGTCGAAGAGGCCAAGTTCCTGCCCGAGAAGAGCGAGATGCAGTACCAGCTCTTCATCAACGCGCCTTATGACGTCCTGGTGAGCAGCAACTCCCGGTTCTGGCTGACGCCCGGCTTCGAGGTCTCCATGAGCAGCGAGGGGATGAAGGTGAAGATGGACTCGCTGGAGAGCCTGATCAACGGCGGCATCACCATGGGGCTGCCTCCCGGCTGGTTGCCGGGGGAGCCGGTGAAACAGAACGACGAGTTCGTGCTGTTCAAGGACGAGGAGAGCGTGCTGGCCGGTAGCCTGGATCAGTTCATCGACTATGTCTTCCTGTTCGACAATGATGTGGGCGGGCTGCATCCCGGCGCGGCGGTACAGTATCGCGGCATCCGGGTCGGTACCGTCATCTCGGCTCCCTATCTCATCGACGACAAGGGCGTCCAGCTGTTCAAGAGCCGGCAGATCCCGGTGCTGGCGCGCATCGAGGTGCAGCGTCTCTCCCACCGTTATGCCAATGCGGAGAAGGAGCAGTGGCGGGCACTGTTCAACAAGCAGTTCAAGGAAGGGCTGAGGGCCAGCCTCAAGACCGCCAGCCTGCTGACGGGGGGCAAGGTGATCGATCTGAACTTCTATCCGGATGCGCCTGTCTATCAGCCGCTCAAGATGGCGGGCTATCAGGTCTTCCCGACTGCCCAGGCCGGGCTGGATCAGATCGAACGCAAGGTGAATCTCATCCTCGACAAGTTCGTCGACATGGACATGGCCACCACCCTCACTCAGGTCAACAGCACCCTGATGACGCTGGACAAGACGCTCAAGCATGTCAGTGCCGTGAGTGCGAATCTGGAGCAGTTTACCGGTCAGCAGTCGACCCAGCAGTTGCCGGCCTCCCTCAACCAGAGCCTCAAGCAATTGCAGGAGACGTTGCAGACCTATGATGCCGGTTCCCAGACCAATCAGGAGCTGCGCCAGTCGGTGCAATCCCTCAACCAGCTGATGAGCGAGTTGCAACCTCTGGTCCATTCACTGAACGAGCAGCCGAGTTCGCTGATCTTTGACCGCGCTCGTCCGCGGGATCCCGAGCCCAAGCGAGGAAAATGATGAAAAAACGGATGTTGACGCTGGCCTTGCTGGGCCTGCTGGCGGGATGTGGCAGTGCACCGACGACGCTGCATTACTATTCGCTGGATGCCGACACGGCGCCGTCGAGTGTCACCACGGCGCAGCCGCAGCACCAGTTGGTGCTGCGCCCCGTCGCCCTGTCCGGTCAGCTTGACCGGATGAGTCTGGTCTATCAGCTGGAGGGCAAGGAGCTGCACTTTGCCGAGTACCATCGCTGGGCAGGTTCCCTCGATGCCCAGTTGAACCAGTTGACCCTCAATGGCCTCTCCAGCCGCTTGCCTGGCTGGGTGGTGCGTCAGGACGGGGCTCGCAAGGGGCCTGTGCTGAGCATCTCGGTCGAGCGTTTCCAGGGGCGGCACGACGGCCGCGCCCTGCTCAGCGGTCGCTGGCGCCTGCTGACGGAGGAGGGGGTCGTGTTGAGAGATGTTCCCTTCCAGCAGGAGCGGGTGCTGCCTGCCGATGGGTATGGCGCCCTGGTGAACGAGCTGGGACAGGGCTGGCAACTGTTGCTCGATCAGATTGCGGCGGATGTGCGCACGCGCATCTGAGGAAGCATAAAAAAAGACGGGAGGCCATGGCCTCCCGTTTTGTTTAGGGTCGTTGTTATTGCTGTACTTCCGAGACGCCCTGTACCTTGACCTCTACCCGGCGATCCGGGGCCAGGCAGACGATCAGCTCACGCTTGGATTTGCTGGTGCAGCTGTCGCCGGTGACGGGAGACTGCTTGCCACGCCCTTCCACATTGACCTTGCCGGCAGGCAGGCCCTTGCCAATCAGGTAATCGGCCACGGTCCGGGCACGCTGCTCGGACAACTTCTGGTTGTAGGCCTCGGAGCCGATGCGGTCGGTATAGCCGATGACGGTGGCTGACCCGTCTTTGGGCCTGGCCTCTTCAATCTGGCTGTAGAGGGTATCCAGGGCCTGCCCGGCCTGGGGCTTGAGGGTGGCCTTGTTGAAGTCAAACAGCACGTCCGAGCTCAGGGTGAACTGCTTGTCGACCATCACGGGCTCGGGCGCGGGGGCGGGAGCTGCGACCGGCAGAGCCGGTGCAACCTGACCGAAGCGATAGACGGCGGCCAGGGAGAGCAGGCCGTTGTCCATGCGCAGGCCGGTATCGTCACGGCTGCCATACGGGGTGCTGTACTGGTATTCGAGGCGGGCTGCCCAATCCAGGCTCAGGGCATACTCCGCACCGAGCGCGCCGACGAAGGTGAAGCGGCTGTCGTTTTCCAGCTGATCGCTGTCGGTCCAGCCATAGCCGCCCCCGACACGGCCGTAAAGGTCCAGATTGTCCGCAACCGGGAAGCCCAGTTTCAGCGTGAGCTGAGCCAACTGGGCTTGCACGGAGTCATTGAAGGCCGCGCCATTGCGGGTGCCGCTGTACTTGAGCTTGCCAAGGTAGTCATAACCGAGTTCGACACCCAGATTCTGGTTGATCTGGTAACCGGCGAAGGCACCGGCGCCGACTTCATCGTCGTCTTTGTCGGTGATGGCGATGGCGTTGCTTTCATCGACACCGTAGAAGTTGGACCAACCCAGTTTGGCACCGCCATACCAGGTGTTGTCTTGTCCGGCTGCCTGGGCGTTGGCCGCAAGCAAGCCTGAAACCAGCAAGGTAATCAGTGTTTTGTTCATAGATGCCTCTGCAATCTTGTGTGTGGGGAGCGCGAATTCATGTCGCCTCGCCTCGTGGGTTGGGCCTGTGTTCGACCACAACACGTTTAAACGTAGCTCGCTTTTCTCGATCTACAAGCAACTGATATAAAACATATTGTGATATCCATCTGCATCATAGTGGAGACGGAGGGCCGCCGGGGAACCGTGACCCGAATCTGTGATGGGTGTCATATGGACTGCTTGTCCTTGTCGGCAAGAGGGCCGGCGAAGCGCCGGCCCTGGCAGGATGGCCTCCGTTATCGAGGGAGGAATTCGTACTCCTGTTCGATGAAGGCGGCAGCCCGCTCGCTCAGGGCGGCGTGTACCATTGTGGTGGGGTGGACCTGGTCCCAGAACATCTTGCCTTCACAGTTCAGCTCGCCCGCACTGCGGCGCGCCATGGGCGTTGCGACGGCCTGAGCCAGCAGGGGGTTGCCGGCGATGGCAAGGCGCTCCTCGGGATTGAAGGGGGCCAGCCGACTGTCGGTGGCGGCGCTGCGGGAGGCAAACGGCTTCCACACATAGCCGCCGCCATAGCAGGCGTGCTCGGTGTCGCTCAGGCCGAAGTTCTGCGGCTCGCGCAGCATCTCGGCAAACTGCTTGTCGATCTCGAACAATTTCACCATGCCGGTGGGTGCCAGCTGGCGTGCCAGGTTCAGCAGCAGCTGGTTGTGGTAGGCGGAGACATGGCTGGCCGCCTCGACCACCTTCTGGCTGCGGGCCGAGGGGTTCTGGCCCAGATCAGGCAGGTTGAACAGCAGAATCTGCCTGGCACCGTTCAATACCATGCGGTTGGCCGCATCGCTGATGGCATCGCGCACCCGCTTGGCATCCTGCTCGGTGTTCCAGCCATAGGCAAGGTAGTCGTTGGCACCGACCCAGAGGATCACAAGATCGTCGGGCTTGAAGCTGTCCTTTTGCAGGAACTGGGTCACCTCGTAATCCAGGTTGTTGATGACCTGATACTTGGGATTCCAGGAGATCTTGTTGTAGGCCACCGCAGTGGCACCCCCTTCCGCCTCGTTGGCGATGGTGAGCCCCGGGAACTGCTTGGTCAACTGCTCCAGCCAGACCGGCCCGTTGGAGAAGCGGCCCTGATAGTAGGGAGGGCTGGAGGGGAGGTAACCGCGCATCTTGCTGTACATCTTGCCGGTATCGGAGAGGCTGTCGCCAAACATCACGATGCGGGAGAAGGCGGGGCGACTGTCGGCTGCCTGAACTGTCAGCGCGAAGAGTCCCAATAAACACACAAACCATTTCTTCATCTTGTTGTTCTCATTGGTTGGAAGCAGGTGGTTCCTGCAGGCTGTTCCTCGATGGCGGCGGGCTGGGAACCCGCATGGCCAGGTGAGAAGGTATCCACTCGAATACATTTTTGCAGCATGCCGTGGCCATTTAATCGCTTGCGATCACATCACTCCTCCCTGAGTGGGGAGGCTTCACGTTTGTTTCACGCGCCCCCGGGCAAGATGCCCTCATACCGCAAAGACAGGAGCATGAAATGAACAACGCAAAAGCAATCGCCCTGGTGGCCCTGATGTCCGTCTCTTCTTTCGCCATGGCGGCCTACACCGGCCCCAAGGAGCAGAACAAGGTATCGGTCGCCCAGTTGAAAGACGTGGCCGATGATCAGTGGGTGACCCTGGAAGGCAAGCTGGTCAAACACCTGGGTGGCGAAAACTACCTGTTCCGTGACGACAGCGGCGAGGTGGAAGTGGAGGTGGACGGTGACGTGTGGCGCGGTACCGAGGTGGGCCCTGACGATCTGATCCGCGTGCGCGGCGAGGTGGACCACAGCTGGAACAAGACCGAAGTCGAGGTGGAACACCTGGAGAAGGTGGGAGCAGCGCCCCTGAGCAAGGGCGGCTTCATCGCCAAGTAAGCTTTCTGGCCACAGTAAATGGGAAGGGCGCTCCGGGAGCGCCCTTCTTGCATGCCATCAGCCAGCCCGGCTTGCGACGGTTCGCTTGAACCCCTTCTCGGCCTGATTGACCTTGTAGAGATAGCGGCGAGCCTCTGCCTTGGGATGCTGTTCGGTCAGTACCTGATAGACGGCCTCGGGGGAGAGGCGGTTGATCATGCCGGGGGCCGCCTTGCGATCGTTGGAGAAGGTGTTGAGCACCCCTCCCGCACCACCGTTGTAGGCGGAGATCACCGCATAGCGGCGGGACTGGGGATCCTGGATATCCGCCAGATAGACGGTCTGCAGCAGGTGCAGATAGGCGGTCCCCACATCGATGTTGTAGGCCGGATTGAACAGATCTTCCCTGGTCGGCTGGCCATCCTTGCCCTTGACCCTCACATAGACATCCCGCCCAGCGGTAGCCGGGATCACCTGCATCAGGCCATAGGCGTTGGCGTGGCTGACCGCATAGGGGTTGAAGCTGCTCTCGGTCTTGATCACCGCGTAGATGAGACTCTCGGCGACGCCGTACTTGCGGGAGGCATCGCGGATGATGCTGGCGTATTTGTAGCCGCGCCTGTCTTCGTGGTTGGCCACCATGGGAATGTCGATGAAGAAGATGTTGCGGATCCCGAGGGTGCGCTTCTTCATCGCGTTGGCGATCAGATAGTCGGCATAACGCTCTGCACGCCAGCTGGAGCGGATCGCTTGTCCCTGGTTGTCCAGCACCTGGCCATAGAGGAAGGGCTCGCCACCTGGCATGATCTCACGGTCGGAATAGAGGTCGACCTCTGCCGGATCGTCCGGGGTCAGCAGGGTTTCGATGATGGCGCGACGCAGGTGGGCGCGGGGATCCAGACCTGAGACGGTCTCCACCATAATGTGACCGCTGGAGAAATCGATGTGGGCGCGGCTCTTGTACTGATCCGTGTATTTGACGTAGTCAAACTTGCCCGCGAACAGCGCCTCGCGCCCCCATATCTCGTTCACGTTATGGGAGAGCGCACTGATCATGTGTTCAAAACCGCGCACGTCCTTGCCGTTGACCAGATCATCATCGCCACTCCCGCTGGTCTGGGGTGTGGATGAACAGGCAGAGAGAAACAGCAGGGCGCACAGCAGCCCAAAAAAACGACCCATAAGATCCTCAAACCGGGCGGTGGGGCCGCCCGTCACTGACTGGCCTGAGCCAGGATTGGTGTCACCCTGCGGCATATTGACGACTCAGGGGGACGCTGGCCCTTTGACTCGATTCCCGCTCACTGGCTGGGAGGGGTGTAGCCGTCGATCTGGACTTCACCCGCGTCGAACAGATAGCTGACCATCTCTTTTTCCAGCAACTGGCGGTGCTCGAGATTCATCATGTTCAGCTTCTTCTCGTTGATCAGCATGACCTGCTTCTTCTGCCACTCGGTCCAGGCTTCCTTGCTGATGTTGTCGAAGATCCGCTTGCCGAGTTCACCGGGGTAGAGTTGGAAATCGAGACCCGGCGCTTCTTTCTTCAGGCGCAGGCAAAATACGGTACGGCTCATGTTGACCTCTGTGGTTGCAAGTCTGGTTGTAAGTCCGGGTAGGCGAGCAGACGGGCCGTGGCCGCCGCCAATCCCACCTCGGCAGGATGGCGTAAGTTATACCAGAGTCGGGTATCCGCTTCCATGAGCAGGGGGGCGGGCGGAACAGCCATTTCGATCAGCAAAGGGCGGATATCGAGGTGGAAGTGGCTGAAAGTGTGACGAAATCCAGCGAGCTCCTGATAGGCGGCATCCTCCACCCCCAGCTCCCGCAGTCGTCCGGTCACCTCTGTGAGGGATTCCACCTGCGGGAAGCAGTAAAGCCCGCCCCAGATCCCTTGCGGCGGACGCTTCTCCAGCAGCAGCTGATCGCCGTGGCGGATGATCAGCATAATGCCGTTGCGTGCCGGAATGCTCTTCTTCGGCTTGCTGTGAGGGTAGGCGGTGGGGTTGCCCTGCGACAGCCCCTGGCAATCGGCCTGCACCGGGCAGCGCTCGCAGGCGGGCTTGCTGCGGGTGCAGACGGTGGCCCCCATGTCCATCATGGCCTGGTTGTACTGGGCCACCCCGACGCGCGGGGTGAGGCGGGTCGCCAGCTCCCAGAGATCGTGCTCGACCTGCTTCTGGCCCGGCCAGCCCGCCAGCGCCAGCCAGCGGGTGAGTACCCGCTTCACGTTGCCATCCAGGATGGCGTGGGGCTGGCCCAGAGAGAGGGAGAGCACGGCCCCGGCGGTGGAGCGACCGATGCCGGGCAGAGCCATCACCTCTTCCAGTTGTTCCGGAAAGAGGCCGCCGTGCAGATCGCGGATCTGCTGGGCAGCCTTGTGAAGGTTACGGGCGCGCGCGTAGTAGCCAAGCCCGGTCCAGTGATGCAGCACCTCGTCGATGGGGGCGTTGGCCAGGGCCAGCACGTCGGGGAAGCGGGCCATGAACCGCTCGTAATAGGGGATGACAGTGGCAACCTGGGTCTGTTGCAGCATGATCTCGGAGACCCAGACCCGGTAGGGGGTTTTGTTCTGCTGCCAGGGCAGGGTCTTGCGGCCGTGGATATGGTACCAGTCCAGAATGCGGGTGGCGAAGGTGGTGTTGTCTGAATGGCTCACAGTGTGCTCATGTTCTGATGATAAGTCCGCCCGCCATCAGGAGGGCGATCCCCGACCCGGCGCATGGCAAAGGTCGAGTGTAGGTTATTGATTAAAAAGGGGAGCTCTCGGGCTCCCTCAGAATGGGCGGTGACCCTCCCGGGGGAGGGCCACTGGATGCCGGCAGATCAGCCGCGCCAGTCTTGCAGCGCCTTGAGGCTGGCATACTGGCCGCCGACCTGCAGGACGATGTAGTCCTGGGCGATGGCTGCCAGGATGACACCGGGGGCGATCTCATTGCCCTCGCGCCACTCCCGTCCATTGAGCACCACGGCCCGCTTGGCCGGGTCGGAGGAGTAGTTGTGGGCACCATAGGTCAGGGACGGTACCTGCTGTTTCAGGGCCGGGCCCAGGGCGCCGAGGGGGATGGCACTGGTCTGGACCTGAGCCTGGGGCGCACTCTCTTCCACCAGCGGCGTGTTGTTGAGGGCGGCCATCAGCCGTTCTGCCAGACTCTGTCCCCCCTGGTTTGCGGTAGTCGCAGCCGGGGTTGCGGCAGGTCTTGGAGCGACCACGGGCTCCGGCAGGGGGGGCGGCAGCGGCCGGGTGATCATGGGCCTGGGTTCGACCCGCACGAAGGGGGGAGTCACCACTTCCTTCACTTCGACATGCTGTTCAACGGGTTTGAGGTGATAGAGGTGCCAGCCATAGTTGGCTGCGGCGCCCATCACCAGGGCCAGGGGCACCAGGGCCCACCAGATCCAGCGGCGGTTGGGCTCCTCTTCCTGGCTCACGGGCAGACCCATGAGCGGCATATGAGGAGTGAACTGGGGCTGGTCGGCCCGGCGCAGGGCCTTGAGCAGGGTGGACATCAGGAGGCCTCCTCGACCATGGGATCCGTCTCATCATCTGCCACGCTGTCGAGATCGACCGGCGTGCTGGCTCGCAGGGATTCATCCTCCAGCCTGGGCATGGGTTCGCCGGAGGCCACATTCAGCCGCAGCAGGGTGTTGCTGCCGGCGATGCCGTCCGGGGTCAGTCCCTGCTCGCGCTGGAACTGTTGCAGCTTGTTCTTGAGGGTGGCATCGAAGCGGCTCACCTTGCGATCGGGTTGCTGCATGGCGCGGCTAAGGGCGTTGTCCAGCCACTGCACCTGGGCAGCCCCGGCATTGCTCGCTATCAGGGGCACGTTGCCCTTGGGCATGCGCCAGAGCAGGGTGTAGCTGCCGCCCCAGGCGTCGGAGAGCCACTGCCTGTCCACCTGCCAGCTCTGGTTGCCGATGAGCAGGGAAGCCTTGTCCGCCCCCAGGCTGACCAGGGTGGCGTAATAGAGGCCGCCGGTCTCGTCGGTGAGACTGATGAGGGCCGGGTATTGCAGCGCCTGCAATTGTGCCAGGGAGGCTTCTCCCTCCTGGCAGCGCAGGCCCGCACGGGGAGCATTGTCGCAGGTTGCCTCCTCCAGCTCGGCCTGGTAGCCCCATACCTTGTAGAGATTCTGCATGGCGACGTCCGGCTCCAGCGCCTGATTGATGGCGCGGGTCAGCTGGGCTTGCTGCTCCGGCGTGTCATCCACCTTGACCGGTACCTCGACCTTGACCAGGGGGCGGGCTGGGAAGAATCCGAAGAATTGCCAGCCCCACCAGCCGGTGGCGACCAGCAGGGCGCCCACCAGGGCGACCGTGAGGCCGGATTGCCAGCTTCCCTCGTCGCGAATGCCGCTCACCTCATACGCGGACTGGCTGATGTCCCCGTGCACTATCTTGTGGCTGCCACGGGCGAAGGCGGCGATGAGGGCGCGGTCGCAGATGAGGTTGATGAGACGGGGAATGCCTCCGGAGAGGCGATGCAGGGTCTGGATGGCCCTGGGGGTGAAGATGGGCTGGACGCAGCCTGCCACCTGCAACCGGAAGCGGACATAGGCATCCACATCCTGGCGCGAGAGCGGCAGCAGGTGATAGCGGGCGGTGATCCGCTGCGCCAGCTGGCGCAACAGGGGCTGGCGCAGCATCTGTTGCAGCTCGGGCTGGCCGATGAGCACCACCTGCAGCAGTTTCTTCTCGTCTGTCTCCAGATTGGTGAGCAGTCGCAACTGCTCCAGCACGCCGGGCAGCAGGTGCTGGGCTTCATCCACCAGCACCACGCTGCGCTTGCCTGCCGCCAGATTCGCCAGCAGATGATCCCGGATAAGGTCGAACAATTGCTTGAGGCTGGCCTCTTCGCCGTAGGGCAACTGGAATTCGTCGCAGATGGCGGCCAGCAGATCCCGCTCGGTCAGAGAGGGATTGAGGATGTAGGCGATCTCGGTGTCGGCGGGCAATTGCTGCAGCAGGCAGCGGGAGACGGTGGTCTTTCCCGTACCCACTTCCCCGGTCAGCAGCACGAAGCCGCCACCGTCCTGCAACCCGTAGTTGAGGTGGGCGAGGGCCTCCCCGTGACGCTCGCTCATATAGAGGTATTTGGGGTTGGGCGAGATGGAGAACGGGGGCTCCGACAGACCGAAGAACTGTGTGTACATAAGGATCCATTCCATTGTTATGGGCGGCAGGTTAAAGCCTCCCAAAAGGGATGTCAAAGACCCGGATACCATAAGGGGAGCTGGCTCGAACCACGGGCTGAGTCGCCCGGGACGATGGCGGGAAGCAGCCGCCCGGCCGAGTGATGGAGAGCCCGGTGCGACGGGTGCACATCGTCTCTCTTGGCCAAAAGCGGTATCATCGGGGCAAGTTTATCGAGGGAGAGTGCTCGTGCAGATTTATCTGGTCGGAGGGGCGGTGCGGGATCGCCTGTTGGGATTGCCCCAGGGTGACAGGGATCACCTGGTGGTCGGCGCCACGGTGGAGCAGATGCTGGGTCTCGGATTCACCCAGGTGGGCCGAGACTTTCCAGTCTTTCTTCACCCCAAAACCCAGCAGGAGTACGCCCTGGCGCGCACCGAGCGCAAGCAGGGGCAGGGTTACACCGGCTTCGTCTGCCATGCCGCCCCCGAGGTGACGCTGGAGCAGGATCTGCTGCGCCGGGATCTCACCATCAACGCCATCGCCGAAGATGAGGATGGGCAACTGCACGATCCCTACGGCGGCGTGCAGGATCTGGAGGCGCGGTTGCTGCGCCATGTCTCGCCGGCCTTTGCCGAGGATCCTCTGCGCATCCTGCGGGTGGCGCGCTTCGCCGCCCGTTTCCATGCCCAGGGGTTCGTGGTGGCCCCCGAGACGCTGGGGCTGATGCGCGAGATGACGGAGGCTGGAGAGCTGGCCCATCTGACCCCGGAGCGGGTCTGGAAGGAGCTGGAAAAAGTGCTGCTGGGGTCGACACCCCAGATCTTCTTCGAGGTGCTGCGCGAATGCGGCGCACTCAAGGCGCTCTTCCCCGAGCTCGATGCCCTGTTCGGTGTGCCGGCACCTGCCAGATGGCACCCGGAGATCGACACCGGCATCCATACCATGATGGTGCTGGCGCAGGCATGTCGTCTCTCCCCCGAATTGACCGTGCGCTTCGCGTCCCTCTGCCACGACTTTGGCAAGGGGCTGACTCCGCCCGCCTTCTGGCCGAGCCATCACGGCCATGGTCAGAAGGGGTTGCCGCTCATTCGGGATTTTTGCGAGCGCTTCCGGGTGCCGAACGAGTGTCGCGATTTGGCCCTGCTGGTGAGCGACCTGCACACCCATATCCACATTGCCTTCGAGCTCAAGCCCGCGACCCTGCTCAAGGTATTCGACAAGGCCGATGCCTGGCGCAGACCGGAGCGCTTTGCCCAGCTGCTCGATGCCTGTCGCGCCGACTTCCACGGTCGTACCGGCTTCGAAGAGAAGGTCTACAGTCAGCCGGACTATGTCGCCGAGGCCCTGGAGGCGGCGCAGGCTGTGCCGGTCAAGGAGATAGTGGCGGCCGGCTTCAAAGGGGAGGCAATCCGCGAGCAGCTTGCCAAGCGGCGGCTTGATGCCATCAGCCGGGTGCGCGACGAGTGGACCTTCATCGAGGAGTAAACGCCGCAGCCGATCGACGCTCAATCGACGGCGTAATATGGGCGAAGCATAAAAAAGCCCGGGTCAATGACCCGGGCTTTTTGTCGTGCGGCGTGGGCTGCTCAGGAGAAGCAGGCCTGCAGCACGTAGAAGATGGCGATGGCCAGGATGGCGCCCGCGGGCAGGGTGATGACCCAGGAGACCACGATGTTGCGCAGCACGCCCAGGTTCAGGGCCGCGATGCCCCGTGCCAGACCGACGCCCATGACGGCACCGACCAGGGTCTGGGTGGTGGAGATGGGCAGACCGGTGCCGGAGGCGATCACCACTGTGGCGGCGGTGGCCAGCTGGGCGGCGAAGCCACGGCTCGGGGTCAGGTGGGTGATGCCGGTGCCGACGGTCGCCATCACCTTCTCGCCCATGGTGGCCAGACCGATGACGATGCCGATGCCGCCAAGGGGCAGGATCCACCAGGCGATGTGGGAGCTGCCGCCGATCTCGCCGCCGGCCGCCACGATGGAGGCGACTGCAGAGAGCGGACCGATGGCGTTGGCCACGTCGTTGGAGCCGTGGGCGAAGGCCATGGCACAGGCGGTGATGATCATCAGGATGCCGAACACCTTCTCCACGTTGGCGAAGTGCATCTTGCTGTCATCTTTCGGGTTGTACTGCTGGCCGCGGATATAGATCCAGCCGGCAAACGCCACCGCGATGGAGATGGCGACGGAGAGCAGGACGCCCTCGCCATTGCTCAGGTGCAGACCGACGTGGGTCAGCCCCTTCTTGATGGTGACCAGGCAGATGACCAGGGACGTCAGGAACATGTAGAAGGGGACATAGCGCTTGGCGTTGTCCAGGGGGTTGTCCGTGTTGAAGATGAGCTTCTGCACGCTGATGAACATGAAGTAGGCGATGATGCCCGAGATGGCCGGCGTGATGATCCAAGAGCCGACGATGCCGCCAAACTTGTTCCACTGTACCGCTTCCGGACCGATGCTCACCACGGCGAAGCCCACGATGGCGCCGATGATGGAGTGGGTGGTGGAGACGGGCCAGCCGAAATAGGAGGCCAGGATCAGCCACAGACCCGCAGCCAGCAGGGAGGCGATCATGCCGAGCACCAGCAGATCCGGCGTGTCGGCAAAGGCGTTGCTGTCGATGATGCCGCTGCGGATGGTGGCCGTCACTTCGCCACCGGCCAGATAGGCACCGGCGAACTCGAAGATCATGGCGATGATGATCGCCTGACGGATGGTCAGGGACTTGGTGCCGACCGATGTGCCCATGGCGTTGGCGACGTCGTTCGCACCAATGCCCCAGGCCATCAAAAAGCCGAACAAGGCCGCCACGAGCACCAGGGTGGTGCCGTAATTTGCGATAATGTCCATTAGTAGTGTTTACCCAGTCAGTCGATTACGAACGAGCCAGCATCAATTCCAGACGGGCGCCAACGCGCTCTGCCTGATCAGCCAGGTCACCTACCCATTCGAGGATCTTGTAGAGGAACATAACGTCGATCGGATTGTATTTGTGCTCAACGGCTTGCAGCTGTTGGCGCAGTCCGATCTGCATGGTGTCAGTATCGTCCTCGATGAGATCCAGCTGGTGGATCATCTCGGCAACCATTTCAACTTCACGTCCTTTAAAGCCGGTTTCGAGCAGCTCATCGAGTTCTCCGATGGCTTTTTCGGCTTGGGCGGTCGCATCGATACAGCGTTTGAGATAGGCCATGAAATCGGCGCGCATCTCGGTGGGGAATTCCATCTTGCGGCCAAGCATGCGGCCGGAAATATCCTTGGCACGGTTGGCAATCTTGTCCTGCTGGGTCAAGAGCTCCAGCAGATCGGTACGAGCGACCGGCAGGAACAGGCCGCGGGGGAGTTTCAAGCGGATTTCGCGCTTGAGGATATCCGCTTCTTTTTCCAGCTGGGCGATCTGTTGCCGGATCTTCTCGGCATCTTCCCAGCGGTCTTCGGCAACGGCATCAAAGAAGGGAATGAGCTGTTCGCAGCACACGTGAACCTTGACGATATGCTTCTGCAGCGGCTTGATGGGGGACTTGGCAAAAAGACCCAAAATAGTATTTACTGGCATGGCCAAACCTGTGTCGGTGAAAAAACACTCGATACGATTTTATGAGGGGCGCATGGTAACCGAACTGTGCCATCAATAAAACCGTGAATTAATCGTGAACTGTCGTTGGCATTATATCCTCGCGACCCTGAACATGCCCCCCAAAGTTGCCCGCCAGCCCGGAATGACTATGCAAACTGAGATCGAGATAAAGTTTTTCGTCACCAGCAATATTCAAGAATCCCTCTCCAACCTTCTGAATTCACTAGAGATTATCTCTTCCAATCAAGCCGCTCTTGGCAACGTCTATTTCGACACGCCCGATCTGGGTTTGCGTGGGCTCGAGATGGGGTTGCGCATTCGTCGCAGCGATGATTTTTCCGAGCAGACCATCAAGTGCCGGGGGCAGGTCGTGGGCGGATTGCACGCCAGACCCGAGTACAACACCCCGGTAGAGGGAATCATTCCGACCCTGTCTGCCTTTCCTGCCGATATCTGGCCGAGTCTGGCAGTGCGCGATGAACTCCAGAGCCGTCTGGTGGCCCAGTTCAGCACCGATTTCCTGCGCCGCCACTGGCTGATCGCATTCGGAGATGCCGAGATCGAGCTGGCCTGGGATCAGGGGGAGATTGCCGGTGCCCTGGGGCGTACCGGGATCGACGAGCTGGAGCTGGAGCTGAAATCCGGCGATGCCCGCGCCCTGCTCACCCTGGCGAGCAAGCTGGCGGCGCTGGGAGGATTGCGGCTGGGTGCCCAGTCCAAGGCGCAGCGCGGATACAGGCTGGCTGGGCTTGGCAAGCCACAGGCCGTGCAGCCCCTGCAAAGGATTGAGGGCAAAGATCAGAAGGCCAGCATTACCCTGGGTATGCAGCACTGGCAGTATCATGAGCAGCTCTGGCTCGAGAGTGGCGATGCTGGCGAACAACAACGGGCGCTGCATGCCCTGCTCGAGGGGGTATCCCTGGTTGCCGAGGCGGCAGGCACGCTGACGGTGCCCCCCTCCTGGCTGGCCGACCTGCAGGCGCAACAGCGTCTGATGATGCAGGTATCCGGGGATCGTGCATCACTGCATGCCCTGTTCCACCATGCCGACCTGGTGGGCCTGCAGCTGTCCATCGCGGCCTGGCTGCATCTGGGGGCGTGAATCCTCTGTGGTGCAGAGCGCAAAAAGGTGAGCCCGGGCTCACCTTTTTTTATGGCATTTTGCATCTTGAGCGGCGCTATCAGTTCACCACGGCCACGTTGATGGTGCCGTTGCCCTGGGTCATGCGGACCCGGGCACCAGGTACAAAGGTGGGGCTGGCCTTTTGTACTACCACGATGGATTCGCCGTTCTCTTTCTTGATCTCGAGCTCGACCCCGTCAACCTGGTTGAGTTTGTCCCCTGCCGCCTTGCCGGCCGCCGCACCCGCGATGGCGCCACCGGCCGCCGCGATGTCACTGCCACGACCGCCGCCTATGGTGCTGCCGAGCAGGCCGCCGACCACGGCGCCGCCAATGGTGCCGATCAGGGAGTTCTCATCGGCCTGGATCTTGACGGGGCGGGTGGAGAGGATGGTGCCATAGCTGACGGTCTGTACCTGCTTGGCGCGATCCTTGGTGTAGACATCGCCGGAGTAGACGTCGCTGTTGGCACAGCCAGTGATGGCGGTGGTGGCCGCCAGCAGGGTGACGAGAGCAATACGTTTGAACATGATGGGCCTCCTGGGCGGGCATCGGATTAATCTGGTGATGAATTGCACTTTACGCCAACCAGATTGCGCATTAAACCCGCAAAGTGTAACCAATTATGTGGCCGGAAGGCTCCCGTGCCGGTGGCGGATGGTCAGGTCAGGGCTTTTTCCAGCAGCAGGCGATCCTCGCCCGGCCCGAAGTAGCCTCTCTCTTCTGCCAACTGCTGATAACCCAGCCTGAAGTAGAGGCGCTGGGCCGGATTGGCGGGATCAACGGTCAGTCTGACCCGCTCAACTTCCAGTTTCAGCAGTCCCTGCTCCACCTGCAACATCATTTGCTCGGCCAGGCCGAAGCCGCGCGCTTCGGGGCGCACCGCGAGGGAGAGCAGCCAGCCCTGCGACCGATCCTGACCAAGCCCCCCCAGGGCATAGCCCAGCAGCCGGCCTTCCCGCTCCGCGACGACCAGCAGTTCGGGCCACAGATCCATGGCCTGTCGAAAGAAGAAACCGGGGTAGACATCCTCGCCGAAGACATCGGCATCTATCTGCCAGATGGCGTGCATGTCGGTGTGGGTGGCAAGGCGCAATACGGGGGACGAGTGCATCGGGGCTCCTCTGATCGGGTCTCTGCTGCGGGGCAGCCAAAAAGGAGGCACAGGGTAGAAGGGGCGGGGAGTCGATGCAAGGGGGGCATTTGTGGCATGCCGCGGATAAAGAAACAGGGCCCGCAGGCCCTGTGTCATCAGAGGAGGCTGGTCGCCTGCTCCAGCCAGGCGAGATCCTCGCCCTCCAGCAGCGGGCTCAGACGGCGGTAGACCTCCGCATGGTATTCGTTGATCCAGCGGAACTCCGCCGGGCTCAGCAGGCTGCGATCGATGAGGCGGATGTCGAACGGCACATAGGTCAGTCGCTCGAAGCCCAGCATCGGCAGCTCGCCACGGGCCTCCTGTTCGGTCACCACCACCAGGTTTTCACAGCGGATGCCGAAGGCATCTTCCCGGTAGTAGCCCGGCTCGTTGGAGAGCACCATGCCCGGCTGCAGGGCCACCAGGCTGCCCTTGGGGGCGATGCGCTGCGGGCCTTCGTGCACGCTGAGGAAGTGGCCGACCCCGTGTCCGGTGCCATGGTCGTAGTTGTAACCGGCTTGCCACAGGGGCATGCGGGCCAGCACGTCGAGCTGGATGCCGGCAGTGCCACGGGGGAAGCGGGCCTGATCCAGGGCAATATGACCCTGCAGTACCCGGGTAAACATGGCTCTGTGCTCGTCGGTTACCTCACCCACCTTGACGGTGCGGGTGATGTCGGTGGTGCCGTCCAGGTACTGGGCGCCGGAGTCCACCAGATAGATGCTGTCCTGGCCGAAGGCCCGCGGGGTACCGTTGGTGTGGCGGTAGTGGCACATGGCGGCGTTGGGGCCGAGTGCCGAGATGGTGTCGAAGCTCGGCTCCACATAGTGCTCCTGCTCGTGGCGGAAGGCTTCCAGCTGGTCGGCCAGGGTGCCTTCGTCCACACCGTCGAACTCGCCGCTGGCGATCAGGCGATCCAGCCAGGCCAGGAAGCGGGTGACGGCAACGCCGTCGCGCAGGTGGGCGGCACGCATGCCGGCCAGCTCCACGGGGTTCTTGCACGCCTTGGGCAGCATGGTGGGATCCTGGCCGGCCACCAGAATGGCGCCTGCCTCTTCCATCACGAGCTGGGTCCAGGCGTTGGCGGTGTTGGGGTCGGCCAGCACCTTCTGCTGATCCTCGCCGATGCGCTGCAACACGTCACCCAGCTTGTCGATGGGGTAGACGGAGACATCCTGCCCCACGTGCTGACTGAAGGCGAAGCAGTCGATCTTGTCGGTATCGACGAAGAAATCCATGGTGGTGTTGGCGTAGAGCACCGCAAAGCCCAGCACCACCGGCAGGCGTTCCACGTCGCGACCACGCAGGTTGAGCAGCCAGTTGATGGGCTCGGCCTGGGTCAGCAGCACCGCATCCAGCCCGCGCTTGCGCAGATCGCTGGCCAGCATTTCGCGCTTGGCCTGGCTGGACTGGCCCGCCAGCTCCTCGCTGTAGAGGATGACAGGGCTCTTGGTCGGGGCGGGACGATCGCTCCAGTGCAGATCGATGGGGTTCTCGTCGATGCGCACCAGCTCGATGCCGCGCTCGGTCAGCACCGCCTTGGCATTGTGATACCAGGCCAGGCTGTGCAGGCGGGCATCGAAACCGACCCGGGAGCCTGAGGGCAACTGCTCCGCCAGCCACTGCACGTGGGGGTCTTCATTGAGGTGGAGAAACTCGAACAGCTCGGCCGGCGCCTGCATGCGCGCCTGCACGGTATAACGACCGTCGATGAACAGGGCCGCCCGATGCGCCATGATGATGGCGAGCCCGGCGGAGCCGTTGAAACCCGTGATCCAGTCCAGCCGCTCGGCATAGGCGGGAATGTACTCCCCCAGATGCTCGTCGTCGTGGGGAACGATGAAGGCGTCCAGCTCCAGCGTGGCCAGTGTAGCCCTGACCTGGGCGACGCGGGTTTCAATAATCTCGAAATGGTTCATGTCGTTATTGCCAGCTTGTGGTGATGTGAGTGTTCATTGATGGTGGCCGCCTGCCAGGATCTGTCTGATCGATTGGCCTGCCGCCTCGATGTGTTGCTTGAGCAGTACCACTGCCTCGTGCTTGCGCCGGGCGCGGCACAGTTCAAGGAGTCGGGCGTGCTCCCGCTCGGCCTTGTCCACGCCGCCCTGGGCGAACAGCAGTTCGAAACGCACATAACGGTCGCAGCTCAGATTGATCTGGGCGATCAGTTCCAGTGCCTGGGGGCGATTGGCTGCCTGGTAGAGGGTGGCGTGAAAGCGGTGATTCAACTCGGCCCAGTGTTCGATCTGGGTACCAGACTCCAGCGCCAGAGCAAACTGGGCGAGGATGGCTTGCGCCTGGGCGAAGGTTTCCTCCGTCATCAGGTCGACGGCGTGGAACAGGGTATCGGCTTCGAGCAGTGCCCGCAAATAAAAGAGCTCCTCGATGGCCGAGGCATCCAGCATGGTCACCACGGCGCCGCGATGGGCCTCGAACTTCACCAGCCCCTGGGCTTCCAGTTGCATCAGGGCTTCCCGCACCGGGATGCGGCTCACCGCCAGCTCCTTGGCGATGGCGTCCTGGCGCAGGGGGGCGCCCGCTGCAAACTCGCCACGCAATATCCGGCCGCGGAGGTTCTCCATCACCATCTGGGTTCGGGTCTTGTAAGGTGGGGTCATGCTGGGGTCACGGGCAGGTTGCAAAATTGTATATTGTATAAAGTTTGGCTGAATCTAACGCGCAAGGGCCGTCAAGGCAAGGCTTGGCGGGAGCCATATGCCGCGCATCGGCCAAAAAAATACCGGCCAGCAGGGCTGACCGGTACGGGATTGCGAGACGCGAGGCGCGTTTCTTACAACTGCGGGCCCGCCGCGACCAGGCGTTTGCCTTCGTCGTTGTCGGTGAAGCGCTCGAAGTTCTTGATGAAGCGCCCGGCCAGATCGGCCGCCTTGGCATCCCACTCGGCCTGGTCGGCGTAAGTGTCTCGCGGATCCAGGATGGCGGGGTTGACGCCCGGCAGCTCGGTCGGCACTTCCAGGTTGAACACCGGCAGTACCTTGGTCGGCGCCTTCTCGATGGAACCATCCAGGATGGCGTCGATGATGCCACGGGTATCCTTGATGGAGATCCGCTTGCCGGTGCCGTTCCAGCCGGTGTTGACCAGATAGGCTTCAGCCCCTGCCGCTTCCATCCGTTTCACCAGCTCCTGGCCGTACTTGGTCGGGTGCAGGCTGAGGAAAGCCGCGCCGAAGCAGGAGGAGAAGGTCGGGGTCGGCTCTGTGATGCCGCGCTCGGTACCGGCCAGCTTGGCGGTAAAGCCGGACAGGAAGTGGTACTTGGTCTGCTCCTTGGTCAGCTTGGCGACCGGGGGCAGCACACCGAAGGCGTCTGCGGTCAGGAAGATCACCTTGGTGGCGTGACCCGCCTTGGAGACCGGCTTGACGATGTTGTCGATGTGATAGATGGGGTAGGAGACCCGGGTATTCTCGGTGCGGGAACCGTCGTCGAAGTCGATGGTGCCATCGGCGGCCACGGTCACGTTTTCCAGCAGCGCATCGCGGCGGATGGCGTGGTAGATGTCCGGCTCGGCCTCTTCGGAGAGCTTGATGGTCTTGGCGTAGCAGCCCCCTTCGAAGTTGAACACGCCGTGATCATCCCAGCCGTGCTCGTCATCGCCGATCAGCTGACGCTTGGGATCGGTGGAGAGGGTGGTCTTGCCGGTGCCGGAGAGGCCGAAGAAGATGGCCACGTCCCCATCCTTGCCCACGTTGGCGGAGCAGTGCATGGAGGCGATGCCGCGCAGGGGCAGGAAGTAGTTCATCATGGAGAACATGCCCTTCTTCATCTCGCCACCGTACCAGGTGCCGCCGATGAGTTGCATCTTCTCTGTCATGTTGAAGGCGACGAAGTTCTCGGAGTTGAGACCCTGCTCCTTCCAGTTCGGGTTGGTGCACTTGGCACCGTTCATCACCACGAAGTCCGGTTTGAAGGTCTTCAGCTCCTCTTCGCTCGGGCGGATGAACATGTTCTTCACGAAGTGCGCCTGCCAGGCCACCTCGGTGATGATGCGCACTGCCAGGCGGGTGTCCGGGTTGGCGCCGCAGAAGCCGTCCACCACGAACAGACGCTTGCCGGAGAGCTGTTTGGTGACCAGCCCTTTCAGATGTGACCATACTTCCGGGGTGATCGGCTTGTTATCGTTTTTACCCTGGTCAGACCACCAGACAGTATCCTGGGTAGTGGCATCTTTGACGATATATTTATCTTTAGGGGAGCGGCCGGTGAAGATGCCGGTGTTGACGTTGACGGCGCCAAGCTCGGTGACGACGCCACGTTCGAAGCCCTCAAGGTCTGAGCGGGTCTCTTCAGCGAAAAGCTGCTCATAGGAGGGGTTGCGAACGATTTCCTGGCTGTTTTTGATACCGTATTGGTCCAGCTTCAGTTGTTGGGCCAGGGTGGGTTCTACCACGATTGTCATTGTATTCTCCTGGGTTCAGAGGTGTGTAGGGTTCTATCTGACGTTCATGCTACCACCTAGGTGGTAGTTTTTAGCGATCGCCATCAAACTTTATAAAATAGGGTATTTTTTTGTTATTTAAGTTAAAGGCGGGTTTTGCCCGCCTTTGATTAGTGTAACTGGTTTGCATCATTACCGGGAGCCCTGCTGAACAGGGTTTCGATGTCTATCCCGTCGAATTCGTAGTGGGCGCCGCAGTAATCGCAGTGCATGTCGATCTTGCCGAGCTCCTGCACCATGGATACCGCTTCCTCCTTGTCTATCTGCAGCAAAGCCCCTTCGCAACGGGCGCGGGAGCAGGTGCAGCGGAACTCGATGGCCTGGGGATCGAACACCCGTACCTTGTCCTGGTGGTAGAGGCGGTAGAGGATCTCTTCCGCGTCCAGACCGAACAGCTCTTCGTCCTTGATGGTGGTGGTGAGCTGGACCAGGTGGTCGAAATCTTCGCTGTGATCCTCGCTCTGGGCCGGCAGCTCCTGCAGCAGGATGCCCGCAGCACGGGGCTCGCCCTCGTGGTGGCCGGTGCGGATCCAGAGGCGGGTGGCCAGTTGTTCGGACTGGGCGAAGTAGTGCTCCAGACAGGCCGCCAGGGTGTCGGCCTCCAGGGCGATGATGCCCTGATAGCGCTCTCCCTGATCCGGAGTGATGGTGATGACCAGATGGCCGTTGCCGATCAGGCTTTGCAGCTTGCCGTCCGTCGGCAATTCCCCTTCATAGCGTGCCACGCCGCGCAATTGCTGGTTGTTGTCGCCGTTGATGACGGCCAGACGCACCGGACCGTCCCCCTGCAGCTGCACCGTGATGGAGCCTTCGAACTTGAGGGTGGCGGTCAGCAGGCTGGTGGCAACCAGCAGCTCGCCCAGCAGGTGCTGCACCTGTACCGGGTAGTTCTGAGCGTCGATGATGTGGCGGTAGGTACGATCCAGCTGGACCAGCTCCCCACGCACTTCGTACTCTTCGAACAGATAGCGATACAGGAGGTCTTGGTTACTCATCATGGTTTCCTAGGATGTTCTTGGGGAAAAATAAACACATTGTTAAACAGGTGGTTAGGAACTAATTCCTCCACCTGTCGTCATAAAGGGGCCACAGACGCGGATTAGGATTGCTTGACCCGGATAAGCTGGCGTCGCTCCTGCTTGTCGGGTCGGCGCTCCGGGCTTGGGGCAAACTGGCTGTTGAAGCGGCGGGCTTCGCTGTTTTCGGCCCGTTTCTTCAGGCTGGCCTCTGTCTCTTCATAGAGTTGCTGGGCCAGCGGGGCGGATTTGCGCTGCTCGCTCACCTCGAGCACCCGCACCTCCCGCTCGTCCTGGCCTTGCCAGAATCGAACCAGGGCGCCGACCTCGACCGCCTTGCCCGGCTTGGTGCGCTGGCCGTTGTAGTGCACCTTGCCGCCGTCGATCTGATCCCGCGCCAGACTGCGGGTCTTGTAAAAGCGGGCGGCCCACAGCCACTTGTCGAGACGGACCTGAGTGCTGCTTTGTGCTGGATTCGACATGGATCGGCTCCGGAATGGCTGAAAAGGTGCCTGATTATACCAGAGGCGGGCCCCGGGATAGAAACAGGGGGCATCCGGGTGTGACGGAAACTGAATTTTCACCCCTTGGTCCCATCCGGTCGGTTGTCTCTGGGTCCATTGCCGTACACAATAGCCAACCGACTTGGATGCCAGACAATTTTGAGAAAGATGACGCTACCGTTCAGGGATGATTTGTTGACTTCCCTTCTGGCTCGCTGCAAGGCCATGCCACTCTCCCGTTTCAGCCAGCCCCTGTTCTGGCTTCTGCTGCTGTTGCTGGCCCAGCAGTGTGCCGTGCTCACCTGGCGCCTGTACGAACTGGCCCAGCCCGCTCCCCTGACCCCCTGGCAACCCTCGGTCCCCTCGGTGCAGGGGAGTGGTGGCGATCGCCTCGATCTTGGCAACCTCAGCCGCCTCTCTCTCTTTGGCAAGGCGCTGCAACCCCAGGCGGACAAGGCGGCAGAGACGGTGGCGGCGGATGCCCCGAAAACCCAGCTCAACGCCCAGCTCAACGGGGTGCTGGCAAGCTCGGATCCCGCCAAGTCCATCGCCATCATCGCCCACAACGGGACACAGAACTCTTACGGCATCGGGGACTACATCGACGGTACCCAGGCCAGGATACGCCAGGTGTTTGCCGATCGGGTCATCATCGCCCGGGACGGCCGTGACGAGACCCTGATGCTGGACGGGGAAGAGTATGGCAAGCCCCTGCCCAAACCGGCCCGCCAGGAGGGGCTCTCCTCCGTGCGCAGCGAACTGCTGGGCAACCCGGGCAAGATCACCGATTACCTCAATATTTCTCCGGTCCGGGTGGACGGTCGCATGACCGGCTATCGCCTCAACCCGGGTCGCAATCCGGAACTGTTCAATCAACTCGGACTGGTCGCCAACGATCTGGCGGTCAGCATCAACGGCCTGGATCTGCGTGACAACGCCCAGGCCATGCAGGCGATGCAGCAGGTGGCGGGCGCCACGGAAATGACCGTCACCGTCGAGCGGCAAGGACAGCTCTACGACGTCTATGTCGGCTTGTCAGAATAATGAATTGGAGTAGCACCAAGAATGACAAATAAAGGGAAGGGCTGGCGTCTGGCCACCATGGCGGCAGCCTTGATGATGGCCGGTTCTGCCTGGGCCACCGAGTATTCCGCCAGTTTCAAGAACGCCGACATCGAGGAGTTCATCAACACGGTCGGCAAGAACCTGAACAAAACCATCATCATAGAGCCATCGGTACGCGGCAAGATCAACGTGCGCAGCTATGACCTGCTCAACGAGGATCAGTACTACCAGTTCTTCCTGAGCGTGCTCGACGTTTACGGCTTTGCCGTGGTGCCCATGAACAACGGCGTGCTCAAGGTGGTGCGCTCCAAGGATGCCAAGACCTCGGCCATCCCCGTGGTGGATGACACCAACCCCGGCGTGGGTGACGAGATGGTGACCCGGGTGGTACCGGTGCGCAATGTCTCGGTCCGTGAACTGGCCCCCCTGCTGCGTCAGCTCAACGACAACGCCGGCGGCGGCAACGTGGTCCACTACGAGCCCTCCAACGTGCTGCTCATCACCGGCCGCGCCGCCGTGGTCAACCGCCTGGTGGAGGTGGTTCGCCGGGTGGACAAGGCGGGGGATCAGGACATGGACGTCATCAAGCTCAAGTTCGCCTCCGCCGGCGAGATGGTGCGGCTGGTGACCAACCTCAACAAGGATGGCAGCAATCAGGGAGCCAACGCCTCGCTGCTGCTCTCCCCCAAGGTGGTGGCCGACGAGCGCACCAACTCAGTGGTCATCAGCGGCGAGCCCAAGGCCCGTGCCCGCATCATCCAGATGGTGCGCCAGCTCGACCGGGATCTGCAGAGCCAGGGCAACACCCGGGTCTTCTACCTGAAATATGGCAAGGCCAAGGATCTGGTGGACGTCCTCAAGGGGGTCAGCTCCAGCATCGCCGCCGACAAGAAGGGCGGGGCGGCGGCCACGGCCACGGGCGGCGCCAGCATCGGCGGCGGCCAGCTCGCCATCTCCGCCGACGAGACCACCAATGCCCTGGTGATCACCGCCCAGCCGGACGTGATGGCCGAGCTGGAGCAGGTCATCGCCAAGCTCGACATTCGCCGTGCCCAGGTGCTGGTGGAGGCCATCATCGTCGAGATATCGGATGGTGACGGCATGAACCTCGGGGTGCAGTGGGCCAACACCAATGGCGGCGGCACCCAGTTCACCGACACCGGTCTGCCCATCGGCTCCCTGGCCATCGCCGCCAAGGATTACAAAGACAACGGCAACACCGACGGCCTGTCATCCCTGGCGGGCAGCTTCAGCGGCATGGCGGCAGGCTTCTATCACGGGGACTGGGCGGCGCTGGTGACGGCGCTCTCCACCAACAGCAAGAACGACATCCTCTCCACCCCGAGCATCGTCACCATGGACAACAAGGAGGCCTCCTTCAACGTCGGTCAGGAAGTGCCGGTGCAGAGCGGCTCCCAGAGCTCCACCACCAGCGATCAGGTGTTCAACACCATAGAGCGCAAGACGGTGGGGACCAAGCTGGTGGTGACGCCCCAGATCAACGAAGGAGATTCCGTACTGCTCAACATCGAGCAGGAGGTCTCCAGCGTGGCACAGAAGCAGGCGACCGGGACCGCCAACCTGGGCCCCACCTTCGATACCCGTACCGTGAAGAACGCCGTGCTGGTCAAGAGCGGCGAGACAGTGGTGCTGGGCGGCCTGATGGACGAACAGACCCAGGAGCAGATCTCCAAGGTGCCCCTGCTCGGGGACATTCCGGTGCTGGGCTACCTGTTCCGTTCCTCCAAGACCTCCACCGCCAAGCGCAACCTGATGGTCTTCATCCGCCCGACCATATTGCGTGACGCCAATGTCTACTCCGGGGTCTCCAGCAACAAGTACACCCTGTTCAGGGCCGAACAGCTGAGCCGGGCTGCGGAAGAGGGCTATGCCACCTCGCCGGCTCGCCAGGTGCTGCCCGCCTATGGCCAGGAC
Source organism: Aeromonas sp. QDB17 (assembly GCF_027705305.1). NCBI lineage: Bacteria > Pseudomonadati > Pseudomonadota > Gammaproteobacteria > Aeromonadales > Aeromonadaceae > Aeromonas > Aeromonas sp. QDB17. Next base: position 34,737 of record NZ_JAPDBP010000004.1, read on the forward strand.
GTGATGATGTCCCCCGAGGTGCAGCAGCAGATCCAGAGAATGCAGGCCCAGCAGCAGGCGACCGCCACCGGCGTGCGCGCCCAGGTGCAGGAGCAGCCCTTCGTGCAGAGCAAGCCCTGATGGCCGCCTACCAGCTCGATGGCAGCGAGCTGCCGGCTCCCCTGCCGGAACTGCCGTTCGCGTTTGCCCGCAACTTCGGGGCCATCCTGACCGAGCGCCAGGGTGCCCCGGTACTGCTCTGTCGTCAGGGGATCTCCCCCCAGACCCTGCTGGAGGTGCGACGGGTGGCGGGCTGTGCCTTCGCGGTGGAGCAGCTTGGCAACGACGAGTTCGAAACGCTCCTGATGGCCCACTATCAGCGTGACTCCTCCGAGGCGCGTCAGTTGATGGAGGATCTCGGCAACGAGATGGACTTCTTTGCCCTGGCCGAAGAGCTGCCTCAGAGCGAGGATCTGCTGGACGCCGACGACGACGCCCCCATCATTCGCCTCATCAATGCCATGTTGAGCGAGGCGATAAAAGAAGAGGCGTCCGACATCCACATCGAGACCTTCGAGCGGGCCCTGGTGATCCGTTTTCGCATCGATGGGGTGCTGCGGGAGATCCTGCGCCCCCATCGCAAACTCGCCTCCTTGCTGGTGTCGCGCATCAAGGTCATGTCGCGCATGGACATCGCCGAGAAGCGGGTGCCCCAGGATGGCCGCATCTCACTGCGCATCGGCGGCCGGGCGGTGGACGTGCGGGTCTCCACCATGCCCTCCAGCTACGGCGAACGGGTGGTATTGCGACTGCTCGACAAGAACAACGTGCGCCTCGAGCTCAAGCAGCTCGGCATGACGCTGGCCAACCGCAACATCATCAGCGAACTCATTCGCAAGCCCCACGGCATCATCCTGGTGACGGGCCCGACCGGTTCGGGCAAGTCCACCACCCTTTATGCGGCCCTCTCGGAGATCAACTCCCGGGATCGCAACATCCTGACCGTCGAAGACCCCATCGAATATGACCTCGAAGGGGTGGGCCAGACCCAGGTCAACAGCAAGGTGGACATGACCTTCGCCCGGGGCCTGCGCGCCATTCTGCGCCAGGATCCGGACGTGGTGATGGTGGGGGAAATCCGTGACCTCGAGACCGCCCAGATCGCGGTGCAGGCATCCCTCACCGGTCACCTGGTGATGTCGACCCTGCACACCAACACCGCCATCGGCGCCATCACCCGGATGCGGGACATGGGGATCGAGCCCTTCCTGCTCTCCTCGTCGCTCCTGGCGGTACTGGCCCAGCGGCTGGTGCGCACCCTCTGCCCGGATTGCCGCGCACCGCACCCTGCCACCGAGCAGGAGCGTGTTGCCATGGGCATCGAGCTTGCGCCGGATCAGCAGATCTGGCGTCCGGTGGGCTGCGAGCAGTGCAACCATACCGGCTATCGCGGCCGGACCGGCATCCACGAGCTGGTGGTGGTGGACGAGGCGGTGCGCGAGGCGATCCACAGCGCCAGCGGCGAGCTCGCCATCGAGCGGCTGATCCGGGGTCACACCCCCAGCATCCGCCGCGACGGCATCGACAAGGTGCTCAAGGGGCAGACCAGCCTCGAAGAGGTGCTGCGCGTGACCCGGGAAGACTGAAATGGCGGCATTTGAATACAAGGCTCTCGACGGCAAGGGGCGCAACAAGAGCGGCGTGCTGGAAGGGGATTCCGCCCGCCAGGTGCGCCAGCTGCTGCGCGAGCAGGGGCTGACCCCCCTCGAGGTGAATGAGACCACCGAGAAGGCCAAGCGGGAGGCGAACCGCTTCGTGCTGTTTCGCCGTGGTGCCTCCACCGCAGAACTGGCCCTCATCACCCGCCAGCTGGCGACCCTGGTGGGGGCCGGTCTCACCATCGAAGAGGCCCTCAAGGCGGTCGCCGAGCAGTGCGAGAAGGCCCACCTGCGCAGCCTGGTGGCGACGGTGCGCAGCAAGGTGGTGGAGGGGTATTCCCTGGCCGACTCGCTGGGGGCCTTCCCCCATGTGTTCGACCAGCTGTTCCGCTCCATGGTGGCGGCCGGCGAGAAGTCCGGTCACCTGGAGAAGGTGCTCAACCGTCTCGCCGATTACACCGAGCAGCGCCAGCACATGCGCACCAAGCTGCTGCAGGCGATGATCTATCCCATCGTCCTCACCCTGGTGGCGGTGGGGGTCATCTCCATACTGCTCACCGCCGTGGTGCCCAAGGTGGTGGCCCAGTTCGAACACATGGGCCAGCAACTGCCGGGTACCACCCGTTTCCTCATCGGCACCAGCGAGCTGTTGCAGCACTACGGCCTCTGGTTCCTGCTGCTCCTTGGCATTGGCGGCCTGATCTGGCGCTGGTGGCTGACCGACGACAAGCGTCGCCGTCGCTGGCACCAGGTGATACTGCGCCTGCCGGTGATCGGTCGGGTCAGCCGTGGTCTCAACACCGCCCGCTTTGCCCGCACCCTGAGCATCCTCAACGCCAGCGCCGTGCCCCTGCTGGAGGGAATGAAGATCGCCGGCGAAGTGCTCTCCAACGACTATGCCCGCATGCGCATCGGTGAGGCCACCGAGCGGGTGCGGGAGGGCACCAGCCTGCGCAAGTCGCTGGATGAAACCAGAATTTTTCCGCCCATGATGCTGCACATGATCGCCTCGGGCGAGCAGAGCGGCGAGCTCGACAGCATGCTGGAGCGGGCGGCGGACAACCAGGACAGGGAGTTCGAAACCCAGGTGAACATCGCCCTCGGGGTGTTCGAACCCATGCTGGTGGTCTCCATGGCAGGGGTGGTGCTGTTTATCGTGATGTCGATCCTGCAGCCGATCCTGGAGCTCAACAACATGGTGAATCTGTAAGGGTCGGGTGCCCGAATAGGCTTCGCCATTCGAACCTGCAAATTCAATCGAACGATCGTGGTTTAACAGTTAATCGTTGATGGCTAATGCCATCTCATTTCGTGAGGGAGTCAGTCATGCAAAAGCGTCGTCAATCGGGTTTTACCCTGCTGGAAGTGATGGTGGTCATCGTGATCCTGGGGATCCTGGCCAGCCTGGTGGTGCCCAACCTGATGGGCAACAAGGAGAAGGCGGATCAGCAAAAAGCGGTCTCCGACATAGTGGCGCTGGAAAACGCCCTCGACATGTACAAGCTGGACAACAACCGCTACCCGACCACCGAGCAGGGGCTGGATGCCCTGGTCAACAAGCCGACCGCATCCCCTGAGCCGCGCAGCTACCGTGAAGGGGGCTACATCAAGCGCCTGCCGCAGGATCCTTGGGGCAACCAGTACCAGCTGCTGAGCCCGGGCCAGTTCGGCAAGATCGACATCTTCTCCATGGGGATGGACGGCGAAGCCGGGACCGATGACGACATCGGCAACTGGAACCTGAAGGACTTCCAATAAGTGATTCCGCCGCGTCGTGCTCACCGGGCCACCCCGGGGCTGCCTGAATGAAGGTGGCCTCTTCGGCCCGTCACCAGGCCGGTTTTACCCTGCTGGAAGTGTTGCTGGTGGCCATGTTGATGGGACTGGTGGCGACCGCCGTCACCCTCAGCATGGGGGGCGCCAGGGGGGATCGGGAGCTCGACAAGCAGGCGCGCCGCTTCATGGCGACCCTGCAGCAGGCCCAGGAGTATTCGGTCATGGATGGCAGGCTGCTGGGGCTGCGGGTCGAGGAGAACGGCTGGCAGTTTATGTCCCGGGATCCCAAGGATCGCAAGTGGCGCGCACTGACCGGTGACAAGTTGCTGGGGCCGGTGACGTTGCCGGAGGGGATGACCCTGGCGGTGGAGCTGGAAGGTTTCAACTGGCGTACTGCGTCGGACGAACGCCAGGAGCAGGGTCGGGACGAGCGCGAGCGGACACCCCAGATCCTGGTCTTTCCGGGGGGAGAGCTCTCTCCCTTCGTGCTGACCCTGGGCCAGCAGGACGAGGATCTGCACTACCTGCGCACCGTCAGGGGGGACGAGTTCGGTCGTCTCTCCCTGCTGCAGGATGAAGAGGAAGAAGAATGAAGAGCGCCAGGCCCGCAGGGGGCGCTCTAGCGCGTCGCACCGCTCTGTCGGGCGGCCCCGCCCGGGGGCGCGGCATGACGCTGCTGGAGGTCATGGTGGCCCTGGCGGTGTTTGCCATCGCCGGGCTGGCGGTGATGAAGACCGCGAGCGAACACCTGGCCGGCCTCAATTATCTGGAGCAGAAGACCCTGGCGACCTGGGTGGTGGAGAATCAGCTGGTGCAGCAGAAGCTCGAAGGCAAGTGGCCGGGAGACAGCTGGGTGGAAGGGGACGAGGAGATGGCCGGGCAGACCTGGTACTGGCGCTATCGCGGCGTCGCCACGGCGGACAACAACTTCAGGGCGCTGGACATGGAAGTGCGCACCGCGCCCAAGGCCGACAGTCCGGTGGCCATGATCCGGACCTATCTCAGCCGATGAACATTCATCAACGTGCGTCCATGATCCGGAGCCGGTGTCAGCCGATGATCCAGAGCAACACCCACCCATCGTGCCACCGCGGCTTCACCCTGCTTGAGATGCTGGTGGCCATCGCCATCTTTGCCACCCTGAGCCTGGGGGCCTATCAGGTGCTGCAAGGGGTGCTGACCAGCGACGAGGTGGCCAAGCGCAAGGAGGCCCGCCTTTCGGAACTGCAGCTCGCCTTCAGCCTGCTGGAGCGGGACGTCACCCAGATGGTGCCGCGCAGCGGTCGCATCGACGGCGAGAACAACAAGGTGCTGCTGGCGGCGTCTCGCTTCGGCCAGCAAAGCGACGACTGGGGCATGGCCTTCATTCGCGGCGGCTGGCTTAATCCGGACGGCATACTGCCGCGCTCCGGCCTGCAACGGGTGGGTTGGCGTCTCAAGGGGCAGACCCTGGAGCGGTTGAGCTACCTCTATCCGGATCCGGCCATTGGCACCGAGCCGCGCATTCAGCCCGTGCTGACCGGCGTGACGGCGCTGCGCCTCTATTTCTACGACAAGGGACAGTGGAAGGAGGAGTGGACCCAGCGCGACCTGCTGCCCTACGGGCTGGCGGTGGAGCTGGAGCTTGAAGACTACGGCACCATCCGCCGCCAGTTCCTGATCGGAGCCGGTGGTCAGAGGGCAGAGAATGGTAACTGATCGTCGTTCTCCCCTGTCCGTCACGGAGGATGACGGCACTATTCGACGTCGCCAGTTCCTGATCGGTGCTGGTGGCCAGAGGGCGGACAATGGCAATTAAGCGCGGCCGGGGCCGATCCCGCACTACACTGGGCCGCCAGGGGGGCATGGCGCTGCTGGTGGTGCTGCTCATCCTCGCGGTGATGGTGATCGTCGCCAGCAACATGAGTGGCCGCCTGCAACTGGAGCTGCGCCGCACCGCCAACCTCACCCTGGGCAAGCAGGCCTGGTGGTATGCCATGTCGGCGGAGGCCCTGGTGATCAAGGTGCTGAACCAGGACTTCAAGGATGACCCGGATCGGGTGAGTCTGGGACAGAACTGGGCGCGGGAGGACGGGGTCTTCCCGGTGGAGGATGGCACTCTCTCGGGCCGGGTACGGGATCTGCAATCCTGCTTCAACCTCAACAGCCTGAGCGTGCCCCTCAAGGAGGGGGAGAACGGCGACGATCTCGAGGCCCAACCTTATCAGTTCAAGGTGTTCCGGGCCCTGCTCGCCCAGCTCGAGGTGGATGATTACGAAGCGGTGCAGCTGACGGACGCCATCCGTGACTGGACCGACAAGGATACCCAGCTGGTCTCGAGCAACGGGGCCGAGGATGCCTACTACGAGGGACTCAATCCCCCCTACCTGGTGGCTAACCAGCGGATGCTGGGCACCGACGAATTGCGGGCAGTGCGCGGGGTGAGCGCCAGCCTGTACGCCCGGTTGGCCCCCTATGTGTGCTCCCTGCCCAATGACAAGCTGGTGGTGAACATCAACACCATCCGGCCGGAGCAGGCGGCCCTGCTGGTGGGGCTCTACCAGGGGAAGATCGGGCTGGACGATGCCAAGCGGGTGCTGACCAGCCGCCCCAAGAAGGGGTGGAAGAACAAGCAGGAGATGACGGAGCAGTTGCAGGTTCAGCCGGGTGCCATCACCGGGCTGGATGGCGCCCTGGACATCAAGAGCAGCTTCTTCGAGGCCCGCCTGCTGGCGGAGGTGGGGGAGACCCGCGCCAGGCTTGAGACCGTCTTCCAGCGTGGCAAGGACAACAAGCTGGTGATGCTGCGTCGCCTGAGCGGCGGCGCCGAATAACAAGGGGGCGTGGGGCGGTTTCAGCTGCCCTGCGCATCCCCCGATTGGACTGCAACCCATGGCTGTGCGCCCGCCCCCCTGAGGGAGGAGCGGGCATGGCAGGAGAGACATTAGTGAGCGAGAGTCTGGTCATCCGTCTGGGGACCAATGCGCAGCAGCCAGTGCACTGGCTGGTCTGGTCGGCGCAGGAGCAGGAGATCATCGCCTCCGGCATCCTGGCCTCGGCGCACGCCCTCGGCGAGCTGCAGGAGCGTGCCGGTGGTCGCCCCGTGGTGACCCTGGTGCCCGGCAGCGATCTTATCTTCCGGCGGGTCAATCTGCCGGGCAAATACAGCCGCCAGAGTGCGGCGGCCCTGCCCTATCTGCTGGAGGAGCAGATCGCCTCAGACGTGGACGATCTGCACCTGGTGGTGCTCGGCCATCAGGGCCGAGAGGTGGATCTGATGGCGGTGGACAAGGGGAAGATGCACTCCTGGCTCGGCTGGCTGGAGCAGGCAGGGCTCAAGACCCTGCACCTGCTGCCCGACGTGCTGGCGCTGCCGCTCGCCGCCGATGGCTGGTCAGCCCTGCAACTGGGGGAGGAGTGGCTGGTCCGCCAGGGCTCCCGCCAGGGCATAGTGGCGGAGGAGTCCCTGCTGGCCATGCTGCTGGCAGCGCAGACCGAACCCGTCACCCTTCACTGCCATACTCCCATCCCCGCCATGGCGGCGGGCAACTGGCAGGGGGCTGACCCGGAACTGCCCATGCTGTTGCTGGCGAAAGGGGCGCTGACCTGCCAGGCCAACCTGTTGCAGGGGCCCTATCGTCCCCAGACCGAATACGCCCGCTACTGGTTGCAGTGGCGCAAGGTGGCGGTGCTGGCAGGCGTATTGTTGCTGGTGGCCCTGGTGCAGCGCGGCGTGCATCTGCACCAGCTGGCGGAACAGGACAAGGCCCTCAAGGCGGAGATCCGGCAGGTCTACACCCGGATCTTCCCGGGGGAGACGCGCATCGTCAACGTGCGCAGCCAGATGACCCAGCACCTCCAGCAGTTGGGACAGGCTCCGCAGGATGGCGTCCTGTTGCTCCTGACCGAGCTGGCCCCGGTGTTTGCCGAGGTGCCCGGCCTCAAGCCCGAGGTGCTGCGCTTCGATGCAGCCCGGGGCGAGCTGAGGTTGCAGGTGACGGCCCCCGGCTTCACCGAGATCGAGCGTTTCCGCGAGCTGGCGGGCAAGCGTTTCGAGGTGCAGCAGGGTGAGGTGCGAAGCACCGAAGGCAAGGTCGAAGGGGCGCTGGTGCTCAAGGGGAGGTCGTCATGATGGACAAACTGCAGAGCTGGTGGCGCGGCATCAGTGCCCGCGAGCAGCGGCTGGTGGCGGTGGGGGGCAGCGTGCTGCTCATCGGGCTCTTCTACTGGGCGATCTGGCAGCCGGTGGCAAATCGCATTGCCGAGCGCGAGCGGCAGGTGGTGAACCAGCAGCAGACCCTGGCCTGGCTCAAGGAGAAGGGACAGGAGGTGCTGGCGATGCAGGGGGGACAGGGGCGCCAGATCGATACCGGCGGTACCCTGGACGGTGTGGTGAACCGCACCGCCTTCAACCAGAAGATCAAGATTGCCCGCTTGCAGCCCCAGGGTCAGGAACTGCAGGTATGGATAGACACGGTGCCGTTCGATGATCTGCTGATCTGGCTTGCGACCCTCTCGGATCAATACGGCGTCCAGGTGCAGATCATCGAGCTGGCCCGCGAGGGGCTGGCCCCCGGGCTGGTCAAGGTCAGACGTTTGCAGTTGAGTCGTTCCCAATGAAGCGAAAAATAGTGATCGCCAGTCTCTTCCTGCTGGCCTATCTCGGTTTCCTGCTGGCCCAGTTGCCAGCATCCCTGGTGGTGCGCCATCTGCCGCTGCCCCCCAATCTGGTGCGGTTGGAGGGGGTGAGCGGCACCCTCTGGAGCGGTCAGGCCGCCCGGGTGCAATATGCCAGCGAGTCCCTCACCCAGTTGCGCTGGGATCTCGATGGCTGGTCTCTGCTGCGGCTGGCGCCCGAGGTGTCGGTGCGCTTTGGCGAGCGCAGCGGACTCAACGGGCAGGGGATCCTGGGTTGGAACGGTGCCGCTTTCGGGCGCGACATCACCCTGAATGCGCCTGCCCCCTGGGTGCTGGAGCGGGTGCCGATGAGACCCCCCTTCCCGCTGACGGCGGCGGGCCAGTTGCAGCTCAAGATCGACCAGTTTGCCCAGGGCACTCCCTGGTGCGACAACCTTTACGGGGAGCTTCACTGGTATGACGCACAGGCGGACACCCCGGCGGGCAAGCTGGCCCTGGGGGATCCCGAGATCACGCTCACCTGTCTCGACTCCCGGCTGGTGGCCGAGATCAAGCAGGGCTCGGAGGCGGTGCAGGTGCTGGGCAAGCTGGAGTTGCAGGCCAATCGCCAGTACCTGTTCCAGGGCACCCTGAAACCGGGTCCCGAGCTGCCGGACCAGATGAAACAGGGGCTCCCCTTCCTCGGCCAGCCCGATGGGCAGGGGCGCTTCCCGCTGCGTTATCAGGGCCGCATCTGACGGCGTTGCCCATGATTTGACAGGCACAGACACCACCCTGCCCCGGCGGGGTGGTGTCGTTATGGGGGCGCGCCGGCTGGCGCCGTGATGAGGTGATTGAGGAAGAAGCTGAACAGCTCGGCCCGGGAGTGCAGGTTCAACTTGGCGTAGAGGTGCTTGCGGTGATTCTTCACCGTGCCGCTGCCGATGCCGAGCGCACCGGCAATGGCCTCGGTATCCAGCCCCTGCAACAGCAAACCCGCCACCTGGCGCTCCCGCCGGGTTAGTTGATCTCCCCCCACACTGGCGATAGCCTGCTCCACCGCCCCCTTGAGGTCAGTGCCATCTGACCTGACCGGGCTGCGGGCCAGGCGGGGTGTCTCTTCCCGCCAGTGCTGGCGACACAGCGAATGCACCAGCGGGAACAGTGCCTCCAGCCTGGCCAGCTCGTCACGGCTGAGGGAGCTGCGCTTGTCGAGGCGGCCCAGAAACAGCATCAGGGTGAGGCCGCCGCGCACCGGCAGGATCAGCCCCACCTCCTCCTGCCAGCCGGTGGCCTGATAGAAGTGGTGGCGATACTCGGGGTCGAGCCGCCCCCGCGACACCTGCGCCAGGGTCCAGACCCCGGCCCCCAGGCCCTGTTCCAGCGCCTGCATGAAGGGATCCTGACTGAAGTGGCGGGTGAGGTAGCGGTCGAACAATAGGGCCCGCTGATGATGCAGGTTGTCGTAGAGGTAGACGGGGCGCAGCCCCACCCCGAGCAGCAGGGCACAGTCGAATGCCACCTGTTGCTGGATGAGGCGCACCAGGGCTGCCGGGAAGCCGCTGCCGTGCAGGGCATCGACGGCGGCGGTCAGGCTCAGGGTATCCGTGGCAGGAGACGGGGGCATGGCGATGGGCTCCGAGTCTGGGAATGGTTTCCCCACGATGGCAGGATGCTAGCACGGGAGTGGCAAAACTGTCCCCTGGGGGACATATCTGCCAGCACCGCAAACGGCGAGGATGGCCCTCTTTCTCTTGCTGTTGGAGCCCTCCATGACAAATCCTCACCTGCTCGATGAGCTGACCCAGCGCGGCCTGGTGGCCCAGAATTCCGACCCGGTGGCGCTGGCTGACCACCTCGCCACCCCGCGCACCGTCTACTGCGGGTTCGATCCCACCGCCGGCAGCCTGCACATCGGCCATCTGGTGCCACTGTTGATGCTGCGCCGCTTCCAGTTGGCGGGCCACACCCCGGTGGCGCTGGTGGGCGGGGCCACCGGCCTTATCGGCGATCCCAGCTTCAAGGCAAGCGAGCGCACCCTCAACAGCGCCGAGACGGTGCAGGGCTGGGTCGCCAGCCTGTCGGCCCAGATAAGCGCCCTGCTGCCAGCGAGCGACGGGCTGGCGGCGCCGCTGCTGGTCAACAACGCCGACTGGATGGGGCAGATGTCCGCCCTCGATTTTCTGCGGGACATCGGCAAGCACTTCTCGGTCAACGCCATGCTGGCCCGCGAATCGGTGCGCCAGCGCCTGGCCCGTCCGGATCAGGGCATCTCGTTCACCGAGTTCTCCTACACCCTGCTGCAATCCCAGGACTTCGCCGTGCTCAACCAACGCCTCGGCTGCACCCTGCAGATCGGCGGCAACGACCAGTGGGGCAACATCACCAGCGGCATGGACCTCACTAGGCGGCTGCATCAGACACAGGTCTATGGCATGACGCTGCCGCTCATCACCAAGGCCGATGGCACCAAGTTCGGCAAGACCGAGGGGGGCGCTATCTGGCTCGACCCGGCGCTCACCTCCCCTTACGCCTTCTACCAGTTCTGGCTCGGTACCGCAGACGAGGATGTCTACCGCTTCCTGCGCTACTACAGCTTTATGCCGCTGGCCGAGATTGAGACGCTGGAGGCGGAGGATGCGAAGCGGCAGGGGCGCAAGCTGGCCCAGCAGGTGCTGGCGGACGAGCTGACCGAACTGGTACACGGCAAGGGGGCGCTGGCGGCGGCGCAGCGCATCAGCGAATCGTTGTTCAGTGGCGAGGTAGCCCGCCTTGGGGAGAGCGATCTGGCCCAGCTGGCGCAAGATGGCATGCCAAGCAGCTGCATCGAGGGGGAAACGGATCTGGTGACCCTGCTGGTGGAGTGCGGCCTGGCCAACTCGAAGCGGATAGCCCGCGAGCTGCTGGCGGCGGGGGCCGTCAGCGTCAACGGTGCGATCCGCCGGGATGAGCCGCTCACCGCCGACGATCGGCTGTTCGGCCGCTACCTGATGCTGCGCCGGGGCAAGAAGCAGTACCACCTGGTGATCTGCTCATGAAGGGGTGAGCGCCTCGATGACGTAGTCGAGGAAGTGGCCGACCAGGGCCGACTCGGCCCGGCGCTGGGTATAGAGGGCGTAGAAATGGGCCCCCTTGGGGCGATAGTCCGGCAGCACTTCGCGCACCACCCCCTCGGCCAGCTCGGCCGCCACCAGGTAGCGCGGCAGGCGGGCTATCCCCAGTCCCTGGCGCATCCCTTGGTGAATCGCCTTCTTGCTGCTGAAGGCCAGTTCGCCCGCTACCTCGAGAGGGATCTCGCGCCCCTGGGCAAGCAGGGGCCAGCGCTCGTGGCGGCCGTACTCCTGGCTGCGGGTGATGAGGCTGTGCTGGTGTAGATCCTGCGGTGTGGTGAGGGGCGGGTGGCGGTCCAGGTAGTCGGCGCTGGCGCAGAGCACCAGATCGTCCACCGCGATGGGGCGCGCCAGGTAGGGCTGGGTGCCGAGCTCAGTGCTGCGAAACGCCACGTGCAGATTGTCGCGCAGCAGGTCGGCCGGGGTATTGCTGAAGTCGGCGATGATCCGAACCTCCGGGTGGTCGGCGCGAAAGCGCAGCAGCACCGGAGTCAGCACCACTTCTCCCCAGAGATCCGGCGCCGTGATGCGCAGCTCCCCGCACAGTGCCGAGCGGCGGCGCTGCAGGCCTTCCAGCAACTGCTCGTGGAGGGCGATCATCTGGTCGGCCTGGCGGTAGGCGAGCTCTCCTGCGTCGGTCAGTTGCACCCGGCGGGTGGTGCGGCTCAGGAGCACGCTGCCGAGGCTCTGCTCCAGGTGGCGCAGATCTTTTGACGCCTTGCTCGGGGTGATGCCGAGCTGGGCCGCCGCCGCGGCGAAGGATCCACAGCGGACGATGGCGACCAGCAGGCGCATCAGGTAGAGGGTGTCGAGCTTGTGGTGACGCATGAGGGGTGGCCTATTGTGTCTTGCTGGGAATGAATCTCTTGCTTGTGCGCCTGATTATATCCTGGTGGCCCGGGTTTATAGTGGCCGCCATGCCATTGCGATCCCGGGAGAGGACGATGAACAAGACATTGGGCGACAGCTTCCACTTCGAGCGAGCCGGATTGCGGCTCAAGAACCGGGCCGTGCTGGCCCCTTTGACCCACAACATGAGCGGCGCAGGCGGTGATCCCGGCCAGGCCGAGCTCGACTGGCTGGCGCGCTGCGCCCGTGGCGGCTTCGGCCTGCTCATCGCCGCCGCCACCCAGGTGCAGCCCGGCGGGCGCTGCTGGGCGGGGCAGCCTGCCCTGATGACGGACGCTCAGCAGCAGGCCTTCACTGCCCTGGCCGACAGTGCGCGGCAGGCCGGGGCGCTGGCGGTGGTGCAACTGCATCACGGCGGGATGCGGGCTCTGCCAGAGCTGAACGACGGGGCGCCGGTCGGCCCGTGCGCGCTGGCGCCGGGCGGGCGTTACCCCCTCGGGGTCAAGGGGCTGAGCGAGGAGGAGATTCTGACGCTCATTGACGCCTTTGTGATCGCTGCCGAGCGGGCCCATGGCGCCGGCCTGCACGGGGTCGAGCTGCACGCAGCCCACCACTTCCTGCTCTGCAACTTCCTCAACCCCCTGCACAACCGGCGCACCGACCGCTGGGGGGGCAGCCTCGCGAACCGGGCGCGGATCCTGGTGGAGATAGTGCGCGGCATTCGCGCCCGTCTACCCCGGGGTTTCCTGGTCGGGGTGCGTCTTTCCCCCGAGAGCTATGCCCATATCCAGGGCATCGAACTGGCCCATCAGCTGGCGGTGGCGCGCCTGCTGGCGGAGGAGGGGATCGACTACCTGCACTTCTCCATGGGGGACAGCTTCAAGGCGGTGGCGGGGGATCCCGACGGCGGCGCCCTGCTGGAGGCGGTAAGAGTCGGGTTGGCCGGGCAGGTGCCGCTCATGGTGGCGGGCAAGATTAGCGACGCAGATTCGGCGGAGCGGGCTCTGGCCGGCGGCGCCGATCTGGTGGCGGTGGGCACGGCGGCCCTTGGCAATCCGGACTGGATGGAACGGGTGAGCCGCGGCCTGCCTCTGCATGCAGCCCCTTTCACGGCGGCGCACCTCACGGAGGTTGGCTTCACCCCAAGCGCCCTCGACTACCTGGCCGGCATGGGGGTGCTGGCCCCGCGCGATGCGGCCTGAGGGCTTTCATGAACGGGATGCGCTCGGCAGGCTGTTGAGCTTATGTGACAAGGCCCTCGTGAAGAGGGCCTTGTGCGTGTCAGGCGCCGAGAGGGAGCAGGTCGGCGTAGTCGTCGAGCGCCGGGAAGTGCTGGAAGGTGAGCGGCGGCATCTGGCTGTCGGGGTGACGGATGCCGAGCTGGTGGGCAATGCCGAACTCGGCCGAGGCGGCCAGGATCCGCTCGCTGTCATCCACGAAGAGGGTGCGGGCCGGGTCGAACGCCAGCCGCTCGGCCAGTGCCTGCCAGCAGTGCTGGCTCTCCTTCGACCACCCGAGCTCATGGGTGCTCACCATCAGGTCGAGGTGCTGGGCGAGGCCGAGGCGTGCATCCTTCACCGACAGGCTGGCGGGATGGGCATTGGTGAAGAGCACTACCTGCTTGCCGGCGGCCTTGAGTGCGGCAAGGAAGGGAATGACGTTGGGGCGCCACTGGATCTTCTCCAGGATCTCCTGTTTGAGGGCGCGGATGTCGAGCCCGAGCGTCCGGGTCCAGTAATCCACGCAGTACCAGTCGAGGGTGCCGTTGACCGCATGATAGTGGGTGTCTATCTGCGCCTTCGCCTCGGCCAGCGGCAGGCCGAGTCGCTCGGCGTAGCGCGCCGGCACCAGGGTTTGCCAAAGATGGCTGTCAAAATGGAGATCGATCAGGGTGCCATCCATGTCGAGCAACACGGTATCAATCTGGTGCCAGGGCAGGGGAGTCGACATGGGGCCTCGCGATGTCTGTGATGATGGGAAAAACGGGGCGCATTATAACGGATTTTTCAGACATCTTTCCCCTCTTTGCCCCGTGGTGTTCGGCAGGGGAGTCGTTTACTCTTGAAACACGATTTTTTAACGAGCAGTCAGCCCCCGATGAGCTATCCCCACAAGCGCAATCCCGTCCACCTCAGTGTCGAGACCATGGCCCATGACAAGAGCAAGCCGGAGATCCTCAAGGCCGAGATCGTGGCCGAGAGCCGGCTGTTCAAGGTGGAGTCCCTTCACCTGAAATTCTCCAACGGCGAGGAGCGGGTCTACGAGCGGATGCGCGGCGGCAACCGGGGTGCCGTCATGGTGGTGCCCCTGTTCGATGCCCACACCCTGCTGCTAGTGCGCGAGTACGCGGCGGGCACCCACTCCTACGAGCTGGGTTTCCCCAAGGGATTGATAGACCCCGGTGAAAATGCCTTCGAGGCGGGCAACCGGGAGCTGATGGAGGAGGCGGGCTTCGGGGCGAGCAGCCTGACCCTGCTCAAGCAGGTGTCGCTGGCGCCGGGGTATTTCTCCAGCCGGATGGACATCTTGCTGGCGCGGGATCTCTACCCCGAGCAGCGGGTCGGTGACGAGCCCGAGCCTCTCGAGGTGATCCCCTGGCCCCTCAACCGGATCGACGAGTTGCTGGCACGACCGGACTTCACCGAGTCGCGCAGCATCAGTGCCCTGCTGCTGGCCAGCAAATGGCTGGCGGAGCAGGGAAATTAGCCCGCAGAGGGTCTGTTTGGCAATCAGAGGCAGAGGTAAGCACCATGCAGGAGTTGTTGGCCTGGATACCCGAGGTCAAGGAGATCGCCCGTGAGGCGGGCAGGATCCTTCACGAGATCTATCGCGGCGGTCAGTTCGAACGCCAGTTGAAGGAGGATGCGACCCCGGTCACCAGTGCCGATCTTGCTGCCGATGCCTACCTCAAACAGGCGCTGGCAGCGCTCACTCCCCATGTCCCCGTGCTGACCGAAGAGGCGGCCGACATCCCCTTCAGCCAGCGTGCGAACTGGCGCCAGTACTGGCTGGTGGACCCGCTGGACGGCACTGGCGAGTTCATCGCAGGCAGCGGCGACTTCGCTACCCTGATCGCCCTGGTGCGGGACAATGTCCCGGTGCTCGGGGTCATCTATGCCCCCGAATCCGATCTGCTCTACTGGGCGGTGCGTGGTCACGGCGCCTTCAAGGAGGCGAACGGCGAGAGCCGTCCCATCAGCGCCATCCATCATGAACACGATCAGCCTGACTCCCTGGTGGTGGCCATCAGCCGCCGCCAGAAACTGGAGAACCTGACCCGTCGCCTCAACCCGGCCATCCACTACGAGCTGATCCCGCTCGGCTCCAGCTCCCTCAAGTCCTGCCTGGTGGCGGAAGGCGTGGCGGATTGCTACGTGCGCCTGGGCCCCACTGGGGAGTGGGATACCGCTGCCGCCCAGTGCATCGTGGAGGCGGCAGGGGGGCGCATCCTCAGCCTGGCGCTGCAACCGCTGAGCTACAACGAGACGGAGTCGCTGGAGAACCCGGACTTCATCGTGATGGGGGACCCGGATCTCGCCTGGGGTCGCATTCTGGCCCACTGACGGGTCGACCAGCTCGCAGGGAATGCAATCAGGCGACCACAGGGTCGCCTGATTGCATTGGTGTGATCCACTGGCTGGTTGCGGGGATTTTAGGGAGATTCGCTAGTGATGGCGATAACGGCAGTGGATCATCACATCCAATCTGGCTGCACTGGCATAAATTTCATTTAATTCTGAAAACATGCATTTCATCGAAACAAAAAATCGACGTCGGTTTTAATTTTGGTTTTATATTCCTAACTTTTGGTTAATGTCAGGATTAATTGAATAATCCGGGGTGAAATTTCCTCCCAATCTCACTGGTGGAACAGGGCTTTGCCAGTGAGATCTGCCAGTCTCCCTTTTTGAGAATTAAATGCTAAAGGAGCACAATATTTTTAGATTTTAATACTACGAAAAGTGATTTATCGATGAGTTTATCTGCAGACGTCTCACGGGAGCTGTCCGGTTCCCCCTCCACCATGACCAGCACCGGCTGGCGTCGCCACGACACCCATTGGGTCATCAGCCTGTTCGGCACCGCCGTCGGCGCCGGCATTCTGTTCCTGCCCATCAACCTGGGTCTGGGGGGGATCTGGCCCCTCATCATTGTCGCCGTGCTGGCCGGTCCCATGACCTTCCTCGCCCACCGCGGGCTGGCGCGTTTCGTGCTCTCGTCGTCGCGCCCCCAGGCCGACTTCACCGAGGTGGCCGAGGAGCACTTCGGCAAGATGGCCGGGCGCCTCATCTCGGCGCTCTATTTCCTCTCCATCTTCCCGATCCTGCTCATCTACGGCGTCGGGCTGACCAACACGGTGGAGAGCTTCATGGTCAACCAGCTCGGCCTGGCCTCCCCGGATCGGGTGATGCTCTCCGGCGTGCTGGTGTTCGCCATGATCGCCGTGATGCTGGCCGGCGAGAAGGCGATGCTGCGGGCCTTCGCCGTCATGGTCTACCCGCTGGCGGCGATCCTGCTGGCCCTCTCCTGCTACCTCATTCCCCAGTGGCAGTGGCCGGAAGTGACCGCCTTTGAAGGCACGAGCTTCCTCAACACCGTCTGGCTGGCGCTGCCGGTCACCGTGTTTGCCTTCAGCCACGCCGCCGCCATCTCGGGCTTTGCCAACGTGCAGCGCCGGGAATACGGGGAGCAGGCCGAAACCAAGAGCGGCCTGATCCTGCGCAACACCACCGTCATGCTGGTGGGCTTCGTGCTCTTCTTCGTCTTCTCCTGCGTGCTGAGCCTCTCCCCGGCCCAGCTGGCCGAGGCCAAGGCCCAGAACGTCTCCGTGCTCTCCTATCTCGCCAACATCACCGACAACCCGGTGATCGTGACCCTGGGGCCGCTCATCGCCTTCATCGCCATCAGCTCCTCCTTCCTCGGCCACTTCCTCGGTGCCCGCGAGAGCCTGAAAAGCCTGATCGCCAAGCCCACCGGCCTGCCGCTGGCGAAGGCGGACAAGCTCGGCATCGCCCTGATGTTCTTCGCCATCTGGGGCGCCGCCATCATCAACCCGGGCATTCTGGGGTTGATGGAGACCCTCTCCGGCCCCGTCATCGCCATGATCCTCTTCATCATGCCGGTGGTGGCCATCTACAAGGTGGAGGCGCTGGCCCGCTTCCGTCACCGTTGGGTCAACGGCTTCATCCTGCTGACCGGTGCCCTGGCGGTCTCGGCCCTGCTGTTCAGCCTGCTGAAATAAGCCAGGCCGTCAGCATCAAACAAGAGAGGCGACCCCGGGGGTCGCCTCTCTTGTTTCTGCTCTCTGGTTGCCTTGCCGTCGTCTCACCCCAGCTTGGCGCCGTTCTCCACCGTCTGCTCGGGGATGGCGATCACCACGGCGCCATCCGGGCGATAGAAGCCGCTCAGCAGAAACTCCGACTGGATGGGGCCTATCTGCTTGGGGGGAAAGTTCACCACGGCGACGATCTGGCGGCCCACCAGATCCTCCGGTCGATAGAGGTCGGTGATCTGGGCGCTGCTCTTGCGCACCCCGAGCTCGGGGCCGAAATCCGCCCACACCTTGTAGGCGGGGCGGCGCGCCTCGGGGAAGGGCTCGACCCGCACCAGGGTGCCCACCCTGAGCTCCACCATCTCGAAATCCTGCCAGCTTATGGTCTGCATCTTGGCTCCTCGTTGCCCATACCTTGCATGAGCCTCAGCATGCCTCGAATGCCCGGGGATTGTCTTCGGCAAAGAGCCGACCGATTACGGCAGGCGGCCGTTTTGCCGGCGCCAGAGGGAAGGGGTCAGTCCGGTCTCGGCCAGGAAACGCTCGGCAAAGGCTCCCTGGTTCTGGTAGCCGCAGCGGCTGGCCACTTCACCGACGGGCAGCCGGGTGCGGGCGAGCAGGCTGCGGGCCAGCGCCATGCGCCGCATCCTGAGGTAGTGGGAGACGCTCGTGCCCACCTGCTGGCGAAAGGCGTGTTTGAACTGGCTCAGGCCGAGGCAGGCGATGGCGGCGAGTTCCTCGTTGGTAAGGGGGTCTGCGAGGTGGGCATCCATATGACGCTGCACCTTGGCGATACGAGGGGCTATGCGGGGAGCGACGGCGGGGCCCATGCCGCGTCCCTCGGTCAGCAGCCCGAGCCACACCTGATCCATGCCGGCCACGTGGCGCCCCTCGGCCACCATGCGGTGCAGGAAGGCGAGGTAGTGGCGCTGGGCCTCATCCAGCTCGACGAAGGGGTGGTCCCCCAGGGCTGCCGGCAGCCAGTGGCTCTCCTGCACCAGAAACACGTGCGCCGGGTCGGCGGCGTAGTCGTGGCGAAGGCCAGGGGCGATGATGCAGGCAAAGCCGGGCGCAAGCCGCCGCCCCAGGCCCTGCACCTCGATCTCGAGGGGGCCGACGAGGGGGATCACCAGCTGGGCGTGGTCATGACTGTGGCTCTGCATGTCGCTCTGGTAGTGACGCAGGCTGAAGGGGGAGGCGGCAGATAAGCATGACGCGGCACCGGGCCGCGTCATTGAAAGGGATGCATCGTTTGCCATGGGCAGCCGCATTACTCGGCGTCGAAGTCTTCGATCTCTTTGCCAAGGGCTTCCATGATGGCGCGGGCCTCGGCGGGGACGCTGTCCGGGTGATCCTTGCGCAGGTCGTCGTCACAGGGCAGCGGCTGGCCGGTGAAGGCGTGCAGGAAGGCTTCGCAGAGCAGCTCGCTGTTGGTCGCATGACGCAGGTTGTTCACCTGGCGACGGGTGCGCTCATCGGTCAACACCTTCAGCACCTTGAGCGGGATCGAGACGGTTATCTTCTTGACCTGTTCGCTCTTCTTGCCGTGCTCTGCATAGGGGCTGACGTAGTCGCCGTTCCACTCTGTACCCATGTTCCACCTGTAGTCGTTTGGCCGTGAGCGCGGATTTTAACCCTTAAGGAATTCAATGGCAATCCAACAGCAAAGCCATTTAGACGTCTAGAAGTGTTGACGGCTTTTTTAAGGTGGCGTAGTGTGGTGCACCATGGGCCGGCAGTCCGGCCAGCGAAAATGAGAGCGGGGCTGGACGACCCACGAGGCGGACCGGCTCCGGCAACCCATCAAGGAGAGTGACATGACCCACAAGGCCACCCTGGCGGTACGCACCGGGATTGAGACAGACACGCAGCACGGTGCCGTGGTGCCCCCCATCTACCTCTCCAGCAACTACACCTTTGCCGACTTTGGCGAGCCCCGTCAATACGACTATGCCCGTTCCGGCAACCCGACCCGCACCAATCTGGCGGACGCCCTGGCTGCCCTGGAAGGGGGAGCCGGCGCCGTGGTGACCGGCACCGGCATGGGGGCCGTTCACCTGGTGACCACGGCTCTGCTCAAGGCGGGGGATCTGCTGATCGCCCCCCACGACTGCTACGGCGGTACCTGGCGTCTGTTCGAGTATCTGGCGGCCAAGGGCCACTACCAGGTGCAGTTCGTGGATCAGGGAGACGAGGGGGCGCTGGCCGCCGCGCTGGCCCAGAAACCCGCACTGGTGTGGGTGGAGACCCCCTCCAACCCGCTGCTGCGGGTGGTGGACATCGCCGCCATCGCCGAGGCCTCCCACGGGGTGGGGGCCCAGGTGGTGGTGGACAACACCTTCCTCTCCCCCTTGCTGCAACAGCCCCTGGCCCTTGGTGCCGACGTGGTGGTCCACTCCACCACCAAGTACATCAACGGCCACTCCGACGTGGTAGGGGGTGTGGCGATCGCCAAGGATCAGGCTCTGGCCGACTCCCTGGTGTGGTGGGCCAACTGCCTGGGGCTCACTTCCGGTGCCTTTGACTCCTACCTCACCCTGCGGGGCCTGCGCACCCTGGCCCCGCGCCTGCGCACCCATCAGGAGAACACGGATCGCATCCTCGCTTTCTTGCAGCAGCAGCCGCTGGTCAAGCGGATCTATCATCCCAGCCTGCCGAGCCATCCGGGCCACGACATTGCGCGCCGTCAACAGTCCGGCTTTGGCGCCATGCTAAGTTTTGAGCTCGATTGCAACGAGACGGGGCTGCGCGCCTTCCTCGCGGGGCTGCGCCTCTTCTCGGTGGCGGAGTCCCTCGGCGGGGTGGAGAGTCTGGTGGCCCATCCGGCCAGCATGACCCACAGGGCCATGACCCCGGCGGCCCAGCAGGCGGCGGGC
The DNA here is from genome assembly GCF_027705305.1 of Aeromonas sp. QDB17. Lineage (NCBI taxonomy): Bacteria > Pseudomonadati > Pseudomonadota > Gammaproteobacteria > Aeromonadales > Aeromonadaceae > Aeromonas > Aeromonas sp. QDB17. The sequence continues at coordinate 54,853 of NZ_JAPDBP010000004.1, forward strand.
ATCAGTGCCCAGTTGCTGCGCCTGTCGGTGGGGATCGAACACGGTGAGGATCTGGTGGCCGATCTGGCCCAGGGGCTTGAACAGGCGCAGTTGGCACAACAGGCAGAGCAGGTGAAGTAATGGAACAACAACAAGGAGAGTGTGTGGTGGCAACAGAGGCAGTCTTCAAGCGGCGCCATGTACACAAGTTCGGCGGCAGCAGCCTGGCGGATCCGGTCTGTTATCGCCGGGTCGCCAGCATTGTCGAGCAACAGGTGGGGGGCAACGAGCTGGTGGTTGTCTCCGCCGCGGGCAAGACCACCAACCGGCTGATCCAGCTGGTGGAGCTGGCGGAAGCGGGGGATGAGGCCGCAGGCGAAGCCATCACCGCCCTGCACGCCTATCAGCAGAGCCTGATCGACGGCCTGCTGGAAGGGGATCTTCACCTCGATCTGAGCCAGCAACTGACGGACGACATGCAGCTGATCGCCAAGACCCTGGAGGGGCAGTTTGACCGCTTCGAGCGCAACGGCCTGCTCGCCTTTGGCGAGGTGTGGTCCGCCCGTCTGCTGGCTGCCCTGCTCACCAGCCGGGGTGAGGCGGCCGCCTGGCTCGATGCCCGCAGCTTCCTGCGCGCAGAAGACGGCGCCCTCATCAAGGTGGATACCGCCCTCTCCAGCGAGCTGCTCAAGGCCCGCCTGGCCGAGCACGCCGGTCGCATTGTGGTGACCGGCTTCATCGCCGCCGACATGGAGGGGCGTTCCCTGCTGCTGGGGCGCAACGGCTCCGACTACAGTGCCAGCCTCCTGGCGGCGCTGGCGGACGGGGAGTCGACCACCATCTGGAGCGACGTGGCCGGGGTCTACAGTGCCGACCCGCGCCGGGTGAAAGAGGCGCGTCTGCTGGAGCGCCTGAGCCTGGCCGAGGCCAACGAGCTGGCGCGCCTGGGCTCCTCGGTGCTGCATTCGCGTACCCTGCAGCCGGTGGCCGACAGCCGTCAGCGCCTCACCCTGCGCTGCAGCTACAATCCGGACGAAGGCTGTACCCACATCCTGCGCCGTGCACCCCGCTCCGGCGGTGCCCGCATCGTCTCCTCGGTGGATCAGATAGCCCTCATCGAGCTCAAGGTGCTGCCGCAGACTGACTTTGAGCAGACAGTGGCGGCCATTGAGGCCCATCTGGCCCGCCATCGCCTCCATCCGCTCACCCTGCAGCGCCAGCCGGATCGGCGGGTGCTGCGTCTGGCCTACACCCTGGAGGTGGCACAAGGGGCCTTCGAGGTGCTCCGTGACTTCCAGTTGCAGGGCAACTTTACCGGCCTCATCCAGAAGGAGGGGTTCAGCCTGGTCGCCCTGGTGGGGGCCGGCGTCACCGACAACGCCGAGCAGTGCCACCGCTTCTATCAGCTGCTGGCGGATCAGCCTCTGGAGTTCGTGCAGGTGGCCAAAGACGGCCTGAGCCTGGTGGCCGTGCTGCGCCAGATCGTGCTGGAGCCGCTGCTCATCGCTCTGCACAGTGCCCTGTTCAGCCGCCCGACCCGGGTCGGGCTGGTGGTGTTCGGCAAAGGCAATATCGGCGGTCACTGGCTGGGGCTCTACGCCCGCGAGAAGGCGCGCCTCGAGCATGAGCTCAATCTGGCGCTCACCCTCTACGGGGTCTTCGACTCCAAGGGCGGGCTGCTGGACGAAGAGGGGCTGGATCCCCTCAAGGTACAGGACAACTTCCATCCCAAGCCGCTCATCTGGCCGGAGCTGCTCTCCCAGCTGGAGCAGCACAGTTTTGACTCCCTGATCGCGCTCGACATGACCGCCAGCGAGACGGTGAGCCGCTACTACCCGGACTTTGCCCAGCTCGGCATCCACATCATCGCCGCCAACAAGTTTGCCGGTGCCGCCGACAGCGAGTTTTACCAGCGCATCAAGCAGACCTGTCGCGACCACCAGGTGCAGTGGCGCTACAACGCCACCGTGGGGGCCGGGCTGCCCATCCAGTCCAGCATCCAGATGCTGCGCCAGAGCGGTGACCGCATCCAGGGGGTCTCCGGCATCTTCTCCGGCACCCTCTCCTGGCTGTTCCAGCAGTATGACGGCACTCGCCCCTTCTCCGAGCTGGTGGACGAGGCGTGGCAACACGGCCTGACCGAGCCGGATCCCCGGGAGGATCTCTCCGGTCAGGATGTGCGGCGCAAGCTGCTCATCCTGGCGCGGGAGGCGGGCTTCGAGCTCGACTCCGCCGACATCGAGCTGGAGAACCTGGTGCCGGTGGCCCTGCGCAAGGTGAGTGCGGATCAGTTCATGGACAGGCTCAAGGAGCTGGATGACCCTATCCAGACCGCCTTCGAGGGGGCGCGCCGGGTCGGCAAGGTGCTGCGCTATGTCGCCCGCTTCGAACACGACGGCAAGGCCCGCGTCGGGCTGGAGGCGCTGGAGCCCCATCACCCGTTTGCCAACCTCTTGCCCTGCGACAACGTGTTCGCCATCGAGAGCGACAGCTATCGCACCAACCCCCTGGTGATCCAGGGGCCGGGAGCGGGCCGGGAAGTGACGGCCGCCGCCATCCAGTACGATCTCTGGCAGATCTGCGCCAGCCTCTGAGGCTGCGTGACACGATGCAATGAGCAGAGGCGCCCCAGGGCGCCTCTTCTGTTATCGGGTGGCGGAGTTACCAGAACAGCCGGCCCAGGAGGGGGGCGAGCAGCACGGTGGTCATGCCGGCGATCATCATCACCATGCTGGAGACCACCCCCTCCTCGTTGCCCATCTGATAGGCCCTGGCTGTCCCGGCCCCGTGGGCCGAGGCACCAAAGCCCGCGCCCTTGCCAAGGCGGCTGCGGATGGCGAGCACGGTGAGCACGCTTTCTCCCACCGCCATGCCGATGACGCCGGTCAGCACCACGAACAGGGCGGTGAGATCGGCGTTGCCACCCACGGAACGGGTCGCCTCCACCGCGAAGGGGGTGGTGATGGATCTCATGGCCATGCTGCGTTGCAACAGCTCGGAGAGGTTGAGCCAGCGGGCCAGCAGCACTGTGCTGCCCACCGCCATCACCACGGACGCCACGACCCCGACCGAGAGGGAGAGCCAGTGGCGGCGCATCAGCTGGCGATTCTCGTAGACGGGCACCGCGAAGGCGACGGTGGCAGGGCCCAGCAGCCAGAGCAGCCAGTGGGATTCGGCCATGTAGTCCCGGTAGGGAATGTGGAACAGCATCACCACGGCCACCAGCAGGGTGGGGGCCAGCAGCAGCGGCATCAGGGGCAGGATGCGCTTTTTGCCATAGAGCCACTTGCTGGCGTAGTAGAAGAGCAGGGTCAGGGCGAAGCAGAGCAGGCCGAGCAGGGTGTCAGACATGGCGGCGACTCCGGCGGGCCAGCTTCAGCTCGAGGCGATAGACCCTGTCCACCACCAGGGCCGTGGTGCCGAGCACCAGCACGGTGCTGACGATCAGGACCACCATGATGCGCCACCCCTCCTGCAGCAGCAGCTCCTGATAGTTGACCACGGCCACCACGGCGGGGACGAAGAAGAGCAGCATCTCCGCCAGCAGCCAGCGGGCCCCGGCACTGAACCACTGGGCCTTGACCACCCCGAGCAGGATGCAGACCAGCAGCAGCAACATGCCAGTGAGGTTGGCGGGCAGGGGCAGGTGCAAGGTGCGCACTGCGATGTCGGCCAGCAACCAGATGGCCGCCAGCAGGGCGATTTGGAAGGGGGTTTGCAACCAGCGAAGGCAGAGGGTTTTCATGGTAAGCGTCTTTCTGTGAACCTGCTCACAGTATAGAGAGGGACCAAACCTGCAAAAAATGAATTTAAATTATCAAAATCATGCCAAAGAGGCATGATTTAGCCAGCCATCCCCGTCAAGAGAGCACCATGGATATTCGAGCCCTGCGTTACTTCGTCGAGCTGGTGCGGGAGCAGAGCTTCACCCGCGCCTCCGAGAAGCTGTTCGTCACCCAGCCCACCATCAGCAAAATGATCCGCAACATGGAAGAGGAGCTGGGCCAGCCCCTGCTGAGCCGGGTCGGCCGCCGCTTCACCCTGACCGACAGCGGCCAGGTGCTGTTCACTCGGGCCCAGACCATCCTGGCGGAGATGCAGCAGCTGGAGGCGGAGCTGGCGGATCTGCAGAGCCTGCAATCCGGGCGTCTTGCCCTCGGCATCCCGCCCATGGTGGGTCATGTCTATGCGGATCTCATTCGTACCTATCGCAGCCGCTACCCCGGTGTGGAGCTCTCCATCGTCGAATATGGCGGGCGGCGCATCGAGCAGGCGGTGCTGGCGGGGGAGCTGGATCTCGCCATCACCATGCTGCCGACCAGGGAAGAGGGGGCTCTCTGCGCCCTGGATCTGGACAGTTACCCCATCCGGGTGGTGCTACCGGACCTGCCCCGCTGGCGCGAGGGTGGCGAGATCCGGCTGGAGGCTCTGCGGGACGAACCCTTCCTGCTCTATACCCAGGCCTTCACCCTGAGCGAGCGGCTGGAGCAGGCCTGCGAGCAAGCCGGGTTCGTGCCTCAGGTGGCGGCCCGCAGCAGCCAGTGGGACTTCCTCACCGCCATGGTGCGAAGCGGCATGGGGGTCGCTTTCCTGCCGGAGCCCATCTGCCGGCGGCTGACGCCGGACGGCCTGGTGTTGCGCCCTCTGGCCCCGGCGCTGAGCTGGCGGCTCGGGGTGATCTGGCCAGGGGATCGCTACCTCTCCCGCACCGCCGAGGCCTGGCTTGCCCTGTGCCGCGAACAGGGCTGAAGAGCGGGTTAGGGGGTCCCCGGTGACGCCATGCCTGTGACGAAGCGGGCATAGGCTGCGGAGTGTCGCACCTCCTCAATCTCGTCCCACACCTGTTGGCTGAGATCGGGGTGGGCCTGATGGAAGGGGTGGGAGAAGATGAAGTAGTAGGGTTTTTCGACCAGGGGAGGGGTGATCCGCTCGAGTGTGGCCTGCAGCTGCGGGTGGGCGGCCAGGGTCCGTTCTGCGACCCCGGTTTGCAGGGCGGCGGCAACGGCGCGCTGCATCGCGACCTTCTTGAGCAGGATCAGTGGTTCCCTGCTGGAGTCATCCACCCTGACACCGCTCTCCTGCAGCTGGGCGACGATGGAGAAACCGGACTGCGCCGCAATGACGCCATGGGCGACGAGCTGCCGGCCATCCCAGCGAACCTGTCCGCCTTTTGGCTGGTAGAGGCTGTAGCTCTCGGTGAGCAGGCGCTTGGCGGGATCAGGTGCCCCCTGTCGCATGGGATAGACCCCTATGGTGCGAGCACGCTCTTCGCTGTAGCTCAGCTTGACGGCGGCATCGAGCTGGCCCTGGCTGACGAGGGAGAGGCAGCGTTTCCAGGGCAGGGGGGTGAGAATGATGGGGTGCCCGGTCCGGTTTGCCACCTCCTTGAGGTGGAACTGGACTATCCCCTCGCCGGACATCAGCAACCAGGGAGGCGAATCACTGTTCTCCATGCAGGCACGAATGCTGCCGGGGGCGGCCATGACGCAGGTCGGCAGCAACCAGAGCAGCAGCGCCAGGCAGAGAGTGCGCAGGGGGAGCCTGCCTGACAGGGGAGAACCGGCGAGCCAGTCAGGGAGCGATGCCAAAGTCATCCCTCATCGGGTCATAGAGATAGGAGCGGTAGTCGGTGCTCTCGTCGGGCAACTGCGGGTTGGTCAGCCGGAAGATCTGGCGTGAATCGAGCCGGGCAAAGACCAGGGAAGGCTGGAAATGATGGCGCCAGAGGCGCTGCAGGGAGCCATCTTTCCAGGCCAGTTGCAGGCCGCGCAAAAGGCGCTCGCGCTCCTTGCTGTAGGTGGCGTGGCTGTAGAGGGAGTGGATGAGCGGATAGAAGAGGGCGACATGGCTATCTACGGTCAGCCCCGGCAGGCCGGGTCTGTGGTTTTTCCACTCGCTCAATATCTCGTTGGCACCACGGCAGAAGAGATCGATCCGGCCACGGGCCACCAGGCGAAACAGTGACTCATAGTTATCCACCTCCTGCACCCTGAAGCCGTTGTAGCGAAGGATGTCGGCATCCCGCCAGCCTGTGCCCACCCCTTGCGTGAACTGCTGCAACTGGGACAGGGTGTGAACCCCGGCAAGTGCCCGGGCACGGGCGCTGCCGACAAAACAGACCCGGTAGCCGAGCACGCCCAGATCGATGGGGAAGGGGACCAGGGTGACACCGGGTTGAGGGATCTCCTGGGGCCAGCTGTCGACGATGAAGAGGGCATTCTTGCCCGGCGTTTGCACTTCGAGCCGCATCCTCGCCTTGTTCATCCTGATGGCGTCGAGCAGTTCATAGTCGCCGTAATCGGGCCTTGTTTTCTCCAGCGCCAGCTGCATCGCCGCCCGGTAATAATTCATGCGGACATCCTGTTGGGTTTCCCCGGTGATCAGGGTGAAGCGGGTGGCCGCCATCGTGAGGGACGGGAGGGAGAGGGCGAGCAAAAGGAGCAGGATTCGATGCATCTTGACCGGGTTCGGCAACGGGATTGTGCCCAGTATAGACGGGCCATTCCCGTCGACACAGCGCTATCAGGCTCTGGCAGATCTGACCTCTTGAGAAGGGGGTCATGCGGATTTCATCAAGAGACCCAGGCGACGACAGAGTTGGCGCAGCGTCTGGTTGTCGAGGCAGCCGAAGCCGAGCAGCCACCCCTCCAGTGTCGGCGGGCCCAGGTAGAACTGGCCCAGATGGCGCAGCCCCAACCCGCAGGTATTGGCGGCATTGGTCCAGCGCGCCTCGCCACCGGGGGGCAGCAGCACGGCGCACTGCAGGCCGGCGCCGCTGTGGATGGGGGTGAGCCCCGGGCAGTGCTCTGCCAGTTCCGCCAGCAGCAGATCCCGTCTGCTCTGGTAGAGAAGGCGGCTCTGGCGCAGGTGGGTGGCGAAGTGCCCGCCCCGGATGAAGTCTGCCGTGACCGCTTGCTGCAACTGGTTGCTGTGGCCGTCGACGGCGGCCCGGGCGCGGCAGAAGGAGTCCATCAGCGGCCTGGGCAGCACCAGGTAGGCGAGGCGCAGCGAGCCGAACAGCACCTTGCTGAAGGTGCCCACATAGATCACCCGCCCCTGGCCGTCGAGCCCCTGCAGGGCGGGCAGGGGACGCTGATCATACTGGTACTCCCCGTCGTAATCGTCCTCCAGGATCCAGGCGCCGTGACGCTCTGCCTCGGCCAGCAGCGCCATGCGGCGGGGCAGGCTCATGGGGACGCCAAGGGGATACTGGTGTGCCGGGGTGCAGTAGATGAGGCGCGGTGCAGGATGATCCCCATGAGGGTTGAGTCCCTCTTCATCCACCGGCACCGGATGCACCCGGGCACCGGCGCTCTCCATTGCGGTGCGAGCCCCGGGATAACCGGGGTCTTCCACCCAGACGGTGTCACCGGCATCGATGAGCAACTGGGTTGCCAGCAGGATCCCCTGTTGGGAGCTGGTGAGGATCAGGATCTGATCCGGCTCGCACACCACGCCGCGTGACTGCACCAGATAGCTGCTGATGGCGGCGCGAAGTTCCCCAAGCCCCTGGGGATCCCCGTAGTTCATCCAGTCGCTGGCGCGCTGGCGCCACTGTTGCTGCATCAGCCGACCCCAGAGTGCCTGGGGGAAGAGACGGGGATCCGGCTGGCTGGAAGCAAAGGTGGTGCCCACCTCGGGCACGTCGTGACAGGCGCCACCCAGGGCCATCTCCTGGCCGCGACGAGAGAGGCCAGCCGCTGACTGGGGCGGGCGCGGCGCGGGGCGCACCGCCGCCAGGGCGACAAAGCTGCCGGCGCCCACCTTGCGCACCAGATACCCCTCCGCCTCAAGCCGGCCATAGGCCAGTTCCACCGTGCTGCGGGAGATCCCGAGATCCCGGGCCAGGAGACGGCTGGCGGGCAGGCGGCTGTGCAGGGGCAGGTGGCCCGCCAGGATGGCCTCGCGCAGGGTTCGCACCAGTTGTTCGTGCAGGGGCAGATCCCCTTGCTGCTGGCTGGCGAAGAGCGTTGGCAGAACGGTCATGGTGCGCTCCCGTTGGCTCGGGGGTTGCGCCCCTTTCGAGGCAGGGATCCTGCCCGCAGGGCATGGCGCGGCTGTGGGGCTGGCGACTGACGGGCAGAGCGGGTGGGGTGGATGGTCATGGTGGCGTCTCGATGAAATTGGTCTGCCCATATTGGCAAAATTGGTCGGCGTGGCAAGGCCATTTTGTCGCTACATTGGTGGTCACAGGGTGGCGCCAGCAGGCGGCACGGATTGGCAACACAAGGAGTCTGCATGTCGGAATACAGTGCCACCATCAGTTGGCAGCGGGGGGAGCATGAGCCCTTCGTCGATCAGCGTTACAGCCGGGCCCATGAGTGGGCGTTTGATGGCGGGGTCAGGGTGCCGGCCTCCTCCTCTCCCCATGTGGTGCCGCTGCCTTACTCGGTGGCGGAACATGTGGACCCGGAAGAGGCGTTTGTGGCGGCCCTCTCCAGTTGCCACATGCTCACCTTCCTCTGGCTGGCGGCGAAGGCGGGCTATCGGGTAGAGAGCTACCGGGACGAAGCGGTCGGCATCATGGCGAAAAACGGACAAGGTCGCCTCGCCATGACCCGGGTCACCCTGCGTCCCAGGGTGATCTTCGGGGGAGAGCAGGAGCCCGCCCTGGCGGATCTGGAGCAGTTGCACCACCAGGCCCATGAGGAGTGCTTCATCGCCAACTCGGTCAACACCGTCGTCACCACAGAGATCGTCATCTAGTCATCAGGAGCGTTCAGGATGAGTCATGTATTGAGCACAGGGGTGGCAGGGGCCGCCGAAGCCAGCGCCTTTTTCGAGGCCCAACTGAAGTTTCGTACCGATCCGGCGGATCTGGCCGCCGATCTGCTGGCCGGGGTGGCGGGCATCGTGGTCATCGATACCCGCTCCCCCGCACACTATGCCGAGGGGCACATTCCCGGCGCCATCTCCTTCCCCCACAGGACCATGACGGCGTCGACCACGGCGTTACTGGACCGGAACCTGGTGTATGTCTGCTATTGCGACGGCATCGGCTGCAACGGTTCGACCCAGGGGGCCTACAAGCTGGCGTCCCTCGGGTTTGAGGTCAAGGAGTTGATAGGGGGTCTGCACTGGTGGCGTCAGGACGGTTTCGCCGTCGCCACGGGCAGCGAGCCCGGAGTGCTGCTGGAAGGGGGAATTGCCTGTGCCTGTTGAACGTTGCAATGAGGGGGGCGACGCCTCTCTGTCCGGCGCCGCCCTTTTCAACGACTTTGGGCAGCCTCTGGGGCGTGCGCTGCCAGAATGGCGCGGCGCCGAGTTCCCTCCCCACCGTGCACTGCATGGCTGGGGCTGTCGTCTCGAGCCCCTTGATCCCGAGCGCCACCTGGGGGATCTGTGGCAGGCATTCAGTGCCGACAGCGGGGCCATGTGGACTTACCTGACCAGCGGCCCTTTCGCGGACGAGGCCGCCATGGGGGTCTGGCTGCGGGAGGTCGCCACCAAGCGGGATCCCCAGTTCTACGGCATCATCGACGAGGGGAGCGGACGGGCGCTGGGGCTGGCGAGCTACCTGCGCATCGATCCCCTGGCGGGCAGCATCGAGGTGGGCTGGCTGCACTTCTCCCCCGCCATGCAGCAGTCACGGCTGGCGACGGCGGCCATGGTGTTGATGATGGCCAATGCCTTTGCTCTGGGATACCGGCGCTACGAGTGGAAGTGCAATGCCCTGAACCTGCCTTCGCGCCAGGCGGCCCTGCGCCTGGGCTTTCACTATGAGGGGACCTTCCGTCAGGCGCGGGTGGACAAGGGACACAACCGGGATACGGCCTGGTTCTCCGTCATCGACAGCGAGTGGCCCGCCCTGAAAGGGTGCTTAGAGCGCTGGCTGGAGGACGGCAACTTCGACCATGCCGGGCGTCAGCGTCGCCGACTCTCCGAACTGACCGCCGCCTGCCGCTCTGCGGCGTGTTGAGGGCGGCAGATCACCCGCCGGGACGGGGCGGTTTCCGGTGCCGGGGCTTTGGGTATCCTTCGCACACAAGGCGCCAGATCCGGTATCCAGACGCAAGAGGCGCCAGTCATGGCGCCTCTTTTGTTTGTTCAGTCGTGGTGATCGCCGATGGGGGCCGCAATCCAGTTCATCAGCCGGACCATGTCCCCGGGGGCCACGCCGACCGAGAGCCCCCGCTTGCCACCGCTCACCAGGATCTCGTCGAAGGCCATGGCGGAATCATCCAGCACGGTGGGCAGCAGCTTCTTCTGGGCCAGGGGACTGATGCCGCCTACCTTGTAGCCGGTCAGCTTTTCGGCTTCCGCCGGCTTCATCATCTCCACCTTCTTTAGCCCGGTGGCCTTGGCGAGCTGCTTGAGGCTGCACATGCCCGAGGAGGGCACGATGGCCACCACCGCCTGCTTGTCGTGATGGGCGAGCAGGGTCTTGAACACCTGCGCCTCGGGCAGGCCCAGCTGGGTAGCGGCATGCTTGCCGAAGTCGTCGTGGGCTTCACACTCGTAGGGGTAGAGCCTGTGGGGGATCTTGAGCTTTTTCAGCAAGTTGATGGCGGGTGTCATGGGGTCTCCTCGAACCGTGGCAAGGCCAGACAGTCTGCGCCCGGGAGCCGGATGTGGCAAGAACCAGTCTTCACACCCAATCGGGGCCTGTGTTAGCGTAACCGGGTGCCGGATCCTATGATTTGGGCACTTGTCCCCGCATTCCAATGCAATGCGCCGGCGATCGAAAGGAATCGTAGCCATGAATACCACAGCACTTTGCGCTTGCGATATCGACGCGATGGATCGATATGAGACCCTTGCCAGGCTGACCGCCCTTGATCGGGCCTATGGCATGGTCGAGTTCGATCTCGATGGTCGCATGGTGTCGGTCAACCCCCTGTTTTGCGACATGCTGGGCTATCCCCCCGAAGCGCTGGTGGGCCAGTCCCATCTCATGCTGTTGCCGCCGGATCTGCAGGCGGAGCATGATCTCTTCTGGCAGAAGGTATTGGGTGGCGAGATCCAGTCGGGGGAGTTTCGCCGGGTCAGGCAAGGTGGCAGCCCCCTCTGGCTCCATGCCACCTACATGCCCGTGAGCGACGAGGCCGGCACTCTGCTGGGGGTGGTCAAGCTGGCGCACGACATTACCTCGGCTGTGATGGCCAAGCAGCGGGTCGAGCAGCAGAGCCAGCTGTTTGACATCGTGGTGGCCGCGCACCAGAGTTTTCTGCTCGATCGCAATCTCGGCTCCGCCTGCGACACCGTCTTCGAGCGGCTGCTGAGCGTGAGCGAAAGCTCCTATGGTTTCATCGGCATCATCCAGTACGAGGATGGTTGTCCCAGTCTCTATGTCCCCTCCATCTCCAATGTCTCCTGGGACGAGGCGACCCACGCCTGGTATGAGCAGCAGCGCCAGAGTCGGGGCGGGCTCATCTTCAGCAAGCTCGACAACCTGTTTGGGCACGTGGTGACCCACAATACCCTGGTGTGCTGCAACGATCTGCCGAGCCATCCAGCCAGTCGCGGTGTCTCCCCCCGTGGTCATCCGCACCTGGAGAGCTTCCTCGGCATTCCCATCCGCCACAAGGGAGAGGCGATCGGCATGATCGCCCTGGCCAACCGCCCGGGTGGCTTTGACGAGACCCATGTCAGCCTGCTCGAGCCCCTCACCACGGCCCTTGGCACCCTTATCCACGCCCGCAATCTGGAGGACGAACGCAGCCGCATGGAGCGGGTGCTGCGCTTCAACGCCGAGCACGACTTCTTGACCAAGCTGCCCAACCGCAGCAGCTTTTTCCAGCAGGCAAACGTGTTGCTGGATCACGTCCAGCACCATCCCGCCGAAGGGGAGGCCTGCTGCCTGGCCTTGATAGACATCGACTTCTTCAAGCAAATCAATGACGTATATGGGCACCTTGCCGGAGATGCCGTGCTGGCGTCGCTGGCGGGGCTGCTGATGCAGGCGGTACGCAGCAAGGATCTGGTGGCGCGATTTGGCGGGGAGGAGTTCATCCTGCTGCTGCGGGGCACGACCCTGGAGGAGGCCCACAGCATCATGGAGCGCATCCGGCGCCAGGTGGAGCAGCACACCTTCCTGTACCAGCACCAGGCGATCACCGTCACCATCAGCGTGGGGCTCACACCCTATCAGATGAGTTACAGGCGCATGGATGACTGGCTTCAGTGTGTGGACCAGCGGCTTTACGAGGCAAAACGTCGTGGTCGCAACCAGGTCTCCTGATGAGAGGCTATATCGCGAAATAAAACAGGGCGCCATCATGGCGCCCTGTTTGTTGTGGATGTTTTTTTCCCCTTAGAGGGGGCTGTGCTGGCGGCAATATCGGGATCCCCGTGCCCGGCAGGGACGAAAAAGGGCGCCGGGGCGCCCTTGTTTGCAATGGTCCGGGATCAGCCGGTGTTGCGCATGCCGGCGGCGATGCCGGCGATGGTGACCATCAGCGCCTGATCCAGCTCGGGGTGCAGGGTCTCCGGGTGGTTGCGGGAGCGATTGAGCAGCTCGGCCTGCAGCACGTTGAGCGGGTCTGTGTAGGGGTTGCGCAGCTTGATGGACTCCTTGATCCAGGGCTGATCGTCCAGCAGGTCGCCCTGCGGGCGCAGTTTCAGCACCACCTCGATGGAGTCGGCAAGCTCCTGACGCAGCTGCTTGCCGAGTGCCCACAGGTTCTCTGGCACCAGGCGGGTGTCATAGTATTCCGCCAGCCAGAGGTCGGCCTTGAGGAACACCATCTCCAGCATTTCGAGACGGGTGCGGAAGAAGGGCCACTGGCGGCTCATCTCGTCCAGCACGCTCTTCTGGCCGTCGTCGATGGCCTGTTGCAATCCCTTGTGGGCGCCGAGCCAGGCCGGCAGCATCAGCCGGTTCTGGGTCCAGGCGAAGATCCAGGGGATGGCGCGCAGGCTCTCGACACCGCCGTTGGGCTTGCGCTTGGCGGGGCGGGAACCGAGCGGCAGCTTGCCGAGCTCCATCTCCGGGGTGGCGGCACGGAAGTAGGGCACGAAGTCCGGGTGACCGCGCACGATACTGCGGTAGTGATCACAGGAGACAGACGCCAGCTGCTCCATCACGGCGCGCCAGCTCTCTTTCGGCTTGGGCGGCGGCAGCAGGTTCCCCTCCAGCACGGCGCTGGTGTAGAGGTTCAGGCTCTGGATGGCCACTTTCGGCAAGCCGAACTTGAAGCGGATCATCTCCCCCTGTTCGGTGACCCGCAGGCCGCCGCGCAGGGATCCCGGGGGTTGCGACAGGATCGCCTGATGGGCGGGGGCGCCGCCACGGCCGACGGTACCGCCGCGGCCATGGAACAGGGTGAGGCGGATGTTGTTGGCTTCAGCCAGCGCCACCAGGGATTCCATGGCGGCGTACTGGGCCCAGCCTGCGGCCATCATGCCCGCATCCTTGGCGGAGTCGGAGTAGCCGATCATCACGTACTGACGGCCCTGGATGTAACCGCGATACCAGTCCACCGACAGCAGGCGTTCCATCACGGCGGTGCCCGCCATCAGGTCTTCCTGGGTCTCGAACAGCGGGGCAACCGGCATGCGGAACTTGCAGCCAGCTTCCTTCAGCAACAGCTGGACCGCCAAGACATCGGACGGGGCACCGGCCATGGAGATGATGTAGATGCCGAACGCATCGGGGTCGTGCTGGGCGATGACGCGACAGGTGTCGATGGTCTCGCGGGTCTCGGCACTGGGATCCCAGTCGCTCGGGATGAGGGGGCGGCGGGAGTTCAGCTCGCGCAGCAGGAAGGCCTGCTTGTCCTCTTCGCTCCACTCGGCGTAGTCGCCCACACCCAGGTAGCGGGTCAGCTCGGAGAAGACCTGGCCGTGACGCTCGCCATCCTGACGGATGTCCAGCTTGACCAGGTGGATGCCGAAGCAGGCCAGCTTGCGCAGCACGTCCAGCAGCATGCCGTCGGCGATGTTGCCCATGCCGCAGGCGTGCAGGGAGTGGTAGCAGAGCTCCAGGGGCTCGCGCAGCTGGGCGGTGCTCTTGACCAGATCCCGGCTCTCGCTCGCCTGGCCCTGTACCTTGGCGGTCAGGTACTCCTGGGTCTCGCGCAGTTGCTCGCGCAGCTCACGCACCAGGGCGCGATAGGGCTCGGGATTGTCGCCGACCCGGGCACGCACGGCGTCGGTGCAATCGGCCATGGAGAGCTCGGAGGTGAGCTCCTTGATGTCCTTGTAGAACAGGCTCACTGCCATCCAGCGGCCCAGCTCCAGCACTTCGGCGGTCACCTTGGCGGTGACGAAGGGGTTGCCGTCGCGGTCACCGCCCATCCAGGAGGTGAACTTGACCGGCGCGGCATCCAGCGGCAGCCGCACACCCAGATGGTGTTGCAGGCGCTCGTCCAGATTGCGCATGAATTCGGGGATGGCCGGCCACAGGCTGTTTTCCACCACGGCGAAGCCCCACTTGGCTTCGTCCACCGGGGTCGGGCGCTGTTCGCGGATCTCGTTGGTGTGCCAGGCCTGGTTGACCAGTTGCTCGATGCGACTCTGGATCTTGTCCCGCTCGCGGGGCAGCAGATCGGAGAGTTCCAGGGCCTCGAGGCAGTCGTTGAGCTGCACGTGCTTGTGGATCAGGGTACGACGGGTCACCTCGGTGGGGTGAGCGGTCAGCACCAGATCGATGTCCAGCTCGCGCACGGCCTGGATGATGGTCTCCTGGGACAGGTTGGAGGCTTTCAGCTTGTCGAACATCTGCTCCAGCGGATCCGGAGTGCAGACCTGCTCTTCGCAGCGACGGGAGATGGTGTGGAACTGCTCCGCCACGTTCGCCAGGTTGAGGAACTGGCTGAAGGCACGGGCCACGGGCAGCAGTTCGTCATCGGAGAGGGTACGCAGGGTGTCGAGCAGGCGCTCTCTGTCTGCCTCGTTTCCCTTGCGGGAAGACTTGGCCAGCTGGCGAATGGTCTCAATCTTGTCGAGGAAGGCCTGCCCCTGATGATCCTTGATGGATTTACCCAGCAGTTGGCCCAACATGCCTACGTTGGCCCGTAGTGCGGCGTACTTTTCGTTCATTCCACATCCTTATTTTGTTGGTGCCTCCTGACCTTCCAGGCGGGAGGCGACCTCACTTATTGTTGTGCGATTACAACATATGCTCCGTCATCTTAGGGGGACAATCTACCCAGATTGTCTGCGCAAGGTCAAATAACAAGCCGATTCAGAACATGTATTTCCCTCACCTGTCCCAAGGCGCCTGTCATGTAACTTACTTACATCCCTATTTGGTTAGACGCAGAAGCGCCGGATCAGGTGCTGCAGCACCGCCGTGGTCGGTTTGACGAACGACAGATCCAGGTATTCATCGGGCTGGTGGGCCTGGGTGATATGGCCTGGACCCATCACTATGGTCTCGCAACCCAGCTGCTGGATAAAGGGGGCTTCGGTGCAATAGTTCACGGACTCGGCGGCCCGGCCGCTCGCTTTTTCCGCCTCCCGCACCAGCTCGGAGTCATCCTGGCAGGCATAGGCCGGAATGGGTTCGTGCAGGTGCTGCAGGTGCAGGCAGCCGGGCTGGTGGATCTCGATGGGGGAGAGCGCCTCTTTCAACATGCCCATCAGCTCGTCGGGACCCACCTGCGGGGTGGGACGCATGTCGATGTGCAGCTCGCAGCAGCCGCAGATGCGGTTCGGGCTGTCGCCCCCCTGGATGTAGCCGAGGTTCAGGGTGGGCTGGGGCACGGCGAAGCGGTGATCCGCGTACTTCTCCTTCAGATCCTGCTGGAGCCTGAGCACCTGACCCATGGCCTTGTGCATGATCTCCATGGCGTTGACGCCGTTGGCGGGATCCGAACTGTGGCCGCTTCGGCCTGTGATGCGAATGGCTTCCGACATGTGGCCCTTGTGGGCCACCACGGGCACCAGCCCGGTGGGTTCGCCGATCACCGCGTAGTCGGGTTTGAGTTCAGCTGCGGCGGCGATGGCGCGGGCCCCGGCCATGGTGGTCTCTTCATCGGCGGTGGCCAGGATGCGCAGCGGCTTGCTCAGGGTCTTGAGGTCGACCTCCTTGAGCGCTTCCACGATAAAGGCGAAGAAGCCCTTCATGTCGATGGTGCCGAGCCCGTACAGGCGGTTGCCCTCTTCGGTCACCTTGAAGGGGTCTTTGGTCCAGGCTCCTTCATCAAAGGGAACCGTATCCGTGTGACCCGCGAGCAGCAGCCCCCCTTCTCCCTGACCATAGGTCGCCACCAGGTTGAACTTGCCCGGCAGATCCGGCAGGGCCGTGACCTCGCACTGGAACCCAAGCTGGCCGAACCAGTCGGCCAGCAGCCGGATCACCGCCTCGTTGCTCTGATCCCAGCGAGTATCCGTGCTGCTGATAGAGGGAATCGCAATAATATTCTTATAAAGTGAAAAAAAATCCAGTTTGGCCATCAGCTCCTCCTTGCGTCCCCGGAGTGTTTCTGTTAGAAAATACAAATGCAAAGTGAGTGCATGAATATTCTGTTCGAGTGCTCATCGACAAGGCCTCTAGTTGTAAGGGAAAGTTAATGTTCTGTCACCTGATCTGTAACCGACGACGCATATCCGCCTGAATTGCCCCTCCGCACTCGTTGCATCAAAGGGGCGATAGCCGACCCCTTGCACCGCAGCACCATGCTGTGAATTTCGAACCCAGACTTGGAATACTCAAACATGCTTAAGACCGTTATCGTCGGTGCCAGTGGCTACGCGGGGGCCGAACTGGCCGCTCTGGTCCAGAACCATCCACAACTCGAGCTGTTCGGCCTCTATGTTTCCGCCGGCAGCCAGGACGCCCACAAGCGCTTCTCTTCCCTGCATCCCCAGTGGGTGGGCAAGCTGGATCAGCCGCTGCTGCCCCTGGACGAAGACGGCATGACCCGGATCCTGACCCAAGCCGATCTGGTGGTGCTGGCTACTGCTCACGAGGTGAGTGCGGAACTCGCGCCCAAGTTCCTAGCCAAGGGGTTGCCGGTGTTCGATCTCTCCGGTGCCTTCCGGGTCAACGATCAGCAGTTCTACTCCTCCTTCTACGGCTTCACCCACGAGAATGAGCAGTGGCTGGAGCAGGCCGCCTACGGTCTGGCCGAGTGGAATGCCGATGCCGTCAAGGCCGCCCAGCTGATTGCCGTGCCGGGATGCTACCCGACCGCCTCCCTGTGCGCCCTCAAGCCGCTGCAACAGGCCGGGCTGATTGCCCAGGGGTGGCAGCCCATCATCAATGCGGTTTCCGGCGTCTCCGGGGCCGGTCGCAAGGCCGCCATCAACACCAGTTTCTGCGAAGTGAGCCTCAATCCCTACGGCACCTTCAATCACAGGCACCAGCCGGAGATCAGCCACCACCTCGGCAAGGAGGTGCTGTTCCAGCCCCACCTCGGCAACTATGTGCGGGGCATCCTGGCCACCATCTATGTGCAACTGGCGGAAGGGGTGACGCCGACCCAGGTGGATCAGGCCTACCTCAAAGCCTACGAAGGCAAGCCGCTGGTACGCCTCACCGGCCAGATGCCCTCCATCCGCGGCGTGGCGAGCACGCCCTACTGCGACATCGCCTGGCAGCAGCAGGGCAACATGCTGGTGGTGGTTTCTGCCATCGACAACCTGCTCAAGGGGGCCGCCTCGCAAGCCATGCAGTGCATAAATATCAAGTTTGGTTTTGAACCGGCCACCGGCCTGATTTAACGCTTTAAGAAAGGATCGAGAAGATGGACAAGCAGACGCTGGTAATCAAGTTGGGTGGTGCCCTGATCGAGAACGACGAGGCCCTGACCGCCCTGTTCGCCACCCTGAAGACCTTCCTGGATGATCAGCACCGTCCTCTGGTGCTGGTGCACGGTGGTGGCTGCCTGGTGGACGACCTGCTCAAGGGGCTGGGCATGACCTCCACCAAGAAGAACGGCCTGCGGGTGACCCCGTTCGAGCAGATCCCCGTGATTGCCGGTGCCCTGGCTGGGACCGCCAACAAGATGATGATGGCCAAGGCCATCTCCACCGGCATTCCTGCTGTGGGTCTGTGCCTCGCCGACGGCGGTCTGTGCCAGGTGACCCAGCTCGATCCGGATCTCGGTGCGGTCGGTGACTGCAAACCGGGCAACCCGGCGCTGGTGGCCGGCATCCTGGGGCAGGGTTTCCTGCCGGTGGTGAGCTCCATCGGCATCACCGCCGACGGACAGATGATGAACGTCAACGCGGATCAGGCGGCCACCGCCATCGCCGAAGCGCTGGGCGCCGATCTGGTGATGCTGTCGGATGTGAGCGGCATTCTGGATGGCAAGGGCAAGCTGGTGCCGCAACTGGACAAGCAGAGCGCGCTGGACCTGATGGAGAAGGGCGTTATCACGGACGGCATGGCCGTCAAGGTGAAAGCCGCCCTGCACGCCGCTGAAACCCTGGGCAAGCCGGTCTGTGTCGCTAGCTGGCGCTACCCGGATCAGCTGCTCAAGCTGCTGGCTGGCGGCGCTGTTGGCACCCAGGTCACCCTCTGATCTCCACCGGGAAAAGGACAATCCGATGCAACATCTTCTGAAAGACAGTGATTTAAGCAAGGCCCAGATCGAGGCGCTGCTGGCGCTAGGCAAGGCGGTCAAGGCCGATCCGAAGAAATACAGCCAGGCCCTGGCGGGCAAGAGCGTGGTCACCCTGTTCGAGAAGCCCTCCCTGCGTACCCGGGTCACCTTCGACATCGGCATCGCCAAACTGGGCGGTCACAGCGTCTATCTGGATCAGCAGAACGGGGCGCTCGGCAAGCGGGAGTCGGTGAAGGATTTCGCCAGCAATCTGTCCCGCTGGTGTGACGCCATCGTCGCCCGGGTGTTCGATCACCAGACCCTGGTCGAGCTGGCCGAGTTCGGCTCGGTGCCTGTGGTCAACAGCCTGTGCAACCTCTACCACCCCTGCCAGGGACTGGCGGATTTCATGACCATCAGCGAGCACTACAGCGACCTGTCCAAGGTGAAGCTGGCCTATCTCGGCGATGGCAACAACGTGAGCCACTCCCTGCTGCTGCTGGGGGCGACCCTCGGTACCGACGTGACCCTGGTCTGCCCGAAAGGCCATGGCCCGGATACCCAGATCTTCCTGCAGGCCCAGGCGCTGGCAGCTCAATCTGGCGCGACCATACATATCAGCGATGATGTCGCGGATATCGAAGGCTTTGACGTGGTTTATACCGATACCTGGGTTTCCATGGGTGACAACACACCAATGGAGCAGGTAAAAGATATCTTCATGCCTTATCAGATCAACCAGGCCCTGCTCGATCGGACCGGCATCCAGCACGTGCTGCACTGCCAGCCGGCCCACCGGGAGCTGGAGATCACCTCGGAGGTCATGGACGGCCCAGCCTCCCTCATCATGGATGAGGCAGAAAACCGGATGCATATCCAGAACGCCGTGCTGCTGACCCTGTTCGGACAGGGCCAGAAGTAATCCGGCAACCGACCCGGAATCACCCCTTTTTATCGAATCATCACGGAGAGAAGTAAATGAGCGGAATCAACAAGATCGTACTGGCTTACTCGGGCGGACTGGATACCTCGGCCATCATTCCCTGGCTGAAGGAGCACTATGACGCTGAAATCATCGCCTTCGTCGCCGACGTGGGCCAGGAGCGTGACGATCTGGAAGGGATCGAGCAGAAGGCCATCGCCTCCGGCGCGGTCAAGTGCATCGTCAAGGATCTGCGGGAAGAGTTCGTCAAAGAGTATGTCTACCCGACCCTGAAGACCGGCGCCGTCTATGAAGGCACCTACCTGCTGGGCACCTCCATGGCCCGTCCGGTGATCGCCAAGGCGATGGTCGAGGCTGCCCTGGCAGAAGGGGCTGATGCCATCTCCCACGGTTGCACCGGCAAGGGCAACGACCAGGTTCGGTTCGAAGGGGCGGTGGCTGCTCTGGCGCCCCAGCTGAAAGTGATCGCCCCCTGGCGGTTGTGGGACATGCGTTCCCGGGAAGATCTGCTGGCCTATCTGGAAGCCCGCAACATCCCCTGCAAGGCGACCCTGAAGAAGATCTACAGCCGCGACGCCAACGCCTGGCACATCTCCACCGAGGGTGGCGAGTTGGAGAGCACTTGGAACGAGCCGTCCGAAGCCGTCTGGCAGTGGACCGTCTCTGCAGAGGATGCCCCGAACGAGCCGGAATACGTCAAGCTGACCGTGGCCAAGGGCGAAGTGGTCGCCGTTGACGATCAGCCGCTCAGCCCGCACCAGATCCTGACCACCCTGAACGAGCGTGCCGGCAAGCACGGCGTGGGCCGGATCGACATCACCGAGAACCGGATGGTGGGCATGAAGTCCCGTGGCTGCTACGAGACCCCGGGTGGTACCGTGATGGTTGCCGCACTGCGCGCCGTGGAAGAGCTGGTACTGGACAGACCGACCCGCGCCTGGCGGGAAAAGCTGGGTGCCGAGTTCTCCCACCTGGTGTATGACGGTCGCTGGTTCACCCCGCTGTGCAAGGCCATTGTCGCCTCCGCCAACGCCATCGCCGAGGAGCTCGACGGTGAAGTGGTGCTGAAGATGTACAAGGGTCAGGTCACCGCGGTGCAGAAGAAGTCGCCGAACAGCCTCTACTCCGAAGACTTCGCCACCTTCGGTGCCGACGAAGTGTACGACCAGAGCCATGCCGAAGGCTTCATCCGTCTCTACACCCTGGCCAGCCGGATCCGCGCCATGAAAGAGCAGCATCAAGCCATCGGTGGCGACCATACCCACGGCTAAGCAAGCGCTATCACCCGTTGATTCGAGGGGGCATGGCCCCCTCTTTTACAGGCAGAGAGGCCCTTTGCCATCCTCATCGGGTGTGACAAGAGCGGCTGCGCCCTGGCCGCTTCTGTGAGATAACAGGCTCGCAGAAAAACAGGGCAAGATTTCAAGTTCGACGGCGCAAGTCGCCGCCGACAACGCATTCAAGGAGAGCAGTATGGCACTTTGGGGTGGACGCTTCAGTCAGGGAGCCGATAGCCGGTTCAAGCAGTTCAACGATTCGCTGCGGTTCGATTACCGGCTGGCGGAGCAGGATATTCAGGGCTCCATGGCCTGGGCCAAAGCGCTGGTCAAGGTGGGCGTGTTGACCGAGGGTGAGCAGGCCAAGTTGCAGCAGGCGATGGAAGTGCTGCTCGCCTCCGTGCAGCAGGATCCCCAGCAGATCCTGAACTCGGACGCCGAAGACATCCACTCCTGGGTCGAGAGCCAGCTCATCGACGCCGTCGGCGCCCTTGGCAAGAAGCTGCACACCGGTCGCTCGCGCAACGATCAGGTCGCCACCGACCTCAAACTCTGGTGCAAGGCACAGGGCGAGCTGCTGCTCGGCTCCATCACCGCCCTGCAACAGGGGCTGGTGGCCTCCGCTCGTGCCAATCAGGCCGCGGTGCTGCCCGGTTACACCCACCTGCAGCGTGCCCAACCGGTCACTTACGCCCACTGGGCCCTGGCCTATGTGGAGATGCTGGAGCGGGACCATTCCCGTCTGCAGGATGCCCTCAAGCGCCTCGACACCAGCCCGCTTGGCTGCGGCGCGCTGGCGGGCACCGCCTATGCCATCGACCGCGAGGCGCTGGCGCTCGACATGGGCTTTAGCGGCGCCACCCGCAACAGCCTGGATTCGGTGTCCGATCGGGATCACGTGGTGGAGCTGATGCACGTGGCGTCCCTCTCCATGACCCACCTGTCGCGCTTTGCCGAAGACCTTATCTTCTACAACACCGGCGAGGCGGGCTTTGTCGAGCTGTCTGACGCCGTCACCTCCGGCTCGTCGCTGATGCCCCAGAAGAAGAACCCGGACGCGCTGGAGCTCATTCGTGGCAAGACCGGCCGGGTGGTCGGGGCCCAGATGGGCATGCTGATGAGCCTCAAGGCGCTGCCGCTGGCCTATAACAAGGACATGCAGGAAGACAAGGAAGGATTGTTCGACGCCCTCGACACCTGGCACGACTGCCTCGATATGGCGGCGCTGGTGCTGATCGATCTGAAGGTCAATGGCGAGCGGACCAAGGCGGCGGCCCAGGGCGGCTATGCCAATGCCACCGAGCTGGCGGACTATCTGGTGGCCAAGGGCATCCCGTTCCGTGAGGCGCACCATATCGTCGGCGAGACCGTGGTCTATGCGATCCAGGTGAAAAAGCCCCTGGAAGAACTCTCCCTCCCCGAGTTCCAGCGCTTCAGCCCCGTGGTGGGGGAGGATGTTTACCCGAACCTGGAGCTGGAAGCGACCCTGGCCAAGCGGGTTGCCAAGGGAGGCGTCGCTCGCGAGCAGATAGAGGCAGCCCTCACCGCCGCCGAAGCCTGGCTGAGCAAGCGGGCGGGTTAAGCCAACCGGCTTGCCATGGGAATTAGAAGGCAGAACGGCAACCTCAGGGTTGCCGTTTTTTTATGGGTACGCCTAGGCGCCGTGGGGCGCGTTGACCAGGGGCTGTTCAGCCCCTGTGTCCGGCGCTGGCATGATGTACGGCGTCCGTGAGCAGTCGTTGCAACTGGCTCCTGGCCTCGTCGGTTTCATGGCTGGCGGCGAGTAGCACCACCCCCAGGGTGCCCGGTGAGGGCAGCACACCGTCGAGGGTGGCGAGACTGGCCGGCATGCCGATGGCGGAACGCACCGTGATCCCTAGCCCGGCCTGCACGGCGGCCCAGATCCCGCCCAGGCTCTGGCTGGTGAAGGCGATCCGCCAGGGGATCCCGGCATCGTCGAGGGCGCGGATGGCCCGTGCCCGCATCAGGCAGGGGGCATCGAAGAGCACCAGGGGCAGGGGCTCCCCGCGCGCGAGCAAAGGGGCGAGGTCCCACTCGGGGTGGGCAATCCAGGCCAGTTGCACCACCTCGATGAGGGGAAGATCCTCCCGCTCTCCCTGTGGCTGCCAGGCGAGAGCCATGTCGAGGGTGCCCTCCCTGATCCCCTGCACCAGAGCCCCGTTGCGATCGATGCGGGTCGTCATGCGCAGGGCCGGGTGCTGGCGACAGAGGGGTCCCAGCACGGCGGGGAGCAAAGATTCACCGAAGTCCTCCTGCACCCCGAGCCGGATCTCCCCTTGCAGCAATTCCCCTTTGAGGGCGAGCACGGCTTCGTCATTGAGCGCCAGCAGCCGCTTGGCGTAGCCCAGCAGGCGCTCACCGCTGGCTGTCGGCACCAGGTGACGTCCCTGCTTCATGACCAGATCGGTGCCGCACTGCTGTTCGAGTTTTTTCAACTGGGCGCTGACCGCCGAGGTGGAGCGGCACAGCCGCTGCGCCGCCAGCGCAAAGCTGCCGCACTCCAGCCCCAGCACGTAGCTGCGCAGGGCATCGAGATCCAGACTGGGGGGAAGGGGTGACATAACAATCCTTTTAATCGGGATGATTGGTCTTGAATATTTCGATTTTCTAAATTGTAGCAGTGAGGGAGAGTGGCTTCATCCACCAAGGAGATTGCCATGACACCCGATGTTCCCGATCGCGCCGCCCTGGCGCAGCTTGCCCCCCGACTCGCCCGACTGGCGGAAGAGACGCTGTTTGGCGATATCTGGCAGCGCCCCACCCTCTCGGCACGCGAGCGCAGCCTGATCACCCTGGCCATCCTGGCGTCACTGGGCCGGGTGCAACAACTGCCCTGGCATATTGCATTCGCCCGGCAAAACGGCCTGTTCCGGGATGAGTTGGAAGAGCTGTTCACCCATCTTGCCTTCTACGCCGGTTTGCCCGCCGCAGTGACGGCCGTGGGCTATCTGCCCCCCCGCGAGGAGGTGACCCCATGCCGCTGACCCGCATCACCCTGTGCGAGGGGATGAGCGACGCACACCTGCAGCAACTCAGCGCCCTCTACCACCAGACCCTGGTGGAGGTGTTCGAGGTGCCGCCGAAGGATAAATTCCAGATCCTCGAGATCTTGCCTGCCAGTGCGCTCATCTATGACCCCCACTACCAGACCGGCCGCCGGGACCAGGGTTTCATCCTCTTCCAGATCCTGGCGGGCAAGGTGCGCAGCACCGCGACCAGGGAGCGGCTTTATGCACGTCTCGCCGAGCGCCTTGAGGCCGAGCTTGGGATCCATCCCGACAACCTCATGGTGGTGATCCAGCAGACCGATGCCGAGGCGTGGAGTTTCGGCCAGGGCCGGATGTTCAGACAGGAGGTGGCCTCATGATCGCCATGCACTACCGATTCACCCTGCCCGCAGACTACGACATGGCGCTGATCGAGCAGCGGATCGCCAGCAATGGCGCCAGACTGGACGGCTTTCCCGGTCTGTTGTTCAAGGCCTATCTCTACAGCCGTCAGGACGATGGTGCCCTGCCGGGGCAGGAGAACCGCTATGCCTCCTTCTATGTGTGGCACAGCGCCGAGGCGATGCACCGATTCCTGGCAAGCGAGGGATTCGCGGCGCTCACCCGGCATTTCGGCTGGCCCCGCATCGAGACCTGGCATCTGCTGCGGGCGCCGGATCCGGCCTCCCTCGACGGGGCTTGCATGGCCAGGCTGCGGCGCACCAAGGTCACTTCCCACGGCGAGCTTGCCGACCTGCACGGCGAGGCCATGGTGAGCGGCTGGGATCTCACCCGATGGGAATGGCTGGAGGCGGATTTTCTCCCGTCCCTCTCATCGCCCTTGCCTGCCGGGGGCGAGATCTACCGTATCGGCTATCTGGCGAAGGGGGGCGGGGTGTAAAGCGGAATTATCTTTGTCATTGATGTTGTTTTTTCATTCACTTGGGCTGTGAAAGTAATATTCGCATCGTGAACATAGGGTGTTATATCTCGCTTGTGGATGATGATGTGGCATTGCGGCCATTTGCTGCAATGAACTGGCTCAGTGGGCACATTCGGGGTGACGGCCCGCGCCGGGCAGGGCATGATCCCGCTGCAATGCGTATGGACGCGTCAACCGGATCAAGGAGTTCCCATGTACCTGCCACCCCATTTCGCCGTTACCGACCCCGAGGCGCTGCACCAGCTGATGCAGGCGCACCCCCTGGGGGCCCTGATCACCTGTGGTGAAGGGGGGCTGGATGCCAACCACCTACCGTTCGAGTTCGATGGGGCGCAGGGGGCCCACGGTGTGCTGCGGGCCCATGTGGCTCGCAACAACCCGCTTTGGCAGGAGGTGAAAGACGGCGACGAGGTGCTGGTGATCTTCCGCGCCGCCGAGGGTTATATCTCCCCCAGCTGGTATCCGGGCAAGCAGGTGCATCACAAGCAGGTGCCCACCTGGAACTATGCCGTGGTGCACGCCCATGGACGTATCCGGGTGAGGGACGATGCCCGCTTCGTGCGCCGCCTGCTCGCGACCCTGACCCGTACCCACGAGGCGGGAGAGTCCATTCCCTGGAAGATGGCTGATGCACCGAGAGACTATCTCGAGACCATGGTACAGGCCGTGGTAGGCATAGAGATCGAGATTGAACGGCTGGTCGGCAAGTTCAAGCTGGGTCAGAACAAAGAGGCGGCGGATCGCCTGGGAGCGGCCAATGCCCTGCAGGAGCGCGGGCAGACCGCACTGGCCGGCGCCATGCTGAGCCCGCCTCCTTCACAGCCCTAGCGTGACACCTTGAGATTCGGCCCGACAAAAACGGCAACCGTCTGGTTGCCGTTTTTCATGGTTCCACTCCCGCTCACGCGCTGGCATTGAGCAGCTTGCCGACGCCTTCCCCCGGGCCCTGGGGCAGGGTCTGCTTGAAGGCGTAGAGCAGCTGATCGAGGTTGAGGTCGCTGTTGCCGAGGCAGCCCTTGAGGGTGTCGAGCTCGTTTTGCAGCGCGTCGAGGCGGGTGCTCTGGGTGCCGTCTGCCAACTGGGTGCGGGCGGCATCGATGGCCTGGGGCAGGGGCTGGCCCGAGGATTCCTGACCCAGGGTCTGCATCAGCGCCCCCATGAAGTGGTTGATGGCGGGGCGGTTCTGCTCGCTGTCAGCCTCCTGGATGCCAAGGCGCTGGAACAGGCTCTGCACCGTGGGGGCAAGCTGCGCTTCCTGCACGGCGGGCTCGGTCTGGGCGGGCGGCGTGCTGTCGCCCAGCAGCTTGCTGCCGAGCTTGATGGCAAGGGAGGCGAGGGGAAGCAGGGTGCCGATGGCGATCATGATGTCACTCTCCGTACGACTGATGTCATGACGGAGCAGGGAACGGGCCAGCTTGGCGAACATTCACCCGAAAAATGGCAGGGGATTGATCCTGCTGTGAATTTCGTTTTTGCCAGGCGGAGGACGGGCGGGTGCGAGCGGGGGCGGCGGCAAACCCTTGCAGCCCGGGGGCTGGCCGGTTTGCCGCCCGGCTTGCCGGATCAGAGCTCCTTGAACGGGCGGCGCTTCTCCTCCTCGATGACGATGGCCTCCAGATTGGCGATGCGCTCCTGCAACTCCTTGATGATCATGTCCTGCTTGCCGAGACGGTCGGTAATGCGGGCATCCCCCATCTGGTAGCGGGCGCGTTTGGTGAGATAGTTGAACGACACGCTGATAAAGACGATCAGGACGATACCTGTCCACATGGTCATGAATGACTCCTTTCAAGATTTGAACGAGAGGATCTGTCTCCCGCGCTGTCGTTGTCTCATACCCGACCTTGGGCGGCAATGCCCGCCTGGTTGTTCAGAGCGGCCAGATCGGCCAGCCGAGCCAGATCCCGAGCAGCAGCAACTGCCCCCAGACGATGGCCCAGAACCGCAGGCGGTAGCTCCCTTTCTGGGTCTTGTGGCGCAGCCACTGGCGGGCGACCAGGGCGCCAGGCCAGCCGCCGCACAGCTCAAGCAGATGCAGGCGGGCCTCGGGCACGCGCCAGCCGCCACGAATGGCCTGGCGTTTGTCCCAGGCGTAGGCAGCCAGGGTCAGCAGGCTCATCAGCAGGATCAGGGCCAGCGGCCACCAGTTGGCGTCCCGCACCCCGAGCCAGCCTGCCCAACCCAAAGGCAGCAGGGCAAGGGCCATCATGACAGGCACGCCGGATCCCGAGTCTCGCCCGGTTGTAGCGTGCGGATCACCCGGGCCGGATTGCCCACCGCCAGGGAGTCCGCCGGGATGTCCCGGGTGACCACGGCGCCAGCCCCTATGATGGAGCGCGGCCCTATGGTGACGCCGGGGCAGATGATGGCCCCGCCGCCAATCCAGCAGTCATCGCCGATCCGCACCGGCTTGTTGTAGGCGGTCCAGTTGCGTCGTTCCAGATAGTCCATGGTGTGGGTGGCGGTGTAGATCTGCACGTTGGGGGCCAGCAACACATGGTTGCCGATGTGCACCTCGCCCACGTCGAGTATGGTGACGTTGAAGTTGAAGAAGGTCTTCTCGCCGATGTGGATGTTGCGGCCGAATTCGCAGGTGAAGGGGGTGCTGATCCAGCAGGAGTCGGGACAGTGGGCGAAGAGGTCGCGGCAGATCTGCTGGCGCAGGACGTGATCCCCCGCCGGTGAGGCGTTGAGCCGGCTCAGCAGCGCCTGGCCGCGAATGCGGTCGTTCGCTATCTCCTCGCTCTGGCTGTCCAGGGCGCCCCCTGCCAGTACCTTGTCCCAGTCGCTTGCCATGGTCATCTCCTCCTGTTGCAAGAGGGGGCAGTATACGCGACAAGGGGAAAGGGTGTCAGAGTGCCTGGCCCGTCAGGTGATCCCCGTCATCATGTCATCAGGACAAGGGGCAGGATGAGCAGGATGGAGACGAGGTAGGGGAGCAAGACCCGCCGCCCCAGGCTGCGTCCGCCAATCACCAGTGCCAGCACCCCTTTCACCAGGGAGTTGACCAGCCCGGCGAGCAGTATGCCCCTGGCTGCCACCTCCAGGGCCAGCTCCTTCTGGGCGAGCTGGGAGAGGGAGAGGGTGATGGCGTCCACGTCCGTGATGCCGGAGACCAGCGACAGCAGATAGACCCCGGAGTTGCCCACCTTGCTTTGCAGCAGGGTGGCCATGAAGCCGATGAGGGCGAGCAGCAGACCGAACTTGATGGCGGTGGCGAGATCCAGCGGGTTGCGGGTTTCGGGCTGTACCGGGCCGTCCGGCATCTCTTCCCGCTGGCGCCAGAACCAGAAGGCAAAGCCGTAGACGATGGCTGCCAGCAGCAGCAGGGGGGCGGCCAGACGCAGCGCCAGCTCTCCGTGGATGATCAGCACCAGTGCCAGCAGCCTGAGCCACATGGTGGCTCCCGCCAGCAGAATGCCGGTGGCCAGCAGCCGCTCCAGCCCTCCCTGCTCCTTGTTGAGGCGGGCAAATTGCAGGGTGAGGGCGGTGGAGGAGGCGAGCCCCGCCAGCATGCTGGTGAGCACCAGCCCGGAGCGGGTGCCGAGCAGGCGCACCGCAAAGTGACCACAGAACGAGATGCCGGCAATCACCACCACCATGAGCCAGATCTTGAAGGGATTGAAGGCATTGAGGGGACCCATCTCCGCATCCGGCAGCACCGGCAGCAGCACCAGAGAGATGAGCAGAAAACGCAGGGTGGCGTGAAACTCCATTTCGCTCAAGAACAGCATCCCCTGCTGGATCTTGCCCTTGAGCCCCATCAGGAGGGCCGCCAGCACGGCGCAGGCCACCGCCTCGCTCGGGCTCTGCAGCACCGACATCAGCCCCAGCAGATAGGTGAGCACCATGGCCACCGAGCTGGTGAGACCGAACTCCCCCTGCCAGCGCAGGGCCAGCCAGACCGAGAGGCCGCACCCCGTCACCACGGTCAGCAGAGCGAGCAGGGCCAGCCAGGGCCCCAGGGTGGGCAGCAGCAGGGCGCAGACCCCGCCGAGCAGACCGATGAGGCCATAGGTGCGCATCCCGGCGATGCGCTGGTTGTCTCCGAGCTGGCGCACCTGCCAGCCCCGCTCCAGCCCGATGATGAGCCCGATGGCCAGGGACACCAGGGCGCCGTAGACGGGCTCGGCCTCTATCCACATGGGTTTCTCCTCCCGCTGCCGTTTCAGTGAGGATGGCACAGGGTATCCCGGGGCAGGGGGAGCTGGCTCACAGAGCGGGTGTCCCGCCTGCCGGGGTCTTGCAAACAAAAAAAAGGCGCCACCTGGAGGGGGCGCCTGGAAAGGTCAAACCTTGCGGTTTGCAGACCAACGGAACCAAAGATCACACACTTCACACTCAGCACTGCTGTGGGGGCAGGGCTCAACCCTGCCACTTGCCTCCTTCCACTATCACGTCGTTGGGATCGGTATCGGCGCTAAGCTTGTCGCGCACATACTGGTCGTAGAGTTTGAGCAGGTACTTCTCTTCCCCCAGCTTGGCGAGACGGTCGTTGACCCAGTCACGCAGCTCGATATTGCCCTTCTTCACCGCCGGGGCGATGGGGTCTTCCGAGCCCAGCTTCTCGGGCAGCACCCGATAGCCCGGGTTCTCCTTGGCCCAGCTGAACAGCACCAGGTTGTCCTGGGCGTAGGCGTCGCCGCGGCCCTGGGCCAGCGCCTGCAGGGATTCGGTGTTCTTCTCGAACTTGAGCACCTTCCAGTCCGGGTGGTTGCGGGTCAGCCAGATGTCGGCCGTGGTGCCGGTGGTGACGATAAGCCGCTTGCCGGCCAGATCGTCGAGCTTCTTGGCGTCGCTGCCTTCCGGCACCAGCACCTGCACCGCGACCTTGAGGTTCGGGTTGGTGAAGTCCACCACCTGCCGCCGCTCCGGGGTCACCGTCATGTTGGCGAGGATGAGATCCACCTTGTCGCTCTGCAGGAAGGGGATGCGGCTGGCGGGCTCCACCGCCACGAACTCGACCTTGTTTTCGTCCCCCAGCAGATCCTTGGCGAAGCGGCGGCCGAGATCGGTGTCAAAGCCGACGTAGTTGCCCTTCTCGTCCACATAGCCAAACGGCGGCTTGTCGGTGAAGACGCCGACGATGAGCTTGTCCCGCGCCTTGATCTTGGCGAGGGAACCGTCTTCTGCCTGGGCGGCGCCGCTGGCGAGGCCCAGGCCGATGAGGGCGCTAAACAGGACCGAGGTAATTATCTTCATGCTGACTCCTTTCGTTTGCTGACAGTTGTATAAGAAAACTTGGCAAGGAACTGGCGGGCACGCTGGCTCCTGGGATTGTCGAAAAATTGATGGGGGGCGGCCTGCTCCAGGATGTGGCCGCCGTCCATGAAGACGATGCGATCCGCCACCGCCTGGGCGAACGCCAGCTCGTGGGTGACGATAAGCAGGGTCATGCCGCTGCCGGCGAGATCCCGGATCACCTCCAGCACCTCCTGCACCATCTCGGGATCCAGCGCAGCGGTCACCTCGTCAAACAGCATCACCTGGGGGTTCATGCACAGGGCCCGCACGATGGCGATGCGCTGCTGCTGGCCGCCGGAGAGCTGGCGAGGATAGTCATGGCGCCGCGCCCACAGGCCGATGCGGGTCAGCAGCTGTTCCGCTTGCAGCAGGGCCTCGGCTCGCTCCCGCTTCTGCACCTGCACAGGGCCGAGCAGCACGTTCTCCAGCACCGTCAGGTTGGGGAAGAGGTGATAGCTCTGGAACACCATGCCGATGCGCTGGCGAAGCCGCTGCCAGTCGGTGCTGGCATCCAGCAACTCTCCGTCGAAGCGAATGTCGCCCCCCTGAATGGGTTCGAGCCCGTTGAGGGTGCGCAGCAAGGTGCTCTTGCCGCAGCCGCTCGGCCCCAGGATGACGATCACTTCCCCGGCGTTCACCGTGAGGCTGACCTCGTCCAGTACCCGGTGTTGGCCGAATTGTTTGCTGACAGCATTGAGTTCAAGCAGAGGTGTCATACCGCATTACCCCATTGTTGCTCCAGCCGGCGCGAGGCGAGCGAGAGCGGATAGCAGACCAGAAAGAAAAACAGGAACAGCAGACCGTAGATGAGCAGCGAGCCATAGGTGCGCTCGATGATCTGCTGGCCTACCTTGATCACCTCCACCACCCCGATCAGCACCGCCAGCGAGCTGGTCTTGATGATGCGGGTGTAGATGTTGATGGTCGGCGGCGTCAGCCGTTGCAGCGCCTGGGGCAGCAGCACGTGGCGATAGAGCTGCCAGCGGGAGAGCCCGAGCGCCAGCCCGGCCTCCTGCTGGCCGCGGGCGAGGGACTTGAGACCGCCGCGCACCACTTCACCCACCTCGCTGGCGCCCCACAGGGCCAGCACCAGCACGGCGCACCAGAAGGCCGGGATGTCTACGCCAAAGAAGATCGGCAGCCCGAAGAAGAAGAGGTAGAGCCAGACCAGCACGGGGACCACCCGAAACAGCTCCAGATAGACCCGCAGTGCTCCCCGAGTCAGCCTTCCCCCTTGCTGGGCCAGCACGCCATAACCGACCCCGCCCAGGGTGGCGAACAGGATGGCGAGCAGGGAGATGGCGAGGGTCTGACCCGCGCCCACCGCCAGCAGCGGCAGCGCCTGCGTCAGCTGTTCAGTGACTGGACTGGCCATAGTGATCCCTCCTTCTTTGTGCATGGGTGGCGAATGACGGCAGCAGCTGGACAATAGGTGTCTGCATCAGTTGTTCAATGACCGAACTGACCATGTTGCAGCCTCCTTTCAACGACGCGCAGGGCAAGGGAGAGCGGCAGAAAGATCAGCACGCACATCAAGGTCAGCACCGCCAGCATCTCGTAGGTCTTGTAGTAGAGGGCGATGTAGTTCCTGGTGGTGTAGAGGAGCTCGGGCACCGCCACTGCCGAGGCCACCGTGGTCTCTTTGAGCAGAAAGATGAAATTGGCAAACAGCGCCGGCAGGCTGGCGAGCCAGGCCTGGGGCAGCTGGACGTGGCGCAGCAGCTGCCAGCGGGAGAGGCCGATGGCCCGGCCCGCTTCCAGCTGGCTGGGGGGGACCGCCTGAACGCCTGCACGCAGCGCCTCGGTCAGGTAACCGCCGCCGAGGAAGGTCATGGCGATCACCGCCGTGGCAAAGCCGGAGAGCGAGATGCCGAGCGCCGGCAGCCCGAAGTAGAGAAAGAACAGCTGGATCAAGAGCGGCGTGTTGCGGGCCAGCTCCACATAGGCGCGGATCAGCCCGTTCAGCCAGGGCTTGTGCAGGCTTTGCAGCGTCACGTTGAGCAGCGCCACGGCGAGCGAGGTGAGGATCACGATGGCGCCGAGCTGCAAGGTGACCCAGACCGATTGGCCGAACGCCGGCAGGGTGGTGAGAACAAAGGACCAGTCGAAGCTCATGCCGGGATCCTCCCGTCACGGCGCAGCCGCTGGGGCACGACCGTGATGGCGTCAGGGTACTTGATGCCGGCGCCGGTGTTGAGCACCACCACCCGCTCGCCCCCCTGTATCCAGCCCGCTTCCCGCAGCTGGCGGGCGGCGGCGAAGGCGGCCGCCCCTTCCGGGCAGACGAAGCTGCCTTCGCGCGCGGCGAGCTGGCGGATCTCGCGCTGGATGGCGCTATCGTCCACCGCGATGGCGCACCCCTCGGTGCGATAGAGGGCGTCCAGCACCAGAAAGTCCCCCAGCGCCTTGGGCACGTTGATGCCAAAGGCGAGGGTCTGGGAATCGGGCCAGAAGCGCGATTCGCGCTCCCCCTGCTGCCAGGCCTGGACGATGGGGGCGCAGCCGCTCGCCTGCACCGCCACCAGTCGCGGCAGTGGCCCCTTGACCCAGCCCAGCTCCTGCAACTCCCGCAGCGCCTTGTAGATGCCGATGAGACCGACTCCGCCGCCGGTGGGGTAGAGGATGACGTCCGGCAGGGTCCAGCCGAGCTGCTCGGCGATCTCCAGCCCCATGGTCTTCTTGCCCTCGATGCGATAGGGCTCCTTGAGGGTGGAGGCATCGAACAGCCCCTGCTCGGCCACCGCCTCGGCCACCTGGCGACCGGCGTCGCTGATGAGGCCATCCACCAGATAGAGGCGGGCACCGGCCAGCGAGGTCTCCAGTCTTGTGATGGCGGGGGCCGCCTGGGGCATGACTATGGTGCTGCGCAAGCCGGCGCGGGCGCCGTAAAGCGCCCAGGCCGCCCCGGCGTTGCCGTTGGTGGGCATGGCGAAGTGGGTGATGCCGAGCTCCCGGGCGCGGGAGACGCCGACCGCGGCGCCGCGGGCCTTGAAAGAACCGGTGGGGATGATGCTCTCATCCTTCATCCAGAGATCCGGAATGCCGATCTGTTTGCCGAAAGCGGGCAGGGGCAGCAGGGGAGTGAAGCCTTCCCCCAGGGTGATCACCTGGGCGGGGTCGCGCACCGGCAGCAGCTCGTGGTAGCGCCACAGGCTGGCGGGGCGCCCCAGCAGCGCGGCCGGGTGCCAGGCCTGTTTCAGGGCCTCGAGGTCGTAACTGGCCAGCAAGGGGGCACCGACCGGGCTCAACTGCTGGGGCTGATCGGCATCCACTATCTCGCCGGTCTTGCTGCAACGCAGATGTGATAGGTAGCTGTACGGCATGCTTTATCCTGAATGGCTCACGTTGGCTGGTGTCTTATTCCATCCTGTGACCCAAGGGCCGGATAACAAACAAAATAAAGCGGCAAACTTAAGCGAAAAAATTCATATGGCTCCCCCGTGTCGGCGGGCCACCCTCTGCCACTGGTCGGGGGGTTGGGCCATCCGGCGCGCTTTGTTAACCTGCCCGCTCACTCAAACCGCAGGGAGCCGCCTCGATGCGAGCCATTGTCAGCCTGCTGGCCCTGTCACTGCTCTGTGCGTGCAGCGGCCAGCCAACCAGAGAGGATGCCATGTCAGGGAATACGCGCCTTCACTACCCCGTCACCCGCCAGGGTGAGCAGGTGGATCACTATTTCGGCCAGGCCGTGGCCGACCCCTATCGCTGGCTGGAGGATGATCGCAGCCCCGAGACGGAGGCCTGGGTCAAGGCCCAGAACCGGGTGACTCAGGGTTACCTGGCGCAGATCCCGTATCGCGCCGCCATCAAGGAGAAGCTGGCCGCCTCCTGGAACTACGCCAAGGAGGGGGCACCGTTTCGCGAGGGGCGCTACCACTACTTCTTCAAGAACGACGGCCTGCAGAACCAGAACGTGCTGTGGCGCCAGCAGGAGGGCAAGCCGGCCGAGGTGTTCCTCGATCCCAATACCCTCAGCCCCGACGGCACCACGGCGCTGGATCAGCTGAGCTTCTCCCGCGATGGCCGCATCCTGGCCTACTCCTTGTCGCTGGCCGGCAGCGACTGGCGCGAGATCCACCTGATGGACGTAGAGAGCAAGCAGCCGCTGGAGGCGCCCCTCAAGGACGTGAAGTTCAGCGGCATCAGCTGGCTCGGCAACGAGGGCTTCTTCTACTCGAGCTACGACAAGCCCGACGGCAGCGAGCTGTCGGCCAGGACCGATCAGCACAAGGTCTATTTCCACCGGCTCGGCACGGCGCAGGAGGATGACCGGCTGGTGTTCGGCGCCATCCCGGCCCAGCACCACCGCTACGTGGGGGCGACCGTCACCGAAGATGACCGCTTCCTGCTCATCTCGGCGGCGAACTCCACCTCAGGTAACCGCCTCTATGTGAAGGATCTGAGCCAGGAGAACGCGCCGCTGCTGACGGTGCAGGGGGATCTGGATGCGGACGTGAGCCTGGTGGACAACAAGGGCGGCACCCTTTACCTGCTGACCAACCGGGACGCCCCCAACGGCCGGCTGGTGACGGTGGATGCCGCCAATCCGGGCCCGGCCCACTGGCGGGATCTCATCCCCGAGCGTCAGCAGGTGCTGACGGTACACAGCGGCAGCGGCTATCTGTTCGCCGAGTACATGGTGGATGCCACCGCCCGGGTCGAGCAGTTCGACTACGAAGGCAAGCGAGTGCGCGAGGTGGCGCTGCCCGGCCTTGGCAGCGTCAGCGGCTTCAACGGCAAGCACGATGATCCCGCCCTCTACTTCGGCTTCGAGCACTATGCCCAGCCGCCGACCCTCTACCGGTTCGAGCCCAAGAGCGGCGCCATCAGCCTCTATCGCGCCTCGGCGGCGCCGTTCAAACCGGAGGATTACGTCTCCGAGCAGCGCTTCTACCAGAGCAATGACGGCACCCGGGTGCCGCTCATCATCAGCTACCGCAAGGGGCTGAAACTCGATGGCAGCAACCCGACCATCCTCTATGGCTACGGCGGTTTCGACGTGAGCCTGACCCCGAGCTTCAGCGTGTCGGTGGCCAACTGGCTGGATCTGGGGGGCGTCTATGCGGTGGCCAACCTGCGCGGGGGCGGCGAGTATGGCCAGGCCTGGCACCTGGCGGGCACCCAGCAGAACAAGCAGAACGTGTTCGACGATTTCATCGCGGCGGCCGAGTACCTCAAGGCCGAGGGCTACACCCGCACCGATCGGCTGGCGATCCGAGGTGGCTCCAACGGCGGTCTGCTGGTGGGGGCGGTGATGACCCAGCGGCCGGATCTGATGCGGGTCGCCCTGCCGGCGGTGGGGGTGCTCGACATGCTGCGCTACCACACCTTCACCGCCGGGGCGGGCTGGGCCTATGACTACGGCACCAGCGCCGACAGCGAGGCGATGTTCGACTACCTGAAGGGCTACTCGCCGCTGCACAACGTCCGGGCCGGGGTCAGCTACCCTTCGACCCTGGTGACCACGGCGGATCACGACGATCGGGTGGTGCCGGCCCACTCCTTCAAGTTTGCCGCCACCCTGCAAGCCGACAATGCCGGCCCCCATCCCCAGCTCATCCGCATCGAGACCAATGCCGGGCACGGGGCGGGCACGCCGGTGGCCAAGCTTATCGAGCAGAGTGCGGACATCTATGCCTTCACCCTGTACGAGATGGGCTATCAGCAGTTGCCGCGTCAGCCTTGATCCGGGCGAGACGGGCGCCAGCTATCCACTATCATCAGGGCCCTGCGGGGCCCTTTTCATTGCCGCGTGTTGGAAGAGCTGCGCTGGCTGCACTAGCTGCGACCATCCCTGTCTCGCTGCTGGCCCGTTTTGGCAGACGTGCCCCATCTGTCATCCCCCCGGTGGTATAGTCAGCCACAAGATCCGCATTCAAGGAGTCCATCGTGAAGAAGATCATCTGCATCCTGCTGGGGTTGGCGCTGGCGGCCGTGGTGGCCATCGCCGCCCTGGTGTCCCTCATCGATCCCAACCAGTTCAAGCCCCAGCTGGTGGAACAGGTGCGCAAGAGCACCGGCCGCGAGCTGGTGATACAAGGTGATATCGGCTGGCGTTTCTGGCCAAGCCTGGGCCTCTCCCTCGAGCAGGTGGCGCTGCGCAACCCCGCCGGTTTCGCCGAGCCCGACCTGGTGCGCTTCACGCGCGGGGAGGCCTCGGTGGGCCTGCTGCCCCTGCTCTCCCACAAGCTTGAGATAGGCAAGGTGACCCTGAGCGGCGCTCATCTGTTTATCCAGACCAGGGCTGACGGCAGCTCCAACCTGAGGGATCTGCTCCAGGCCTCCGCCGACCCCAAGGAGGAGGCGACGACCTCCGAGCCTGCCGCAACGACGCCCCCAGCCGCCAGTGACAAACAGCTCTGGCAGATCAGCCTGCAAGGCATCGCGCTGGTGGATGCCAGCGCCCTGGTGCGGGACGACCGTAGCGGTACCGTCTCCCGGCTCGACCGGCTGGATCTCGATCTGGGGCAGTTGACCCCGGGGGAGTGGGTACCGGTGACTCTGGCGGCCAAGGGGGCCCAGGGTGAGCTGGCGTTTGATCTCAAGGGTCAGGCCCAGCTCAAACCGGCCCGGGAGGCCATGAAGAGCGAGCTCAAGGATCTCAATCTCAGCGGCAGCCTGAACCAGCCGGCGCAGCGGCTGGATGCCTTCTCCCTCAAGGCCGATCGGCTGGCACTGGGGCAGTGGAGCAGCCTCACCCTCAGTCTGCAAGGGGCACAGGGGGCAGCGAACAAGCCGACCCTGGCCGGTACGCTGGAGGGGACCCTCAAGGCGCGCCTCGATGAAAACCGGCAACTGCTGGAGCTGTCGGATGCCGTGCTGGCCGCCAAGCTGAGCGGTGATGCCCTGCCGCGCCCGCAGATGCAGGTGAAGTTGGCGGGCTTTGCCCGCGCCGAGCTGGACAAGCAGGTCGTCACCCTCAGCAACCTGGTGATGGGGGTGGATGATGTTCTGCTGAGCGGCAACGGCAGCGTGCAGTTGGGCGCCGTGCCCAGGGTAGGGTTTGACCTCAAGGGGGAGAAGCTGGATCTCGACGCCTGGCTCGGTCAACCGGCCAAGGCTGCACCTGTGGCCGCCACGTCGGGGGCGGCTGCACCGGCCGGAGCAAAGGAGCAGGCTGCGGCGCCCGCCAACAGGGCGCTCTCCACGGTAGAGCCTGATCTGACCGCCCTCAAGTCGGTGGACCTAGCTGGCCGCCTGCAACTGGGCAGCCTGCGCCTCAAGGGGCTGGATCTGAGCGCCGTCGATCTGCAACTGGCCCTGGCCGGTGGTCAGCTCACCCTCAAGCAGTTCAGTGCCGGGGTGGCCGGCGGCCAGGTGACCGCCAGCGGCGTGCTCGATGCCCGTCAGCAGCCGGCCCGCTATCAGGTGCGCAAGCGGGTGCAGGGGGTCGATGTGCGGCCCCTGCTGCAGACCCTGGCCCAGACCGACCTGCTGGAAGGCAAGGGGGATCTGGAGGTCGAGGTGCAGGGTAGCGGTCTTTCCGAGCAGGCGCTGCGCAGCCGGATGCAGGGCCAGGTGAAGCTCAAGTTGAGCGATGGCGCCCTGCACGGCATCAACTTGGCGGAGATGATCCGTGAGGCGCGGGCCACCCTGACCGGCAAGGGGGCGGATCAGGTGAAGGAGGTGCGTAAGACCGATTTCAGCGCCCTCACCGCCAGCTTCCAGATTGCCAACGGGATTGCCAGGAGCGACGACATCCAGCTCTTTGCCCCCGCCCTGCGAGTGAAGGGGCAGGGCCAGACCGCCCTGGTGCCGGAGACCCTCGACTTCCTGTTCCTCACCTCCGTGGTGGAGAGCAGCAAGGGGCAGGGGGGCAAGACGGTGGACGAGCTCAAGGACATCACCATACCGGTGCGCATCGGCGGCCACTGGCAGGCGCCGAGCTACAAGCTTGACGTGAAGGAGCTGCTCAGCAACAACAAGGTGCTGGAGGAGAAGGCCCGCAAGGAGGCCGAGCGGGGTCTCAAGAAGCTGCTGGGTGACAAGGCCGACAACGAAGGGGTGAAGGGGGTGGCGGACCAGCTGCTCAAGGGCCTGTTCAAATAGCCAACTTCCCGTTGTTGCCATCAAGAGCCCGCCCCGTGCGGGCTCTTTGTTGTGGTGCCGGGCGTCACGGAACGAGGTGTGGTCGGCAACATGAGGTACTATGCGAAACAGTCTTCGAAACCGGGAGCCAGGAGGGTTCATGAACAAACGGGTGCTGATCACCGGCGGCGGCAGAGGTATCGGGGCCGCGACAGCCCGCTATCTGGCGGCGCAGGGTTACCATCTCTGTCTCAACTATCGTCAGGACAGGGTGTCCGCCGAGGCGGTGGTGGCCGAGATCCTGGCCACCCATCCGGTCGAGTGCATCGCGGTGCAGGCCGATGTCAGCGTGGAGGCCGAGGTGGTGCGCCTGTTCGAGGAGATGGACGCGAGGCTCGGCCCCGTCACTCATCTGGTGAACAACGCCGGCAGGTTGCAGCCCCAGATGCGGGTGCTGGAGATGAGCGCAGAGCGCATCAACCAGACCCTGACCACCAATGTCACCAGCTGCTTTCTCTGCTGCCGCGAGGCGGTGCGCCGCATGACGGCGGGGGGCGCCATCGTCAACGTCTCTTCTGCCGCCGCGCGCCTGGGCTCCCCCGGGGAGTACGTGGATTATGCCGCCGCCAAGGGGGCCGTCGACGTGCTGACCAGAGGCTTGTCGCTGGAGCTGGCGGCTCAGGGGATCCGGGTCAACGGGGTGCGTCCTGGTTTCATCTACACCGACATGCATGCCGACGGCGGCGAGCCCGGCCGGGTGGACAGGATCAAGGGCAATATTCCCCTGCAACGGGGCGGTCAGCCGGCCGAAGTGGCCACCGCCATCGCCTGGCTGCTGTCGGACGAGGCCTCCTATGCCACCGGCACCTTTATCGATGTGGCGGGCGGACGCTAGGTCATCTTCAACAAGCCTTTCGTCAACGAGAAGGGGCGCCATGGCGCCCCTTCTGCTTATTCTCCCAGCAGCTGTTGCCAGACCGCCAGCACATGGCCCCGCTCTCGCGGCAACTGATCGTCCCCCACCTTGCGGGAGATCTCCGAGAGATTGAGGCGATGGCCAAGGTTGCGGATCTCCAGATAGGCCTGCTTGAGCCCCTCTGCCTGCTCCAGTGTGAGCACTCCCGCCATCACGCACTCATCGAAGATGCGCACATTGTCTGACCAGCGGGTGAGGGCGTCCGGCTCACCGCAGGCATGGGCCAGCACCAGGTACTGGGCGATGAACTCGATGTCCACCATGCCGCCGGGGGACTGCTTGAGATCGAACTCTCCCTCTCCCGCCTTGAGCAGGTGATCCCGCATCTTCTGGCGCATCTCCCGCACTTCGCGGGCCAGGGTGGGCAGATCCCGCTCCTTGGCCAGCACGTCGCGGCGGATGCGGGCAAATTCGGCGACCACGGCATCATCGCCATAGATGGGACGGGCTCGCACCAGGGCCTGATGCTCCCAGGTCCAGGCTTCCTGCTGCTGGTACTGCTCATAGGCCGACAGCGATGAGACCAGCAGGCCTGAGTCGCCGGAGGGGCGCAGCCGCATGTCGATCTCGTAGAGGATGCCGGACGGAGTGCGGGTGCTGAACAGATGCAGGATCCGCTGGGCCAGGCGCAGGTAGAACTGGCGGCTGTCGATGGGCTTGCGGCCATCGGTGTAACTGTTGGGGTCGCCGCCGTGCAGGAACACCAGATCGAGATCCGAGCCGTAGCCGAGCTCGATGCCCCCCAGCTTGCCGTAGGCCACCACCGCAAAGCCGCGCTCACCGCTCACCGCCACCTCGGGCGGCACCCCGTAGCGTTCGCTCATCTGGGCCCACGCCTGATTGACCACCTCCTCGGTGATCGCCTCCGCCAGCCAGGTGAGGTGGTCGCTCACCTTCATCAGCGGCAGGGCACCGGCGATGTCGGCGGCGACGATGCGCAGGAGCTGCACCTGCTTGAACTGGCGCAGCGCCTCCATCTGCTGCTCCACGTCCTCCTCGGGGATGCGCAGCAGGAACTGGCGCAACTGGGGCTTGTACTGATCCAGCGGGGTGGGGTGGTAGAGGTGCTGGGGATCCAGCAGCTCGTCCAGCAGGATGGGGTAGCGGGCCAGCTGCTCGCTCACCAGGTTGCTCTCGTCACACAGGCGTACCAGCTGGCGCAGGGCGGCGGGGTTTTCCGCCAGCAGTTGCAGATAGGCGCTGCGGGTGAAGATGCGGGTCAGCAGGGTGCAGACCCGCTCGAACAGGCGGGCGGGCTCGCGGCTCGCCACCACCAGCCGCAGCAGCTCCGGCATCAGCCAGTCCAGGGCTATGCGCCCCTGGGGCCCCACCTGACGGCGCTTGTACTCCTCCTTGAAACGCAGCAGGGCGGCGCAGAGGGGGGCGGGCTCCACCACTCCCTGCGTGGTCAGCAGTTTTTCCAGCTCGGCGGCATCAAGCTCGGTGCGCCAGAGATCGAGCCAGAGCTGTTCCAGGTGGGCGGGGGCCTCCTTCTCTTCCCCCACCACGGCGACGAACTCCTGATGGACGGCGGCCATCTCCTCATCGAGGTGGGCCATGAAGGCGTCCCAGTCGGTAAAGCCGAGGGTGGCGATGAGCCGCTGGCGATCCCGATCCTCGGTGGG
The DNA here is from genome assembly GCF_027705305.1 of Aeromonas sp. QDB17. NCBI lineage: Bacteria > Pseudomonadati > Pseudomonadota > Gammaproteobacteria > Aeromonadales > Aeromonadaceae > Aeromonas > Aeromonas sp. QDB17. The sequence goes on from NZ_JAPDBP010000004.1 coordinate 95,310, forward strand.
CAGAGTCTGGGTCTGCTGATCGCCGATCTCCTGCAAGATGTTTTCCACCCGGCGCAGGAAGCGATAGGCGGTGAGCAGGCGTTCGCACTGGCTCCCCTCCAGGGCACCCCCCTGGGCGATGGCGGCCAGCGCCTCGGGCAGGTGGCGTACCCGCAGGGCGGGCTCGCGCCCGCCACGGATGAGTTGCAGCGCCTGGGCGATAAACTCCACCTCGCGAATGCCCCCGGCCCCCAGCTTGATGTTGCCCTCCAGTCCCTTGCGGCGCACCTCGGCGGCGATCATCGCCTTCATCTGGCGCAGGCCGTCGATGACGCCGAAGTCGATATAGCGGCGGAACACGAAGGGGCGCAGCAGTTCGGTCAGGGCCATGGCGTGTTCGCACTGGGGGCCCAGCACCCGCGCCTTGACCATGGCGTAGCGTTCCCAGTTGCGGCCGTGATGCTGGTAGTAGTCCTCCATGGCGGCGAAGGAGATGGCGAGCGGCCCCGCATCGCCAAAGGGGCGCAGCCGCATGTCGACCCGGAACACCTGACCATCCTGGGTGGGCTGGTGGAGGGCGTTGATGAGACGCTGCCCCAGCTTGATGAAGAACTGCTGGTTGGCGAGCTCCCGCCGACCGCCGACTGTGTAGCCGTTCTCGGGGAAGGTGAAGATAAGGTCGATGTCCGAGGAGAAGTTGAGCTCGCCGCCGCCGAGCTTGCCCATCCCGAGGATGAGCAGCGGCTGGGGGTTGCCATCGCCGTCCATGGGGGTGCCCAGCTCGCTGCACTGCTTGGCGTAGAGCCAGTCGCGGGCACCACAGATGAGGGCATCCGCCAGCTTGGTGAGATGGATGAAGCTCTCTTCGACCTCGGACTCCCCGAGCAGCTCGCGCCAGGCGATCACCAGCATGCGGCTGCGGCGGAACTGGCGCAGGATACGCTTGAGCGCCTCCTCGTCCGCGACCTCGGCGAGCAGGGCTGCGAGCTCAGGTTCATAGGCGGGCCAGCGCTCGGCCCGGGTCAGTGCGTCCGATGCCAGGGTCTCGGCCAGCAGCCCCGGCTGCTTGATAAGGGAGTCGGCGACAAAGTCGGAGAGGCCGAGCAGGGTCAGCAGGGTCTGGCGGGTGGGCTCGGGCAGGGCGTCATACTGGGGCGCCAGAGCGAGCAGCCGCTGCCAGTGGCGCAGGGCCTGCTCCTGCAGCAAGGGAGAGAAGGCGGAGAAAGAGGGAGAGTGCTGGGCCACGGTTGCCATCCTTGTGGTTGACGAGTCTGCAGGGAGAGTGAAATGCCGGCTGCCAATCTAGCACTCCCGGGCGCTGGCGTCACAGCGCCGCTGCCCGGAAGGTGATCCGGCGACGGATCTGGCGATCGGCCGGGCTCAGGGGCGCCGGTAGATCTCGGGGTCGTAGATTTCCATCAGGCTGCCGGGGCTTCTCGGCGGCACAAAACCGAAACCGGCGTAGAGGCCGTGGGCATCGGAGGTGGCGAGAGAGAGACGGCGCAGCCCTTGCAGCTCCGGGTGGGCGAGGATCGCTGCCACCAGGGCCTTGCTGTGGCCGCGCCCGCGATGTTCGGGCAGCACGAAGACGTCGGCGAGATAACCGAAGGTGGCCTTGTCGGTGATGACCCGGGCGAAGGCGACCTGCTGGCCGTCGAGATAGGCTCCGAAGCACAGGGAGTGGTTGATGGCCCGCTGCAGGGTGGCGAGGGGAATGCCGAGGCACCAGTAGGCCTCTTCACTGAGGAAACGGTGAATGAGCGGGACGTCGAGGCGTCCCTTGTCGTCGCTTATCTCAAGCGCACGTTCTGTGGTCTGCATCCTGGCTCCTTGCCGTGATGAAAAAAGAAAGGCCCCTAAGGGGGCCTTCCAGTGTACTCAAATCACGACCTCAGGCCAGCCTGTAGGTTTGACGACGGGCGCCAGCATCAGGCCAGCTTGAAGGCCTGGATATGGCTGTCCAGCGTCTGGCTGTGGTGTTCCACCAGTTCGGAGGCATCTTTCAGCTCCCGCAGCACCACGACGGAGCCTTCCACCACCTGTTTGACCTGCTCCAGGTTGGCATTCATCTCCTCGGCCACCGAGCTCTGCTGCTCGGAGGCGGCGGCGATCTGGCGGTTCATGTCGGCCACTCCCTGCACCCGTTGCACTATGGTGTCGAGCTGGGTACCTGCCTGGGTCACCTGCTCCACCCCCTTGTCCGCCTGCTGCACGCTCTCGGCCATCAGGCCGACAGCCTGGCGGGCGTTGCCCTGAAGCTGCTCGATCATCTTCTGGATCTCGACGGTGGCCGCCTGGGCACGGTTCGCGAGTTCGCGCACCTCGGAGGCGACCACGGCAAAACCGCGACCCGCCTCACCGGCGCGGGCGGCCTCGATGGCGGCGTTCAGGGCCAGCAGGTTGGTCTGCTCGGAGATGCTGCGGATAGTGTCCACCACGGAGCCAATGCGATCGACCCCGTGCTCCACTTCGTTGACCACGGTGGAGGAGCGCTGGATGTTGCCGGAGAGAGTGTCGATGGTGTTGACGGTAGCCGCAACGCAGCGGCTGCCCTCCTCGGCCAGCTGGCTGGTTTCGGCGGTGGCGTGGGACGCCTGCTCCGCGTGGTTGGCCACTTCTCGAATGGCACCTACCATCTGGCTCATGGCGCTGGCAAGCTGCTCAATCTGGGTGAACTCCTCGTTGATGGCCTCGTTCGCCTCATCCATACAGAGAGTCACCTGGGAGGCGATCTCGTTGAGCTCCTTGCAGGCGGCACGCTGGGTCCCGAACACCTCCTTGAGGTTCTCCTGGGAGTGGGCAACCGCCTTGGCGATGTCGCCGAACTCGTCCCGGGACTTGAGCAGCACGCTGTGGCTGAGATCCTTGTTGGCGAAACGCTCCAGCAGCCCCACCAGGTAGTGGACCTGCTTGACCATGAGGCGTGAGCCGGTGAGCAGCAGCACCACGAAGACGACCCCCATGAGCGCCGTCTCCACCAGCCCGGTCCAGAGCAGGCGATCGGCGATGGTGTTGGCCATGGCGGCATCAATGCCCTCGCTGAGCAGGGTCGCTTCCAGGTTGCTGGCATCGAACCAGAGTTTGGCCAGCAGCAGCAGGGTGCTGAACACCATGAGCAGCACCACCTTGGGCACCAGTCGGATGTTGCTCATGCGCCTCTCCAGCGGGTTCAACTGCATAATTTTTCTCCTTTCAACGTCCATTATTCCTTTGCCGTCATAGCTATCGGCATTATCTTCCTTTTTATTAATTTGCACCGTGCTTAAAGTTGGAAAATGTATGCGACATCACTTAACTCATTTGCGTACCATGGATCTGCTGATGGGGTTTCTCTCCGTGATTTCGGTCTGCCTGGTGGCTGCTCGCTGGCTGGGGCACGGTGAACTGAGCCCCCAGACCCTGCAGCTCTTTTATGATGTCGACAGTCTGATCTGCTACTTCTTCCTCGCTCACTTCGCCTATGGCTGGGCGCGCGCCTCCGACAGGATGGCCTTCTTCAAGAGCAACTGGTTCTATCTGCCCGGCAGCCTGCCCATGGTGGAACAACTGCGCTGGGCGCGGCTCATCCAGCTGTGGCGGGTCTACCAGTTGCTCCGGGACAGACCGGATCTGCTGGCCATGTTCCGTCGTGAACGCAACGAAACCACCCTCTCCGGCATTCTCTTCCTCTTCTTCCTGTTGCTGGGGGTCGGCTCCGGCGTCATGTACTGGCTGGAAACGGGGCAACCCGGCAGCCAGATCCAGACTCCTTACGATGCCTTCTGGTGGACGCTGGTGACCCTCTCTACCGTGGGGTACGGGGATCTGGTGCCCAAGACGGAGGAGGGGCGCTTCGTCGCCAGCCTGCTGATCCTCTTTGGTGTGGGGTTGTTTGGCGCCCTCAGCGGCTTCATGGCCAGCCTGTTCGTCCATCCCGGCAAGACCAACGACGACACGGCTGTGTGGCGACGCCAACAGAGCGAGCAGCAGGCGCAACTGCTCAAAGAGCTCAAGGCCCTGCGCGCCGAGGTGCAGGCGCTGAAACAGAAGTAGGTACGACGTCTGGAATGGTCGCGTCGTAAACCGGCGGCGCTGCGAGACAGCTCTCACTCGGGGAGATGGCGCTTTTCTTTGCTTGTCCTTTGACCCGCAGGCGGCTTAACATTCGGCCTGCAACCTAATCCAACGAAGAGAATCGATCGACCATGCGCGCCCTTCTCGGGATCCTGATCTGCTTGTGTGCCCAACAGGCACTGGCCGATACCCGCTATGTTTCAGACAACATCTTTACCTATATCCACAACGGTCCGGGTACCCAGTACCGGATCCTCGGCAGCGTCAAGGCCGGTGAGCCGCTGGAGGTCAAGGCGGTGAACCAGGAGGCCGGATTCACCCAGGTGGTGGACGGTCGTGGCCGCGAGGGCTGGATCAAGAACAGCGAGCTGCAGGGGGAGATCAGCCTGCGTGAACGCCTTCCCCAGGTTCAGAAAGAGCTGGACGAAGCCAAGGCCCGTCTGCTGAACCTCAATGGCGACAACGAGAAACGCTTCGCCGAGAAGGATGGCAAGATCGCCGAGCAGAGCAAGGAGATCGCCAGCCTCAAAGCCCGTCTGGACAGCCAGAGCGCCGAGATGAGCAGCCTCAAGGAACAGAACGACGCCCTGACCCAGAGCTATGACAACCGTGAGCACGACATGCAGATGGACTGGTTCATCCGCGGTGGTGCCATGGTGGGGGGCGGCATCCTGCTCGGGATCCTCCTGCCCATGCTCCCGCGCCGTCGCAAGAGCAGCGAGCGCTGGATGAACTGATCGCCCCGGTGGTCAACAGGATGAAAGGTCGCCAGAGGCGACCTTTTTTCATGGTGTGTCTGGCGAGAAGAGGGCCATGTCGGGGGTCGCCATCGGCCCTTCCCGCTCGTAAGATGAGGCGAACGATCCTGTGCCGCGCGCATTCTCAACAAGAGCCTTCATCATATGTCATCAACTGAACAGGCCTTCTGGTTCGTGCTGGGGGGCGATCACCTCGTCCTGCTGGATGAACAGGGGCGTATTCCACAAGGGGCCCGCGCCGTTTTGCCCACCCATCTGCACACAGCCCCCTTCGAGCGCTTCGACGAGTGGGACGGCCTGCCTTGCCATCTGCTGGATCTGGGGGCGGAGGCGGAGACCGGGGCCATGGCCCCGCTGCGCCAGCTCATGGTGGCGGGGGACGAAGAGGGCTTTCGCCTCGCAGGACGGGCCTGGCAGCTCGCCACTTTTCGCCGTACCCATCGTTTCTGCGGTGAGTGCGGCGCCCCCATGACCCCGAGGGAAGGGGAGTGGGCCCAGGGGTGTCATCATGGCCATGTCGTCTATCCGCGCATCTCCCCCTGCATCATCGTCGCTGTGCGCAAGGGGCCGGCCATCTTGCTGGCAGCCCACCGCCGTCACTATCAGGCGGATGATCCCATGTATACCGTGCTGGCCGGCTTCGTGGAGGCAGGGGAGAATCTGGAGCAGTGCGTGGCGCGGGAGGTGTTCGAGGAGAGCGGCATCCGGGTGACCAATGTGCGTTACGTGGCGAGCCAGCCCTGGCCCTTCCCCCACAGCCTGATGATGGGCTTCACCGCCGACTACGAGAGCGGCGAGATCCGGGTGCAGGATGACGAACTGGTGGCGGCAGGCTTTTTTGAGGCTGACCGGCTGCCGCGCTTGCCCCCTCATGGCACCATAGCGCGTCGGCTCATCGAACAGTGCCTCGCCGAGGCGCGTTGAGGGAAAACGGGGGCGCTTGTATGCGCCCCCTCACATCTTTGCACTCCTGCGGCGATGTGCGGCGTCAGGGTCGCCCTCAGCCTTGCACAAAGTGGTATCATGTCCGCCATTTTATGCGTGACATGACTCAGGAACTGGGATGAAAGAGCTGAAAAACGATCGATACCTGCGTGCCCTGCTGCGCCAGGAAGTGGACATGACCCCGGTATGGATGATGCGTCAGGCTGGCCGTTATCTGCCGGAATACAAGGCGACCCGCGCCGTTGCGGGGGATTTCATGTCCCTGTGTCGCAACGCCGAGCTGGCCTGTGAAGTCACCTTGCAGCCCCTGCGCCGCTATCCACTCGATGCCGCCATCCTCTTCTCCGACATTCTGACCGTGCCCGATGCCATGGGGCTGGGCCTCTACTTCGAACACGGGGAAGGCCCGCGCTTCGAGCGCCCGATCACCTCCATGGCCGACGTGCAGGCCCTGCCCATCCCGGATCCGGAAGACGAGCTCGGCTACGTGATGAATGCGGTGCGCACCATCCGCCGCGAGCTCAAGGGCGACGTGCCGCTCATCGGCTTCTCCGGCAGCCCCTGGACCCTGGCCACCTACATGGTGGAGGGGGGCAGCTCCAAGGCGTTCACCAAGATCAAGCAGATGATGTATGCAGAGCCGCAGACCCTGCACCTGCTGCTCGACAAGCTGGCGGACAGCGTGATTAGCTATCTCAACGCCCAGATCAGGGCGGGTGCCCAGGCGGTCATGGTGTTCGATACCTGGGGCGGCGTGCTCACCCCGCGGGATTACCGCGACTTCTCCCTGCAGTACATGCACAAGATCGTCGATGGCCTGATCCGTGAACATGAGGGCCGCCGTGTGCCGGTCACCCTGTTCACCAAGAACGGCGGCCAGTGGCTGGAGCAGATCGCCGCCACCGGCTGCGATGCGTTGGGGCTGGACTGGACCACCGACATCGCGGACGCCAAACGCCGGGTGGGCGACAAGGTGGCGCTGCAGGGCAACATGGATCCCTCCATGCTCTACGCCACCCCGGAGCGGATCCGCGAAGAGGTCGCCACCATTCTGGCCGGTTTCGGTCATGGCAACGGCCATGTCTTCAACCTGGGGCACGGCATCCATCAGGATGTGGACCCGGAACATGCTGGCGTGTTCGTCAACGCGGTGCATGAGCTCTCCGCCCGGTACCACGGTCGCTGAGGGCGGCATACAGCGTGATGAACGGGGCCTGCGGGCCCCGTTTTGCTGTCCGTGACACAGGGGGCTGCATCCTGGTCGCGGCTCGGGTTACACTGCACCCCCCATGTTGGCCGTGGTGGTCGGGATGGGGTCGTTGAAGGGCAGGAGGCTGGATGGAGAAGCGGGCGTGGGATTGGGGCATCGACCTTGGCGGGACCAAGTGCGAGTGCGTGGTGCTCGATGGCGACGAGGTGTTGCTGCGCCACCGCATTCCCACTGAACGGCACGGCGGCTACCAGCACATGCTGGGCCAGATCGCCAAACTGGTGGACGAGTGTGCCGCCAAACTCGGTCAGCGTCCTGCACTCATCGGCATGGGGACGCCGGGGGCCCGGGACCCCCAGACCGGGCTGCTGAAAAACAGCAACACCACCGAGTTCAACGGCAAGCCGCTCAAGGAAGATCTGGAGCGCAGGCTGGGCGTCCCCGTGCTCATCGCCAACGACGCCAACTGTTTCGCCCTGGCGGAAACCCATCTGGGGGCGGTGCGCCAGCATCATCCCGATGCAAAAGTGGTGTTCGGCATCATCATGGGCACCGGGGTCGGGGCCGGCATCGTCATCAACGGCCAGATCCTCAACGGTCACCATGGCATCGCCGGGGAGTGGGGGCACAACGTCCTGTTGCCGGAGGGGCCAGAGTGCTACTGCGGCAAGCGCGGCTGCGTCGAAACCCTCATCAGCGGCCCGGCGCTGGAGGCCTGGTACGAGGCCAGGACCAAACGCCGTCTCTCGCTCGCCCAGATTGCTGCGGCCAGTGCCCATGATCATGTCGCCAGGCTCACCATGGACAGGTTGCACCTGCTGTTCGGCCAGGCCCTCGCCAACGTGATCAATATTCTCGATCCGGACGTCATCGTGATCGGTGGCGGCGTGGGCAATGTGCAGAGCCTCTATCGCGCCGGGCGCGAAACGGTATTGCCCTTCCTGTTCAACCCCCGTTTCGCCACCCCCATGATAGCGCCGGCCCTGGGGGACAGCGCCGGGGTATTCGGTGCCGCACTGCTGGCCCGCGGCGTCTTTCGCGAGGCACTGCTCTCGTGAGTCGCCCCTTCCTCCCATCCCTTTGTCGCAGCTAAGGACACAACGTTTCCATGATCAAGATTGCCATCAACGGCTATGGCCGCATCGGCCGCAACGTGCTGCGGGCCCTCTACGAGAGCGGCCGCGACAAGACCATCAAGATAGTGGCCATCAACGAGCTGGCGGCCCCCGAGGCCATGGTGCACCTGACCCGCTTCGACACCAGCCACGGCCGGTTCCGCTATCCGGTGCAACTGGCGGGCAACAGCATGCAGGTGGGGGAGGATCTCATCGCCCTGTTTGCCGAGAAGGATCCGTCCAGGCTGCCCTGGCGGGCGCTGGGGGTGGACGTGGTGCTGGACTGCACCGGGGTGTTCGGCTCTCGGGCCGATGCCGAGCTGCATCTGGGAGCGGGAGCGGGCAAGGTGCTCTTCTCCCATCCGGCGGATGCGGATGTGGACGCCACCATCGTCTACGGGGTCAACCACCAGGTGCTGACCGGGCGGGAGCGGATCGTCTCCAACGCCTCCTGCACTACCAACTGCGTGGTCCCCGTTATCGAAACATTGCATCGAGAATTCGAGATAAATTGTGGTACTATTACGACAATTCATTCGGCCATGCACGATCAGCAAGTCATCGATGCCTATCACGGCGACTTGCGCAGAACCCGGGCAGCCAGCCAGTCCATCATCCCGGTGGACACCAAGCTGGCAAAGGGGTTGGAACGTATCCTTCCCCACTTCGCCGGCAAGTTCGAGGCGATCGCGGTGCGGGTACCCACCATCAATGTAACCGCCATGGATCTGAGCATTACTGTTCGTAAAAAAGTGACAGTTAGTGACGTAAATCAAGCCCTGCAACGGGCATCCAGAGGTACATTACACGGTATTCTGGACTACACGGAAGAGCCACTGGTCTCCGTAGACTTTAATCATGATGCACACTCCTGCATCATTGATGGTACCCAGACCCGGGTCAGCGATGCCAACCTCGTCAAGATGTTGATGTGGTGCGATAACGAATGGGGCTTCGCCAACCGCATGCTGGATACCACCCGGGCCATGATGGCCGCAGGCTGAAAGTCTGCACCGGGCGCAAGGTTACTGTTTTTTTAACATTACCTGAAAATATATAGAGGACTGAATATGTCTGTTATCAAGATGACCGACCTGGATCTGGCGGGCAAACGCGTTCTGATCCGTGCTGACCTGAACGTGCCGGTAAAAGACGGCAAGGTCACTTCCGATGCACGTATCGTTGCGACTCTGCCGACCATCAAGCTGGCTCTGGAAAAGGGCGCCAAGCTGATGATCACCTCCCACCTGGGTCGTCCGACCGAGGGTGAATACAACGAAGAATTCTCCCTGGCTCCGGTTGTCAACTATCTGAAAGACGCACTGTCCTGCCCGGTTCGTCTGGCCAAAGACTACCTGGATGGCGTAGACGTCGCCGCCGGTGAGCTGGTTGTGCTGGAAAACTGCCGCTTCAACAAAGGCGAGAAGAAGAACACCATCGATCTGGCCAAAAAATACGCCGCCCTGTGTGACGTCTTTGTAATGGATGCGTTCGGTACTGCTCACCGCGCCGAAGGTTCTACCTACGGTGTGGCCCAGTTCGCGCCGGTTGCCTGTGCAGGCCCCCTGCTGGCTGGTGAACTGGAAGCCCTGGGCAAAGCCATGCTGAAGCCCGAGCGCCCCATGGTTGCCATCGTGGGTGGCTCCAAGGTCTCCACCAAGCTGACCGTACTCGAATCCCTCTCCAAGATCGCTGACCAGCTGGTGGTCGGTGGTGGCATCGCCAACACCTTCATCGCTGCTGCCGGTCACAACGTCGGCAAGTCCCTGTGCGAGCACGATCTGATCGACACCGCCAAGAAACTGGCTGCCGAAACCAACATTCCGGTGACCACCGACGTGGTTGTGGGTAGCGAATTCTCCGAATCCACCCCGGCCACCATCAAGTCCGTGTCCGACGTGACTGACGGCGACATGATCTTCGACATCGGTCCGGATTCCGCCAAGGCCCTGGCCGACATCATCATGAACGCCAAGACCATCCTGTGGAACGGCCCGGTCGGTGTGTTCGAGTTCGACCAGTTCGCTGAAGGCACCAAGGTGATCGCCGAAGCCATCGCCGCTTCCCCGGCCTTCTCCATCGCTGGCGGTGGTGACACCCTGGCTGCCATCGACAAGTTCGGCATCGCCGACAAGGTCTCCTACATCTCCACCGGCGGCGGCGCCTTCCTGGAGTTCGTAGAAGGCAAGGTACTGCCGGCTGTCGCGATTCTCGAAGAGCGCGCCAAAGCCTAATTGACCCGGGACGGGGGGCAAAAGCCTCCCGTTTCGTTTATCATGTGGCCGCTGTGCCGGTTCATGATGAACCCCCCACTTTTTATTAACGGCATACGAGACAGGACGATTAAACATGTCTAAGAAAATTTTCGACTTCGTAAAACCCGGCGTGATCACTGGTGATGACGTTCAGAAAGTGTTCGCCATCGCCAAGGAAAACGGCTTCGCTCTGCCGGCCGTCAACTGCGTCGGTACCGACTCCGTGAACGCCGTGCTGGAAGCTGCTGCCAAGGTCAAAGCCCCGGTTATCGTACAGTTCTCCAACGGTGGTGCCGTGTTCACCGCCGGTAAGGGTCTGAAGCTGGAAGGCCAGCAAGCTGCCATCCTGGGTGCCATCTCCGGTGCCAAGCACGTGCACGCCGTTGCCGAAGCCTACGGTGTACCGGTGATCCTGCACACCGACCACGCCGCCAAGAAGCTGCTGCCGTGGATCGACGGTCTGCTGGACGCGGGCGAGAAGCACTTCGCCGAAACCGGCAAGCCGCTGTTCTCCTCCCACATGCTGGATCTGTCCGAAGAGTCTCTGGAAGAGAACATCGACATCTGCTGCGAGTACCTGACTCGCATGGCCAAGATGAACATGACTCTGGAACTGGAACTGGGCTGCACCGGCGGTGAAGAAGACGGCGTGGACAACAGCCATCTGGACCAATCCTCCCTGTACACCCAGCCGGAAGACGTGGCCTACGCCTACGAGCGTCTGTCCAAGATCAGCCCGCGCTTCACCATCGCTGCCTCCTTCGGCAACGTGCACGGTGTGTACAAGCCGGGTAACGTCAAGCTGACTCCGAAGATCCTGGACAACTCCCAGAAGTACGTCTCCGAGAAGTTCGGTCTGCCTGCCAAGTCCCTGGACTTCGTGTTCCACGGTGGCTCCGGCTCTACCCTGGAAGAGATCCGCGAATCCATCTCCTACGGTGTGGTGAAGATGAACATCGACACCGACACCCAGTGGGCGACCTGGGAAGGCGTGCTGAACTTCTACAAGTCCAACGAAGCCTACCTGCAAGGCCAGCTGGGCAACCCGGAAGGTGCCGACAAGCCGAACAAGAAGTTCTACGATCCGCGCGTATGGCTGCGTGCCGGTCAGACTTCCATGATCGCACGTCTGGAGAAGGCCTTCTCCGACCTGAACGCCATCGACGTACTGTAATTCGCAGCACCTTGATTGCATGAAAAGGCGCCCTTCGGGGCGCCTTTTGCATTTCTGTGATCCTGACGGGCTGGATTGGGGATGGGGGGCTGGGTATTATCGATGACACCCGTTTAATTTAGTAAACGAATGCAACCAGGCAGGATGCTGAGCATGCAGACAGGAAGACAGGGACATCAGGAACACACGGCCTCCTATTACGCGGCCACTCGCAACGACCATCGGCAGTGGCCCGAGCTCAGTGGTGAGCTGGATGCGGACGTCTGCGTCATCGGTGGCGGTTTCACCGGCCTCAACACCGCCATCAATCTGGCCGATGCCGGTTACAAGGTGGTGCTGCTGGAGGCCAACCGCATTGGCTGGGGAGCGTCGGGACGCAACGGCGGCCAGCTGATCCGCGGCATCGGCCACGATACCAGCCAGTTCGCCCGCTGGATTGGCGAGGCGGGCGTGCGGGAACTGGATCTGATGGGGATCGAAGCGGTGCAGCTGGTGCGCGAGCGGGTCGAGCGTTTCAACATCGAGTGCGATCTGACCTGGGGCTATTGCGATCTCGCCACCAAGGCGCGCCACCTGAAGGGGTTCGAGGAGGATGCCGAGCACCTGGCGAGCCTGGGTTACCGGCACACACTGAAAATGGTGGCACGGGAGGAGATGCACACCGTGGTCGGATCGGATCGCTATATCGGCGGGATGATCGACATGGGCTCCGGCCACCTGCATCCTCTCAACCTGGCCCTCGGCGAAGCGCGTGCGGCAGCCAGTCTCGGGGTCTCCCTGTTCGAACACTCAAGGGTGATCCACATCGATTACGGCGAGCGGGTCGAGGTGACCACGGCCCACGGCCGGGTCAGCGCGGACTACCTGGTGATCGGCTGCAACGCTTACCTGGGCGACCTCCAGCCCGATCTCGGGGGCAAGGTGCTGCCGGCGGGCTCCTACATTCTCGCCACCCAGGTGCTGGAGAAGCGCCTGCGCCAGCGCTTGCTGCCACAGAACATGGCGGTGTGCGATCAGAACGTGGCGCTCGACTACTATCGGCTGTCGGCGGACGGTCGCCTGCTGTTTGGCGGTGCCTGCAACTACTCGGGCCGTGACCCCCGCGACATCAAGGCCTTCATGCTGCCCAAGCTGTTGCGGGTCTTCCCCGAGCTCGCGGGTACCGCCATCGAGTTCCAGTGGGGGGGCATGATAGGCATAGGCGCCAACCGGCTGCCCCAGATAGGCCGCCTCGAGCAGCATCCCAACGTCTTCTATGCCCAGGCCTATTCGGGCCATGGCCTCAATGCCACCCACATGGCGGGCAAGCTGGTGGCGGAGGCGATCAAGGGGGAGAGCCGGGGCTTCGATCTCTTCAGCCGCGTCCCCCACATGACCTTCCCGGGCGGCCCGGCGCTGCGCTCTCCGTTGCTGGCGCTCGGGATGCTCTGGTATCGGCTGAAGGATCTGCTCTAGGGGGAAGGGGGCTCGGGATTATCCCTGCTGCGTCGCGTCTGGCTCGGCCAGGCGCCAGCCCTGCTCCGTCTTCATCATCCAGACCTGGGTCTCCTGCGCCAGGGCCTGGCCTGCCTCGAAGTCGCCATATTTGCGCTCGAGCTCCATCAGCCCCATCTCCTGCTGGAAGGGGCCGACCCTGTCATAGACGAGATCCTCGTCGTGCAGCACCTGCAACTGATCCAGTCCCTGCTTGAAGTGGAGCTGGTAGCTCACCTTGACCAGATAGACCCCCTCCATCCGCTCCTCCTTGCCGAGCACGGCGAAGTCGCGGATGTCGAACAGGTCAGCATCCGTGCCCGCCTGCAACCTGGCGGTGACCTGGCTCTGGATGGTCTCTTCACCGGGACCTGCGTTGCAGCCATAAAGCCAGAGGGCCAGCAGGGGGATGAACCACTTTTTCATCAAAACTCCGGACGAACGAGACGGGAAAGGGCAAATTCTGCCACGGCGTCGGTCATATACAAGGGATTGCCGGAAAAATGGCGGTCAAACCGGGGGCCCACACGGTTGCACGGGCCACCCGGTATCAGCGCAGCTTGTCCAGCTGGCCGAGAAATTCGACAGGCCCCATGAAGCCGGTCACCCGCTGGCCGTTCACCTCGTTGCCATCGCGATCGAAGAAGATGAGGGTCGGCAATCCCAGCACGTTGAGGCCGTTGAGCAGATCCACGTCGGCGTCGTCGTTGGCGGTGACGTCCGCCTGCAGCAGCACCATCTCGCTGAAGCGCGCCTGTACATCGGGGTCGCTGAAGGTCTTGTGCTCGAACTCCTTGCAGGCCACGCACCAGTCGGCGTAGAGATCCAGCAGCACCGGCTTGCCGCGGGCGGCGACAAGCTGCACCTTGAGATCGTCCAAGGTCTTGATGCGGATGAAGCGGGGGGCCTGGGTCTGGGCGGCGGCATTGGCCCCCTCGGGCGGCAGCAGCAGATCCTTGCCCACCACCACCAGACCCATCATCCCCAGCAGCAGAACGAAGCTGCCGAGGCTCTTGCCCACCGAATGGGCGCGATGCTGGTTGTGGTGATAGAGATAACCGCACAGCACCAGCCCCCAGCCGAGCCAGAGCAGGGTGGCGACGAGGTCGCTCAGGAGCCTTGAGAGCAGCAGGATGGGTACCGCCAGCAGCGCAAAACCGAAGAGTTGCTTGATCACATCCATCCAGGCGCCGGCCTTGGGCAGCAGCTTGCCGCCAGAGGTGCCGAGCAAGAGCAGCGGCAGCCCCATGCCCAGGGAGAGGGCATAGAGGGCCGCACCGCCGAGCCAGAGGTCGCCACTCTGGGCCACGTAGATGAGGGCCCCGGAGAGCGGCGCCGTGGTGCAGGGGGAGCAGACCAGTCCCGAGATCATGCCCATGATGGCGACGCCGGCCACGGATCCGCCCTGCTGGCGGTTGGAGAAGCCCGAGAGATGGGTTTGCAGGCTGCTCGGCAGTTGCAGGGTGTAGAGCCCGAACATGGAGAGGGCGAGCAGCACGAACATCACCGAGAGGCCGATGAGCACATAGGGGTGCTGCAGAGCCGCCTGGAATTGCAGGCCCGCCGAGGCGACGACGAGCCCGAGCAGGGTATAGGTGACCGCCATCCCCTGCACATAGACGAAGGAGAGCAGGAAGGCGCGACGGGTGGAGAGGCGATGCCCGGCCCCGGCGATGATCCCGGTCAGGATGGGATACATGGGGAAGACGCAGGGGGTGAAGGCGAGGCCGAGACCCAGGGCGAAGAAGGCGGCGACGCTGATCCAGAACCCCTGGCTGCCGAGGGCGGCCGCCAGCCTGTCCTGCTGGCTGCCAGGCACGTCGGTGCCCTGAAGGCTGGCCGACGCTTCCGCCCGGGCGGGGGCGGCGAGGGGCTCGACGGCGATCCGCTTGTCGGTGGGTGGGTAGCAGAGTCCCTCGGTGCAGCCCTGGTAACTCAGGGTGAGGCTGGCCGCGTCCCCGACCCGGGTCAGTGCCACGGGGATCTGCACCTCCTGGTAATAGACCCGGCTCTTGCCGAAGAAGTCATCCTCGTGCTCGGTGCCGGGGGGCAGGACGGGCTCGTCGAAGGCGAGGTTCTCTCCCTTCACACGGATACTGTGGCGATAGAGGTAGTAGCCGTCGGCGATGCGTATCCGGAGCAGCAGCCGATCACCCTGTTGTTCGCTCTCGAGGGCGAAGGCCTGATCCACCTTGAGGAATCTGGGCTGGGTCTCGATGCCGAGGCTGCCGAGCAGATCCTGGCTGCTGGCCCGGGCGGGGGCCGTCGTCAGGACGCAGAGCAGGCCCAGCAGCATCAGCAGGAAGGAGAGGGGGTGAGAGGCGGTCATGAGGTCTCCTGTGTCAACCAGTCGAGATAGGCAGGGTGGCCCTGGCTTGCGGGGAGCGCCAGGATCTCCGGTACCTCGTAGGGATGGTGGGCGAGAATGCACTGGCGCAGGGGTTCGAACAGCGCGGCCCGACTCTTGATGACGAGCTGGATCTCCCGGGTTCGCTCCGTCTTGCCCTGCCAGCGATAGACGGAGGTGACCCCGGGCAGCTGGTT
Organism: Aeromonas sp. QDB17; assembly: GCF_027705305.1. NCBI lineage: Bacteria > Pseudomonadati > Pseudomonadota > Gammaproteobacteria > Aeromonadales > Aeromonadaceae > Aeromonas > Aeromonas sp. QDB17. Next base: position 110,816 of record NZ_JAPDBP010000004.1, read on the forward strand.
GATGCAGGCGGCGAGGCGCTGGTCGAGCAGCTGCTCGCAGAGGCGGTCTGCACTGGTCTCGTCGGGGCAGGTGCAGAGCACCAGAATGGCATCGGTCATAGGGATGGACGGTCTCGGCAACGGGGCGCACGGGCCCCCTGGATCAGCCGTTACTATACCGGGCCGGGGGGCAAATAGCACCCGGCCCCCCGCACCCGGAATAAGTCATGCGCCCGAGATGGACGCTGTGAAAAGGACAGGGCAGAATGAGCGGGCTTGTTCCAATTCTACGTAAGGAAATGTATGACCCAACAGAATGAGCAGCAGAGAAACCGCATGTTGAGCCTGTTGCGTGAAGGGGAGCGCCGCATGCTGGTGCAACTGGCCGGTCTGCTGCGTACCAGTGTCGACGAGATCAATGCGGAGCTGGAAAAAGAGGAGCTGTTGTCGGCGTTGGAGCAACCCATCACGGTGGAGTACCTCAACGGCGTGGTGCAGCATCATCTGTTCGAACGCCTGCACAAGGGGGACATGGTGGCGGCCCAGCGCATGCTGAACCAGTACCAGAGCGACCTCGAAGCCATGATGCGCCAGGAAACCAGGCAGGACGATACCCCGCCGGAAGAGGTCAAGGCACAGGCCTGACCCCGCGAGGCCCTCTTCAGCACCATCATGCCATCGCATGATGGTGCCTCGCCCTTACCCCTCGAATCGCTTATCCCAGCACCTTCTGCACCTGTCCCATGGGAATGGGGAACACCTTGTCGTAACTCCAGTTGTAGACGAAGGCATAGACCAGGTAGAAGAGCACGAAGCCCATATCCAGCACCAGCGCCTCCAGCAGGCCGATGTCGAGCCACCAGGACATCACCGGCAGGGCCACGATCAGCAGGCCCCCCTCGAACCCCAGGGTGTGCAGCACCCGCTGCCACAGCGCCTTGTGGGTGTGGCCCTGATAGCGCAGCAGCAGCTTGTCCACCCCGATGTTGTAGACATAGTTCCAGACGGTGGCGACCACCGAGAAGAACAGGGCCAGGGGGCCCATGTGGTTGAGCCCGACGCCGGTCACCCAGCTGGCCAGCGGGGCGGCGATCAGCAGGCCAATCAATTCGAAGCCGATGGCGTGGCGCAGGCGGTCACGGGTCGTACGCATGGTCTGTCTCTCTCTTTGGTCAGGGAATGGCGGCAATGTATCGCCAAAACCGGATAGATTCACGTTGGTATCTATCGCTAAAATAGATAGATGTGACGACACAACAGCACGGCGGAGCAGGCTCATGACCCCTTCACTGGAACACTTCAAGGCATTGCTGGCGACGGCCGAGACCGGGTCGTTCTCGGCGGCGGCGCGCAGGCTGGGCAAGGCTCAGTCGGTGGTGAGTGCCGCCATCGCCAACCTGGAGATCGATCTCGGCCTTGCGCTGTTCGATCGCAGCGGCCGCTATCCCGTGCTGACCGAGGCGGGGGCCCGCATCTGTCAGGAGGCGGGGGTGCTGCTGGCCCAGAGCGAGCGACTGCAGGCCATCGCCGGCGAGCTGGCCAACGGTGTCGAGTCGCGCCTCACCCTGGCCATCGACGATGACTCCCACCTGCCCTGGCTTGGTTCCCTGCTGGAGGAGTTCGCCAGCCGTTACCCGGCGGTGGAGCTGGAGCTGCTGTTTCCGCTGATGGAAGACGTGACCGAGCTGCTCAAGAGCGGCCGTGCCCAGCTCGGCATCAGCTACCAGAAGGCGCACCCCGAGCGGGAGCTGGTCTCCCGCTCCCTGGGGACGGTCACCATGCCCCTGGTGGTCTCTCCGGATCACCCCCTGGCCCACAAGACGCCGTTGAAGGAGAGCGACCTGCAAGGGGCTCGCCAGTTGATGGTGACCGGACGGCGGGAGGGGACGGAGCGCCATCGCTTCCGCCTCTCGGCGCAAGTGTGGTGGGTGGAGGGGGATCTCGGGATCCTGGAGCTGGTGAAACTGGGGCTGGGATGGGCGGCGGTGCCCGAGTTTCTGCTGCACCGGCCCCTGGCGCGGGGGGAGCTGGTGGTGCTCAAGCCGGACTTCATCGCCGAGGCAGAACTGGCGCTGGAGTTGCAGTGGTATCGCGCCCGCCCGCTCGGGCAGGCGGGGCGCTGGTTGCAGGAGGCACTGCTGGCGCGGGTGCCTCGCTAGGGGGGATTCAGTCGATCAACGCATAGGGCAGGGGTTGCAGACCGAGGCTGGAGCCCTCTTCCAGCTTGAGGCGGAAGCGGGCGTCGGCCTCGGTGTCCTTGGGCAGCACGGCGGTGAGCCACACCTGACCTTGCTGCTGCCAGGCGTTGAGCACCAGACCGCTGCGGCGCCAGTTGTCACCGAGCTGGATCTCCAGGGTGTCACCGCTGGCCACCTGCGTTGCGGCAGTGCCGCTCAGCACGAAGAGGGCGCGGTTGTTGGCGCCGCGATACTTGGCGCGCGCCACTGTCTCTTGCCCCATGTAGCAGCCCTTGTTGAAGCTGATGCCATCAAGGGCTTGCAGGTTCAGCATCTGGGGGATGTATTCCCCCTGATGGACCGCTTCCAGATGGGGGAGACCGGCTTTGATTTCCAGCCCCCACCAGAGTTCTTCGTCGCCCACCGGCAGGTTCAGGGCCTGCGGGGATGTGCTCGCCAGCAGCCAGCGGTCCGCCTCCACCCTGACTGCCATGCCGCCCTCCACCAGACCGGTGCCGGTCAGCGCGAAGTGCTGTGCCATCCAGTCGTCCGTCCCCTGACCGGCCAGTCCGGTCAGGCTGCCCTGAAACTCGCCGATCTCGACCTTGGCAAAGATCGCAAACTTCTTGAGCTCCGGCAGCTGGCGGGCCAGCACCGAGGGCTTGGTCAGCATCAGCAGGCTGTCTTCCAGGCAGAGCAGGCGAAAATCGCTCCACAGCTTGCCCTTGGGATCGCAGTGGCCGCCGAGGGTGCTCTGGCCCGGTTGAAGGGCGTTGACGTCGCAGGTGACCTGACCTTGCAGATACTTGGCGCGATCCGGGCCGCCGAGGCGGGTGATGGCCAGATTGGTCAGGGAAAACAGGGTCGGCTCGGCAGGAAGAAGAGGGGTCGGCAGGCTCACGATGGGATTCCAGAGACAGAAAGTATGTGACCTGCATGGTAAAGACGTAAGGAATGTTTGTCAGCCGGAAAATCCTGCTGCTACCATTCCCCGGTCTTTGTAAGGAGAGTTCCATGTTGAACCCAAGTGAGAAGTCCCGCCTGAAGTGGGCCTGCCGTCGCGGCATGCTCGAGCTGGATGTGATCTTTATGCCCTTCTTTGAGCACGAGTTCGATGGCCTCGGCGAGGCCGAACAGCGCACCTTCATCCGCCTGCTGGAGTGCGAGGATCCCGAGCTGTTCCGCTGGTGCATGGGTCACGGCGTGCCCGAGGATCCCGCTTTTGCCGCCATGATCCCCCTGATCCTCGAGCGCAACCAGGCCCGTCACGACAGCCTGCGCTGAGCCCGACTCGCGACCGCCACCCCTCATGGCCAGCCTCGCGTCTTCCCAGCGGGTAGTGATGCCCGTGATCGCCTCCCGCCAGCAGCGTCTGCTGCTGTGCATCCTGTTTCTGTTGCTGCTCTTGCCCGTCGCCAGCCTGATCCAGGGCTGGCAATGGGGGCTGTTCCTCCCTGTCTGGGGGCTGAGTCTGTGGCGCGCGTTGCGCCGCCATCCGGCGGCGAGCGGCGTGCTCGTCTGGGATGGGGAGTGGCTCGAGTGGCAAGGGGCGCGCCATCGGCTGGATCCTCGCAGCCGCATCCTGCCCGGGGTGCTCTGGTTGCGGCTGAAGACGGTGGAGGGCTCCGAGGGGCAGCTCTGGCTCTTCTCCGATGCCCTGGCCCCTGCACACTACCGCGCCCTGGCCCGCGCCATCCACCTCGCTGTCCGCTAGGGGCGTCTCTCTCTACCTGCTACATCTGCCGCTCATAGCAGATGACCCCGCCTGGGCGGGGTCATCTGGGGGAGGGCATACGCCCGAATCGAACGCAACGGCCTTATTCCCGATCCGGGGTCAGCACGGTCGGCTTGGAGTCCGGCTGCATGTCCGGATAATCCAGGTTGTAGTGCAGACCGCGAGACTCCTTGCGCTCCAGGGCGCAGTTGACGATGAGCTCGGCCACCTGCAACAGGTTGCGCAGCTCCAGCAGGTTGTTGGAGACCCGGAAGTTGGCGTAGTACTCCTGCACCTCCTGCTTGAGCAGATCGATGCGACGCTTGGCCCGGGCCAGGCGCTTGTTGGTGCGCACTATGCCCACGTAGTCCCACATCATCAGCCGCAGTTCGTGCCAGTTGTGCTGGATCACCACCTGCTCGTCCGAGTCATCCACCTGGCTCTCGTCCCAGGCCGGCAGGCTGGGGGGCGCCACGCTGGTGGGCAGCTTGGCCAGGATGTCGGCTCCCGCCTGGTGGGCATAGACCACGCATTCCAGCAGGGAGTTGGAGGCCATGCGATTGGCGCCGTGCAACCCGGTGTAGGTCACCTCGCCGATGGCGTAGAGGCCGGGGATGTCGGTCTGACCGTTGTTGTCGATCATCACGCCGCCACAGGTGTAGTGGGCCGCCGGGACGATGGGCATCGCCTCCTTGGTGATGTCGATACCGACCGCGAGGCAGCGCTCATAAATGGTCGGGAAGTGCTTGATGATGAAATCCGCCGGCTTGTGGCTGATGTCCAGATACATGCAATCCGCCCCGAGGCGCTTCATCTCGTGGTCGATGGCGCGGGCGACGATGTCCCGCGGGGCCAGCTCGGCCCGCTCGTCAAACTCCGGCATGAAGCGGCTGCCGTCGGGACGGCGCAGGTAGGCCCCTTCGCCGCGCAGGGCCTCGGTCAGCAGGAAGTTGGGGTCGTCCGGGTGGAACAGGCTGGTGGGGTGGAACTGGTTGAACTCCAGATTTGCCACCCGGCAGCCGGCCCGCCATGCCATGGCGATGCCGTCGCCAGAGCTCACGTCCGGGTTGGAGGTGTACTGGTACACCTTGGAGGCCCCGCCGGTGGCCAGCGCCACGAAGCGGGCGCGGATCACCTCGACCTGCTCGGCGTTGCGATTCCAGACATAGGCTCCCAGTACCTTGTTGCCCGGCAGACCCAACTTGCGGGTGGTGATGAGATCGACCGCGTTGAAGCGCTCCATCAGCTGGATGTTGGGGTGGGCGCGCACCTGGTCGATCAGGGTGAGCTGCACCGCCTTGCCGGTGGCGTCGGCCGCGTGGAAGATGCGGCGATGGCTGTGGCCCCCTTCCCGGGTCAGGTGATAGTGGGATTCCCCCTCGGCATCCTCTTCCTGATCGAAGGGGACCCCTTGCTGAATGAGCCACTGGATGGAGTCGCGGGCGTTGCGGGCGGTGAACTCCACCACCGCCGGGTCGCACAACCCGGCGCCGGCGTTGAGCGTGTCGCTCACGTGGGATTCGATGCTGTCGGTCTCGTCGAACACGGCAGCGATGCCTCCTTGCGCATAGAGAGTGGCCCCCTCACTGATGGGCCCCTTGCTCAGAACCAGGACTTTGGCCTGGTCTGCCAATCGCAACGCGAGGGACAGACCGGCGGCACCGCTGCCAATGATGAGTACGTCGCAAAGGTATTCAACACTTGCTTTCATAAGTATCATTGGCCTGGATTAAGAACTGGCCCCATGGTAGCCCAAGGGGGGTTGTGATGCAGCCCGCATCACATTTTTTTCAATGCAAGCGAACTTTCCCTGATTCCTCCTGTCTGAACTTGTGCGCTTAGAAGGGGCCGGAAAAGAAAAACGATAACCTGATGGGGGTTTTACGGCTCTGATGAGCGACCAGAATCTACTGGACGAACAGCTGGTTGAACGGGTCCAGCGTGGCGATAAAAATGCATTCAACCTGTTGGTACGCAAGTACCAGCACAAGGTGGTCAACCTGGTGGCCAGGTATGTCAACAATCCGGGCGATGTACCGGATGTGGCGCAGGAGGCATTCATCAAGGCCTACCGTGCGTTGCCGACATTCCGTGGCGAGAGCGCGTTTTATACCTGGTTGTACCGGATCGCCGTCAACACGGCCAAAAACTACCTGACGTCACAGGGGCGCAGACCGCCCAGCAGTGATGTCGAAGCGGACGAGGCTGAATATTATGGTGGTGGTGAAGCCCTGCAAGAGGTGGCCACCCCGGAAAACCTGGCGCTGACCGACGAGATCAAGCGCACCGTGTTTACCGCCATAGAAGCCTTGCCAGAAGATTTGAGAACGGCGATCACCCTTCGTGAAATGGAAGGGCTGAGCTACGAGGAGATTGCGGAGATCATGGATTGCCCGGTGGGTACGGTGAGATCCCGCATCTTCCGGGCGAGGGAAGCAATCGATAAAAAGCTGCAACCTCTGATCGAGCATTAACTGGGGAAAGACAGGCAAACTTATGGCAAATAAAGAGCAACTTTCAGCCCTGATGGATGGCGACCTCAGCGAAATCGAGGTACTGAACGAGCTGGGAACGGATCCCGCTCTGCAGGATACCTGGTCGCGTTACCATCTGATCGGTGATGCCATGCGGGGTGACCTGCCGGTCAATCTGCAACTGGATCTCAGCGACAGCATCATGCTGGCGCTGGAGGATGAACCCGCCATACTGGCGCCCAAGCCGGCACAGCCTGCTGCGCCCCAGGTGCAGCCCGCCGGCAAGGTGATCCCCTTCGTTCGCCGCTTTGGCCAGCAAGTGGGGCAGTATGCCATTGCCGCCTCCGTGGCTGCCGCCGTCATCTTCGGCGTGCAGCAGTACCAGGGCAAGGATGGTGTGCCGACCAGCCCGGTGCTCAATACCATACCCGTGGGTGGCAGTGCTGCACCGGTGAGCGTGCACTATCCCCAGGATGGCAGCCGGACCGGTGTGCGTCAGCAAGGTCTGAGCGAGCAGCAGATGCAGGAGCAGCGCGAGCGCATCAATGCCTTCCTGCGCGACCATCAACTGCAACAGCGTCTGCTGCAAGACAAGCAGATTCAGGAATAACGCATTTTTAGGGATCAGATCGTGCGCCAGTCCAGCCGTATCCTGCTGGCCTCTCTCCTGTTGATTTGTGCCAAGGCCTCGGCCGACGATCTGTCGGCCGAGGCCTTGTTGCAGCAGATGCAGAGTGCCGTTTCGCAACAAAACTTCGAATTGTCCATGGTCAAGGCCCGCCAGGGGCGCCTCGAGCCTATCCGTTTCAGCCACGGGATCATCGATGGCAAGGAGGTGGCTCACCTGAGCTATCTCGACGGCAAGGCGGTGGAGTTCCTGCAACGCCAGAACGAATACACCTTCTTCGAAAACACCCATGAACCCTACACCCTCAAGGGGGCGCGTTTCCCCGGGGTCTGGTCGAGCCTGGTGAGGATGCCGCTGCCCCGGGTGATGGAGAGTTATGACCCCGTGCTGGCGGGCCGCAGCCGGGTGGCCGGCCTGGTGGCACAAGTGGTACGGCTGGTGCCCAAGGAGGCGGACAAGTACGGCTTCGTGCTCTGGATTGACGAACAGAGCCATCTGCTGCTGCGGGTGGACATGGTGGATCGAGAAGGCAATCTGGTGGAGCAGGTGCTGGGGGTGGATCTGGACAGGCAATCTGCGCCGGCCCCCTGGCTGGTCACCCTGGCACGCAGCAAGCTGCCGGATGCGCTGGCGCTGGAAGATGCCTATCCCGCTCCCCAGCAGACCCTCAACTGGCACTTGACCTGGTTGCCCGATGGCTTCAAGGTGCTCTCTCAGGATCGGCATCAGCTGGTCAGCACCAGTCTGCCGGTGGATTACATGATGCTCTCCGACGGGCTGGTGGATCTCTCCGTCTACGTCTCCCGGGTCGATCCCAAGCAGGCGGTGCGCCAGCAGTTGATTCGCCAGGGGGCTACCTCGCTGGTGAGCTTCGTCAACGAGGTCGGGGTGGAGATCACCGTGGTGGGCGAGGTGCCCGCCGAAACCGCCAAGCGCATCGCCGAGGCAGTGCAGCCCCTGGCCCGCAACGAGGCGGTGCAGTGAGTCTTTGCCGTGAGACTTGCCCTGAGGGTGCCGCCGTGTTGAGATCCGGAGCATCCACCGCCCCCTGTGAGGAGTCATCAGGTGAGTAACATGAGTGAAGAGCTGGCCACAGTAGTGGCCATCGACGGCAATCACGCCTGGGTGGAGTGCGAGCGGCGATCCGCCTGCAGCGGTTGCCACCAACAATCCAGCTGCGGGACCGGCACCGTCGCCAAGGCCTTTCCCATGAAGGCGCAGCGGCTGCGGGTCGCCCTCACCGGCGATGTGGCGGTGGGCCAGCAGATCCGCCTGGGCATCCCTCAGGCCAGCATCCTGCGCGGTGCGGCTCTGGTGTACGTGCTGCCGCTCTTCTGTCTGCTGCTGGGCGCCCTGCTCGGCCAGCTCTGGCTGGTGCCGCTCTTGTCGGCGGGAGAGGGGGTGACCATCCTCTGCTGTCTGCTGGGCGGCGCCATCGGATTTTTACTGGTTCGTTACTTTTCTGACCGGCTCGAGCAGGGGGAATACGGTCCCCGCATGCTCGGGGTGGTGCTCAATACCCGTCATCTCTCTTGAGGAGCCGGGTCTGGCGGAGGGCATCCAGGTGCCCAACGCCCGCCAGACAAGGCGCTATTTGTGGGGCCCGCCGACTAAAGATTGGCCGTCGACCGGGTTATCCAGTAAAATCCTGCCCTCATATCCGACCCTAACTTAATTTTGAGTGATTCTTGCTCGATGAAACACATTCGTAACTTTTCGATTATTGCGCACATCGACCACGGTAAGTCGACCCTGTCGGACCGTTTGATCCAGACTTGCGGCGGCCTGTCCGATCGCGAGATGCAGGCCCAGGTGCTGGACTCCATGGATCTGGAGCGCGAGCGCGGCATTACCATCAAGGCACAGAGTGTGACCCTGAACTACCAGGCACAAGACGGTAACACCTATCAGCTGAACTTTATCGACACCCCGGGCCACGTGGATTTCTCCTACGAGGTTTCTCGCTCCCTGGCTGCCTGTGAAGGGGCACTGCTGGTGGTGGATGCCGGTCAGGGGGTTGAGGCACAGACTCTGGCCAACTGCTACACCGCCATGGAAATGGATCTGGAAGTGGTGCCGGTGCTGAACAAGATTGACCTGCCGGCCGCAGAGCCCGAGCGGGTTGCCGAGGAGATCGAGGATATCGTCGGCATCGATGCGGTGGACGCGGTGCGCTGCTCCGCCAAGACCGGCCTCGGTGTCGATCTGGTGCTGGAAGAGATCGTCGCCAAGATCCCGTCCCCGGAAGGGGATCCGGAGGCGCCGCTGCAGGCGCTGATCATCGACTCCTGGTTCGACTCCTACCTCGGGGTCGTGTCGCTCGTGCGGATCAAGAACGGTTCCCTGAAGAAGAACGACAAGATCAAGGTGATGAGCACCGGTCAGGTGTGGGGTGTGGATCGCATCGGTATCTTCACGCCGAAGCAGGTGGACACCGACGGCCTGGGTTGTGGCGAGGTAGGTTGGGTCGTTTGCGGCATCAAGGACATCCACGGTGCGCCGGTGGGGGATACCCTGACCCTGGCCAAGCACGGTGCCGAGAAGGCGCTGGCCGGCTTCAAGAAGGTGAAGCCCCAGGTCTATGCGGGCCTGTTCCCCATCTCCAGCGATGACTACGAGTCCTTCCGCGATGCGCTGGAGAAGCTCTCCCTCAACGACGCCTCCCTGTTCTACGAACCGGAGAGCTCCACGGCGCTGGGCTTCGGCTTCCGCTGCGGCTTCCTCGGGATGCTGCACATGGAGATCATCCAGGAGCGTCTGGAGCGTGAATACGATCTGGATCTCATCACCACCGCACCGACCGTGGTCTACGAGATCGAGCTGAACGATGGCTCCACCATCCACATCGACAGCCCGGCCCAGATGCCCGCCATCAACAACATCAAGGAGATGCGCGAGCCCATCGCCGAGTGTCACATCCTGCTGCCGCAGGAGTACATGGGCAACGTCATCACCCTCTGCATCGAGAAGCGCGGCGTACAGACCAACATGGTCTACCACGGCAAGCAGGTGGCGCTGACCTACGAGATCCCGATGGCGGAAGTGGTGCTCGACTTCTTCGACCGTCTGAAGTCCACCAGTCGCGGCTACGCCTCCCTGGACTACGGCTTCAAGCGTTTCGAAACCTCCGACATGGTCCGTCTGGACATCATGATCAACGGCGAGCGGGTCGACGCCCTGGCCATCATCACCCACAAGGAGAACGCCCAGTATCGCGGTCGCCAGGTGGTGGAGAAGATGCGCGAGCTGATCCCGCGCCAGATGTTCGACATCGCCATCCAGGCCGCCATCGGCAACCAGATCATCGCCCGCAGCACCGTCAAGGCATTGCGTAAAGACGTCACCGCCAAGTGCTACGGTGGTGACGTGAGCCGGAAGAAGAAGCTGTTGAACAAGCAGAAAGAAGGCAAGAAGCGGATGAAGTCTCTGGGCCGTGTGGACGTGCCGCAAGAGGCCTTCCTCGCCATTCTCCACGTCGGAAAGGATTAATCGATGGCAAGCACCTTTTCCCTGATCCTCGTCGTCGTCACCCTGCTGACCGGCATCATATGGACGCTCGACAAGCTGGTCTGGGCCAAGCAGCGGGCGGCCAAGATTGCCGCCGCCCGTGCCAATGCCGGTCCGGATGTGGACGAGAAGACACTGGCCAAGGTGGCCCCCATGCCGGTCTGGATCGAACAGACCGGCGGGGTTTTCCCGGTGATCGCGCTGGTGCTGATCCTGCGCTCCTTCATCTTCGAGCCGTTCCAGATCCCGTCCGGCTCCATGATGCCGACCCTGCTGGTGGGCGACTTCATCCTGGTGGAGAAGTTTGCCTACGGCCTCAAGGACCCGGTGACCAACACCAAGTTCCTCGAGACCGGTGAGCCGAAGCGCGGTGATGTGGTGGTCTTCAAGTATCCGCTGGATACCCGGGTGGACTACATCAAGCGGGTGGTCGGCATGCCCGGCGATCGGGTCATCTATCGCAACAAGGAGCTGATGATCCGGCCAAAGTGCGATGAGCTGGAAGGGAAAACGTGCCCCGGCTTCCAGAAGCTGGACGTCAAGTTCGAGCAGCGCGGCGAGTTCAGCCAGATGGGGATCCCGCTGGATCGCTACACCGAACAGCTGGGCGATGTCTCCCACGAGACCTTGCGCAACCCGCTGATGCCGGACCTGGTGGACCGCTACTATCGCCAGCCCGGCACCTACCCCGACGAGTGGGTGGTGCCGGAAGGCCACTATTTCGTGATGGGTGACAACCGCGACAACAGCACCGACAGCCGTTTCTGGGGCTTCGTGCCCGAGCAGAACCTGGTGGGCAAGGCGGTCGCCATCTGGATCAGTTTCGAATTCGAGCGCGAGGAAGGGTCCAGCTTGCCGAGCTGGGTGCCGACCGGTGTGCGCTTCAACCGCATTGGCGGAATCAAGTAAATGAATATCAAGATGAACAGACTGCAGTCCCGTCTCGGGCATGTCTTTCAGGATCCTGAGCTGCTGACCCGGGCACTGACCCATCGCAGCGCAGGGTCCCGTCACAACGAGCGCCTGGAATTTCTGGGGGACTCCATCCTGAGTCTGGTGATTGCCGATGACCTCTTCCACCGCTTCCCGCAGGCGGCGGAAGGGGATCTCAGCCGGATGCGCGCCACCCTGGTGCGCGAGAAGACGCTGGCCGAGCTGGGCCGGGAGTTCGACCTCGGGGATCACCTGATCCTGGGGCCGGGGGAGCTGAAAAGCGGCGGTTTTCGCCGCGAGTCCATCCTGGCCGACACCGTCGAGGCGGTGATCGGCGCCATCTATCTGGACACGGATCTGGAGCGGGTGCGCAGCCTCCTGCTCGGCTGGTATGCCAGCCGCCTTGGCGAGATCAAGCCCGGGATCGAACAGAAGGATCCCAAGACCCGTCTGCAAGAGATCCTGCAGGGCAGCCGCAAATCCCTGCCGACCTACACGGTGACCAACGTCAAGGGCGAGGCCCACAACCAGGAGTTCACCGTCCAGTGCGAAGTGGATGGGCTGGATGGCCCCCTGGTCGGGATCGGCTCCAGCCGCCGCAAGGCCGAACAGGCCGCGGCGCAGCAAGCACTGGAACGGCTGTCATGAGCACCATGACGGATCCGGCACAGTGCGCTCTTTTCACTCCATCAGCATTGGGAACGCGGTCATGACAGATACCACCTATTGCGGCTTTGTCGCCATCGTGGGCCGCCCCAACGTGGGCAAGTCCACCCTGCTCAACAAGTTGCTCGGCCAGAAGGTCAGCATCACCTCGAAGAAGCCCCAGACTACCCGTCACCGGATCCTGGGGATCGACACCGAGGAGAACCATCAGACCATCTATGTGGATACCCCGGGTCTGCACATCGAGGAGAAGCGGGCCATCAACCGCCTGATGAACCGCGCCGCCACCAGTTCCCTGGGGGACGTGGCCATGGTGGTGTTCGTGGTGGACGGCACCCACTGGACCAAGGATGACGAGATGGTGCTGGGCAAGCTGCGCCACCTCAAGTGCCCCGTGGTGCTGGCGGTCAACAAGATCGACAACGTCAAGGAGAAAGAGGATCTGCTGCCGCACCTCGAGTGGCTGGGTCAGCAGATGAACTTTGCCCACATCCTGCCCATCAGTGCCGAGAAGGGCACCAACGTGGAGAAGATCCGCGAGTGGGCCAAGGATCTGCTGCCGGAGAACGTCCATTTCTTCCCGGAAGATTACGTGACCGACCGCTCTTCCCGCTTCATGGCCTCCGAGATCATCCGCGAGAAGCTGATGCGCTTCACCGGCGAGGAGCTGCCCTATTCGGTGACAGTGGAGATCGAGCGCTTCAAGGTCGAGGAAAACGGTCTCTACCACATCCACGGGCTCATCCTGGTGGAGCGCGAAGGCCAGAAAAAGATGGTCATCGGTAACAAGGGCGAGAAGATCAAGACCATCGGCACAGAGGCGCGCATCGACATGGAACGGCTGTTCCAGAACAAGGTGCATCTCGAGCTGTGGGTCAAGGTCAAGTCCGGCTGGGCCGACGACGAGCGGGCCCTGCGCAGCCTCGGGTATGGCGACGACTGATTGCTGACCCCGGCTTTCGTCATCCACAGTCGGCCCTATCGGGAGACCAGCCAGCTGGTCGAGGTCTTCACCCAGGATAGCGGTCGATTCACCCTGGTGGCTCGCGGTTCCCGCGGGCCACGCTCCTCTCTGAAGGGGCTGCTTCAGCCCTTCACCCTGCTCACCATTGCCTGGCGCGGCAAGGGGGATCTCAAGAACCTCACCCAGGTGGAGTGCCCGGATCACTCGTTGCGCCTCGGCGGGGATCGTCTCTTCTACGGCCTCTATCTCAACGAGCTGGTCTACTACCTGCTGGAAGCGCACACCCCCTTCCCCGAGGTGTTCGACGCCTATGCCCGTGCCATCATGGCCCTGGCGGACGGCGAGACCCCGGAGCTGCCCCTGCGCCGCTTCGAGTTCCTGCTGCTGCAGGCCCTGGGCTACGCGGTGGACTTCGAATATGCCGCGGACGACGACTCCCCCATCGACCCTACCCTGCTCTACGGCTTCGAGCGGGAGCTCGGCTTTGTCGCTTGCGAGCGGGCGCCGGATCCCCGTACCCTGTTCCTCGGCGCCCACCTGCTGGCCTTCGCCGAAGGGCGTTTCGACACGCCTCCCTTGCTGCAGGCGGCCAAGCGTTTCAGCCGGCTGGCGCTGCAGCCCTATCTCGGCAAGCGTCAACTGAAGAGCAGGGAGCTCTTTTTGAAGCGAAAAGGCAGTGTTTCAAGCTGATTTTTATTATCTGGTGATGTTTTGTGTTTATGACATCGCCTTTCATGAACAATAATGCTGTCGCCGTGGCCAGAACCGGCCTGCGGCGGCACATGGACAGAGGAGTGGGCACCACCCGCTCCGGCATTCACAGATGACCTGTATCAAGGAGTAAGCAATGAGCGAGATCTACCTGGGTGTGAACATCGACCATATCGCCACCCTGCGCAACGCCCGCGGCACCCAGTATCCGGATCCGGTACAGGCCGCCTTCGTGGCCGAGCAGGCCGGTGCCGATGGCATCACGGTCCACCTGCGGGAAGATCGCCGCCACATCACCGACCGGGACGTGGAGATCCTGCGCCAGACCATCCAGACCAGGATGAACCTGGAGATGGCGGTGACCGAGGAGATGATCGGCATCGCCTGCCGCATCAAGCCCCACTTCGTCTGCCTGGTGCCGGAGAAGCGCACCGAGGTGACCACCGAGGGTGGCCTGGACGTGGCGGGCCAGCTGGACAAGGTGACCGATGCGGTGACCCGCCTGGCCGCCGTGGGCGCCCAGGTGTCGCTCTTCATCGATGCGGATCCGCTGCAGATCGATGCGGCCGCCGCGAGCGGTGCTCCCTTCATCGAGATCCACACCGGCCGCTACGCCGATGCCACCACGGATGCCGAGCGCAACGCCGAGTTCAAGCGCATCGCCGCCGGTGCTTCCTACGCCGCTGGCAAGGGCTTGAAGGTCAATGCGGGCCACGGCCTGCACTACCACAACGTCAAGGCCATCGCCGCCATCCCCGAGCTCTATGAGCTCAACATCGGTCACGCCATCATCGGTCGCGCTGCCTTCGACGGTCTGGCCAAGGCGGTCAGCGACATGCGTGCGCTGATGCAGGAAGCCCGTCAGGGGATCTGATGCCGCTTCGCTGGTATGAAAACCACAAGGGACGCTTCGGCGTCCCTTGTGGTTTTCAGGAGTGGAAGGCGGGGTGAACCCCGTGCTCATCTGGCATGGGGCCGGGCATCCGTGTGCAGAGGGGGAAAGGGAAGGGGCGTCTCAGTCTGGTTCCGGGAAGTAGCGCTCCAGCAGGGCGGTGAGGATGGCCTGGCACTCGGCATCCGGCTCGCCGGTGACCAGGGCGGGGCGAAAGTGAAGCTGGAAGGCGCGCAGGACGGCGCGGCTCTGCTCATCCCAGGTGCCGTGCTGGGGGAGGCCGTAGCCGTAACGGGCAAGCTGCTGCTGCCATTGCAGCGCATCCCAGGGGATGAGCTGCGTCTGGCGCAGCTCGGCCACCCGGGCCTCGTCGGGCCAGGCGCCGACACCGTAGCGCAGGGCGAGCTCGCGCCAGGGGAACCGGGGGCCGGGATCCTGCTTGCGCTCGGGGGCGACATCGCTGTGGGCCAGCACCTGGGTGGGGGGGATCTGGTAGCGTTCGACCAGATCCCGGGCGAGGGCGCCGAGGGCGGCGATCTGAGCAGGGGGATAGGGTTGCCAGTGTCTCAGATGGGCTGGCAGGGCCGCGTCTTTCTCTTCATACCCGAGATTCACTATCTCGATGCCGAGCGAACTGGCGTTGAGCCCGGCGTAGTGATGCCAGCGACTGCGTCCGGCGTGCCAGGCCCGCTGGCTGTCGGGCACCAGCTGGTAGACCGGAAACGGTTGCTCGTCGGTGTCGCGGGGGATCAGGTAGTGGGCGCTCACCTTGTGCTCCGGTTCGGTCAGCAGGCGCAGGGAGCGGGCATCCTCTTCATCCGTGTAGTGCAGGATGAGAAAGGCGATGCGTTCGTTCTGGCTGGCGCTCTGATGATCCTGGTTGAGACGATAGGGCGCAGGCTGGCAGGCGCCGAGCAGCAGGATGAGGGGCAGTGACCAGCGCCAGCGCGCCGCGAACCGGCACGCGCCGCCGCTCGCCGACGGGCGTGGAGTCAGCAGGCGGCGCCAGCCCATGGTCTAGCCTCGCACCTGGCCGGAGGTGGTCATCAGGGCCCGGGCCTGTATTTGGCGGTGAGGCCAATCAGGAAGTTGCGCAGGATCTGATCCCCGCAATCCTGATAGTGCTTGTGATCCCTGGCACGGAACAGGGCGCTCAGCTCGGACTTGGAGAGGTTGAAGTTCGCGAGCTTGAGGGTGCCCAGCATCTCCTCTTCCTTGTAGTTGAGGCCGATGCGCAGCTTGCGCAGGATCAGGTTGTTGTTGATCCGGTTCGGGATCACCTGGGGCGGGGCATCTTCCCGCACACCGCGGCGCAGGGCGATGAAGCCGTCGAGGAACTGGCTCAGTGCCGAGTCCGGGCAGGCGGCGAAGCCCGCTTCCTGTGCCTCGCCCTCTTCGGCCTCTTTCATCAGCCAGCCGTGCAACTGGGCATGGGTGATGGCCAGATTGCCCTTGGCAAAGATCTCGACCATCTGGTCGTTGCTGATGCTGAGGGCATAGCGCAGGCGGCGCAGAATATCGTTGTTGGTCATGTTGACTCCTGTGGAAACGGCGCAGATGTTACCACCTGCCGCCTGTCCAGTCAGAAAAAGCGCCTCAGTCGGTCAGGGCCAGGTAGCGGGGGGCCTCTTGCCTCACCTGCTCCAGGGCATCCTGCAGCTCCAGCAATTCGGGTTCCAGA
This sequence comes from Aeromonas sp. QDB17, assembly GCF_027705305.1. Taxonomy (NCBI): domain Bacteria; kingdom Pseudomonadati; phylum Pseudomonadota; class Gammaproteobacteria; order Aeromonadales; family Aeromonadaceae; genus Aeromonas; species Aeromonas sp. QDB17. The sequence goes on from NZ_JAPDBP010000004.1 coordinate 127,142, forward strand.
TCGCTCACGGCGACCCCGTCGCGCAGCTGCTGCTCGAGCTGGGAGAGCAGGCGTTGCAGACCCGGCACCCCGGAGTAGGCGCAGCCACCGTTGAGGCGGTGGAGCTGGGCCAGCACGTCTGCATCGTCGGCACTCCCTTCCAGCGCCGCCGCCAGAATGGGCTCCACCTCGTCGAAGCTGGCCAGCAACATGGTCAGCATCTCCCGGGCGAGGGCTGGCTTGCCGGCGGCCTGACGCACGGCGAGGGGCCAGTCTATCTGCTGATCCCCGTGATTCTGGTGCCGCCGGTGGGCGAAGTCGGTGATGAGCTGCGCCAGCATCCCCTCGTCGATGGGTTTGGCCAGGTAGTCGTCCATGCCCTGGCGAATGAGGCGCTCCCGCTCACCGGGAATGGCATGGGCGGTGACCGCGACGATGGGGGTCTCGGTATTGAGGGAGTGATGGCGGATCGCCTGGGTGGCGCTGATGCCGTCCATGACGGGCATCTGGATATCCATGAAGATGATGTCGAACGGCTGGCTCTGGGCCAGGTTGACCGCCTCCTTGCCGTTCTTGCACACCACCACCTCGGTCACCATCTCCTTGAGCATGGCGGCGATGAGCTTGAGGTTGGCGGCGTTGTCATCCACCGCCAGCACCTTGACCGCCTGCACGCTGCGCGGCGTCGGCGCGGGCAGGGGGGCACGGCGTACCGCCTCGGGGGAGAGCAGAGCGTGCAGCAACTTGCGATGGTTGATGGGCTTGGAGAGGCAGTGGACGGCGCCGTGGGCCAGCATGGCGTCATAGAGGGCCGGCTCGTGGCTGCTGAGCAGCACTATGGTGTTCTGCTGGCCGTCCAGTCCGTCGAGACGGGCAATCACCTGCTGCGGGCTGTGCAGGGTGCTGCTGCCGATGAGCACCATGTCCTGGCTGCTCATCGGGGGCCACTCCTCGTCCACCGTCAGGGAGTGCACATCCAGGTGCCACTCTCCCAGCAGGGCGAGCAGGGAGGCGTGAGTGAAGGGATCCGGCTCCAGCAGCCAGACCCGCTTGCCCTGGATGCGATCCAGCGGAAGCCGCTCGCTCTGGGGCAGGGGCGAGACATCCAGATCCAGGTGGAACGAGAAGACCGACCCCTTGCCGAGTTCGGATTCGAAGCGGATCTGGCCCCCCATCTGCTGCACCAGCTTCTGGGTGATGACGAGCCCGAGCCCGGTGCCCCCATAGCGGCGGGAGATGGAGGAGTCTGCCTGGTTGAAGGCCTGGAACAACTGGCGCTGCTGCTCTTCCGAGATGCCGATGCCGGTATCGCGAATCAGTACCCGCAGGCGCACCTTGTTGCCGCTGGATTCCCCGGTCTGCTCGACACGCACGTCCACGTTGCCTCGCTCGGTGAACTTGATGGCGTTGCCGGTGAGGTTGGTGAGCACCTGCTGCAGACGCATGGGGTCGCCGGTGAGGTAGTCCGGCACGGCGGCATCCACCTGGAGGGAGAGTTCGAGCTGCTTGTCGTGGGCGCTCGGCCCCAGCAGGTGCATGGTCTCGTTGAGGGTGTCCCGCAGGCTGAAGGGGATGTGCTCGAGCTGCAGCTTGCCCGCCTCCAGCTTGGAGAAGTCGAGGATGTCGTTGATGATCCCAAGGAGGTTGCGCGCCGACTTCTCGATGGTCTGCATGTAGTCGGTCTGGCTCGGGGTCAGACTGGTCTTGAGCAACTGGCGGGTGAAGCCGATGACCCCGTTGAGAGGGGTGCGCAGCTCGTGGGACATGTTGGCGAGGAACTCGGACTTGACCCTGGCCGCCTCCTGGGCGCGCTTCTTCGCCATGTCGAGCTCGACGTTCTGGATCTCGATCTGCTCGAGGGTCTCCCGCAGATCCGACGTCGCCTGATCGATGTTCTGCTGCATCTCCTCGTGATATTCGGAGAGCGCCTTGGCCATGGCGTTGATGCCGTTCTTGAGCATGTCCAGCTCGCCGGTGAGCTGGCCGCTGACCCGGGTATCGAGCCGCCCCTCCCTGATCCGGTGCACCGCCTGCACCATGTCGGTGATGGGCTGGGTCACGCTCTTGACCAGACGGAAGCCGAACAGGGCGCTGATGGCCAGCCCGATGAGCACGATGATGACCGCGAAGAAGGCGTCGCGGTACTGCAGGACGATGGCCCTGTCCGTGGCGAGCTGCATGGAGATGTAGCCGATGACCGGCGGCTCCAGATCGCTTGGCAGCGGGAAGCCGTCCAGGCTGGTCTCTGCCTGGATGGGGGTGCGCAGTATGATGTCATCGCCGTTGACGGAGACGCTGGTCAGGGCCGGGATGACGCTGCCGTCCGGCAGACGAAGCTGGCTGAAGTCCCTGTGGTAGTTGGACGTCACGAACAGCTGGTTCTCCTGGGTGAAGACGGCGATGGACTTGATGAAGGGCGAGTTCTTGCGATGGGTGAGCCCGATCAGCCGCTTGAGGGATTCGCGGCTGTGCTGTGTCATGCCGTATTCGCTGGCGATGGCCAGGGGCTCGATGATGTTGATGCCCTGATCGATGAGGTTGTTTTCCAGCTGCTGATAGCGGTGGAAGGTGAAATAGCCGGCGATGAGGCCGCCAATGATGAGGGTCGGCAAGATGGTGAAGGCCAGCACCCGGGCCCTGAGACCGTACTTGGTCATGCCGCCGACCCGCCTTTCGCAAGAGAAGCCATGACCCGGGGTGCATGCAGGCACCGGGGTCGGGCAGGCAATACAGTCATTGTCGCTGTACGGGGTCTCAGGCCGTATCCGGTCATATCAATGGGCCACTTTTGGTCAGAATGGACGATGGGGCGGATGCCGCGGCTGGGGCCCTCAGGCCGTATTTGGTCATACGATTATTCTTGTGGGACAATGGTCTGCCGCAGATTCCACAATCATGACATAGCCACCTATAGGCACCAAGTTTTATGGCCCAGTTTTTCAAGCCCCAAAAGAAATCCACCCAGCCCCAACGTATTGAATTTACGGTAGACAGTCTGGATCACCACTGTGTCGGCGTCGGCCGTCATCAGGGCAAGGCCATCTTCGTCGAAGGGGCGCTGCCCGGCGAGGCCATCAAGGCCCGCATCATCGACGACAAGAAGCACTATGCCCACGCCGCCCTGCAACAGGTGGTGACCCCGGCGGCCAACCGGGTCGCCCCCTTCTGCGACCACTATCGCGAGTGTGGCGGTTGCAGTGCCCAGCACCTGGGAGAGGGAGATCAACTGGCGGCCAAGGAGGCGGGGCTGGTCAGCCTGTTCGAGCGCCTTGGCAACATCCAGGCGCCAGCGTTGGCACCTGCGCTGACGGGGGAGTCTCGCGCCTACCGCCGGGTCTGCCGTCTGGCCATCAAGTTTGACAAGAACGGTCGCTGTACCCGGGTGGGCTTTCGTCGTCGCCAGTCGAACGATCTGGTAGAGATTGCCGGCTGTCCTGTGCTGGCCGAGCCCCTCTCCGCCCTTATCGCCCCTCTGCGCGAATGCCTCAACCGGCTGAAGAGCCAGCGCGAACTGGGCCATGCGGAACTCATTCAGGGGGAGCAGGGCATTCTGATGCTGCTGCGCCACACCGGTCGCCCCACCGAGGCGGACCGGGCGCACTTGACTGAGTTTGCCACCGCCCAGGGGATAGACCTCTATCTGCAGGCGGCGGACGAGCAGATCGAACCTCTGCGTCAACAGTCTCAACCAAGTTACACGCTGGATGGCCTGTCTCTTGCATTCGCTCCCGGCGACTTCATCCAGGTCAACGGGCCCGTCAACCAGCGCATGGTGGAGCAGGCATTGAGCTGGCTCGACGCAGGCAAGGATGACAAGGTGCTGGACCTCTTCTGCGGCATCGGCAACTTCACCCTGCCGCTGGCCCGTCAGGCCCGCGAAGTGGTGGGGGTGGAAGGGGAGTTCGCCATGGTGACGCGTGCACAGGAGAATGCCCGCCGCAACGGTATCGACAACGCCCGCTTCTACAAGGCGGACTTGAGCGGCGACATCGTGGGCATGTCCTGGGCCCGGGAAGGGTTCGATCTGGTACTGCTGGATCCAGCCAGACCCGGGGCGCTGGAGGTGATGAGCCACGTGGTGGCACTTTCCCCCAAACGGGTGGTCTATGTTTCCTGTAACCCGGTCACCCTGGCCCGTGACAGTCAGGTGCTGGTGCAGGGGGGCTACAAGCTGACCCGTCTGGGGATGCTGGACATGTTCCCCCACACCGGTCATCTGGAGTCCATGGCGCTGTTCGAACGGGGCTGAGTCGAGGCGACCGCATTATTCTGGGTGAATCAAGATGCGGTCGTGATGATTTTTCGACGTGCATGATGCTGCCAGAGTGAGGTAAAACAGGTGTTTTTCGCTGCCTTCAACGGGCAGGGCAGAATGCGGTTATCTTGGTTTTCCAGCGGCGGCAGCGCTGTTTGAGCGGGAGTGATTAGGGTAATCTAGGTCGTCGATAGTGGATCGGATGCGGGGAAGAGCCCTGTCACCTTGCGCGGTGACATGCCTTGAAAACTCTTTCATGCATCCCCATTTGAGGCAGTCATCAGTTGATGAGGGGATGAGGAGAGCATCGGCTTTCGACCCCACACTTTTAAGGATTGATACCATGGTTGCGGTGCGCGATATTCATTTGAAAGACAATTTCACTCTGGATGAGTGGGTCAGTTCCCTTACCCTGAGTGAAAGTGACAAGAATCAGTTGCGAACCGTCTACCAGTATTGCCTGACCCTGGGTGACGAAGCGCTCACCAACCGCCTGCTGGTGCGCGGGGTCGAGATGGTGGGCATACTGCTGATGCTCAGCATGGATCTCGCCACCCTCAAGGCCGCCATTCTCTATCCCTTCGTCGAAGCCGGTCTCATCAGCCAGGAAAAGGTGAACGAGGACTTCGGCCCCAAGATCGCCAAGCTGGTGGAAGGGGTGCTGGAGATGGAGGCCATCCGCTCCCTGCAAACCCTTCACCGCAGCGAAACCTCACCGGAGCAGGTGGACAACGTGCGCCGCATGCTGCTCGCCATGGTCGAGGACGTGCGCGCCGTGGTCATCAAGCTGGCGGAGCGCATCGCCTGCCTGCGTGAGGCGAAGAAGGCGGATGAGGAGACCCGGGTGCTGATGGCCCAGGAGATCACCAACATCTATGCCCCCCTTGCGAACCGCCTCGGTATCGGTCAGCTCAAGTGGGAGCTCGAGGATCTCGCCTTCCGCTACCTGCACCCGGACACCTACAAGCAGATCGCCAAGCAGCTCGACGAGAAACGGCTCGACCGCGAGCGCTACATCCGCGAATTCGTGCAGTCTCTGCGCGATGCCCTGGCCGAGGCCGGCGTCGAGGCCGAGGTCTATGGCCGACCGAAACACATCTACAGCATCTGGCGCAAGATGCAGAAGAAGCACCTCGAATTCAACGAGCTGTTCGATGTGCGCGCGGTGCGGGTGATCACCAAGCGGCTGCAGGATTGCTACGCGGCGCTCGGTATCGTTCACACCCACTTCCACCATATTCCCCGCGAATTTGACGACTATGTCGCCAACCCCAAGCCCAATGGCTACCAGTCCATCCACACCGTGGTGGTGGGGGAGGAGGGCAAGACGGTGGAGATCCAGATCCGTACCGAGCAGATGCATCAGGATGCGGAGCTCGGTGTCGCTGCGCACTGGCGCTACAAGGAAGGGGCCCAGGCCGCTGCCAAGACCAGCACCTTCGAAGACAAGATCGAATGGCTGCGCAAACTCCTCGCCTGGCAGGAGGATCTCTCGGAGAGCGGCTCCTTGCTGGACGATCTGCGCAGTCAGGTGTTCGAGGACAGGGTTTATGTCTTCACTCCCAAGGGCGATGTCATCGACCTGCCGGCAGGGGCGACGCCGCTCGACTTCGCCTATCACGTGCACAGCATGATCGGTCACCGCTGCATCGGCACCAAGATCGACGGTCGTATCGTCCCCTTCACCTATACGCTACAGACCGGCGACCAGGTGGAGGTGATCACCCAGAAGGAGCCGAACCCGAGCCGCGACTGGATGAACCCGAACGCTGGCTTCCTGCGCTCCAGCCGGGCGCGGGCCAAGGTGGCTACCTGGTTCAGAAAGCTGGACCGGGACAAGAACATCGCCGCTGGCAAGGAGCTGCTGGAGAAAGAGCTGGACAGACACAACCTCACCCTATCCAAGGTGGACAAGGTGGTGCTGGAGCGCTTCCATGCGGAGGAGCTGGAAGATTTGCTGGCCGGTATCGGCAGCGGCGACATCCGCATCAACCAGCTGCTCAATTATCTGGACACCCGCTACAACAAGCCGACGGCGGAAGAAGAAGATCGCCGTCTGCTGGAGAAGCTGGAGCAGAAGGCCAATGTGCCCTTCCGCCCCAAACCCAAGGATCACATCGTGGTGGAAGGGGTGGGCAACCTGATGACTCACATCGCCCGCTGCTGCCAGCCCATCCCGGGGGACGCCATCCAGGGCTTCATCACCATGGGACGGGGGGTTTCCATCCACCGGGAGGATTGCGAGCAGCTCAAGGAGCTGTCGCGTCGCAACCCGGAGCGCCTGATCGATGCGGTCTGGGGGGAGAACTACTCCGGCGGTTACGGTCTCACCATCCGCATTCTCTCCAACGACAGGTCCGGCCTGCTGCGCGACATCACCACCGTGCTCGCCAACGAGAAGATCAACGTGATGGGAGTGCGTTCGCGCTCCAACGTGCGCGAGCAGACCGCCGAAATAGACATGGAGCTGGAGATTTACAACATCAACGCCTTCAACCGGGCGTTGGCCAAGCTCAGTCAGCTCAACGACGTGATCAGCGCCAAGCGGCTGTAATGCTCAACCGACCGGCCCCAGTGGCCGGTCTGCATTTTCTCCCTCCTTGCAGAGCATTGAAGACGGATATCATGCGCCCCATCTCCGTCCGCCATGGCTCCATATCATCTGGAACAGTGGCGTGAGCGGATATTCATGAACCCCATTTACCGAATCGAAAGTGAGTTGCCCATGTCCCAACGCTACGACCTTCCCCAACTGCTCGACATCATGGCCAGATTGCGTGACCCGAACGGGGGCTGCCCCTGGGATCTCAAGCAGAGCTTCCAGACCATAGTGCCGCACACCCTGGAGGAGGCCTACGAGGTGGCGGATGCCATCGAGAGCGAAGATTGGCAAGGGCTGAAGGGGGAACTCGGTGATCTGCTGTTCCAGGTCGTGTTCTATGCCCAGCTCGGCAAGGAGCAGGGGTTGTTCGACTTTGCCGACATCGTCGATACCGTGAGCGAGAAGCTCATTCGCCGCCACCCCCATGTTTTCTCCGATGCCGATCTCGGTGACGAGAAGGCGGTCAAAGCGAACTGGGAGGCGGAAAAGGCGAAAGAGCGTGCGGCGCTCGACAAGGAGAGCGTGCTGGACGATATCCCCCTCTCCCTGCCTGCCCTGACCCGGGCAGCCAAGATCCAGAAGCGCTGCGCCACCGTCGGTTTTGACTGGAAGACCCTGGGGCCCGTGGTGGACAAGATCCACGAGGAGATCGAGGAGGTGATGGAAGAGGCGCTGATGGTAGACGTGGACGAGACTCGGGTGAGCGACGAGCTCGGCGATCTCTTGTTTGCCACCGTCAACCTGGTGCGCCATCTGGGTAAGGATCCCGAGCAGGTGCTGCGGGCTGCCAACACCAAGTTTGAGCGTCGTTTTCGTCAAGTTGAACACTTTATTGCCGCAGAAGGTCTGAAAATGACGGATTGCTCCCTGGAGAAGCTGGACGAGGCCTGGAACAAGGCCAAGGAAACCGAGCAAAGTTGATTTGGCGCAAGACGGGGCGGCGGGGAGCCTGATAGATTTTTGTTCATTGTTTGGGAATGGGGGTTTTGGTATACTGTTTCCCCGTCCTGCTTCATCCCCGAAGCACCCCTTAAAATTCCCTAAACTTCTTTCAGGTTCAGCATGACGACCAAATATATTTTTGTGACTGGTGGCGTTGTTTCATCCCTCGGCAAAGGCATTGCCGCAGCTTCTCTGGCAGCCATTCTGGAAGCCCGTGGTCTGGATGTGACCATCATGAAACTGGACCCGTACATCAACGTGGATCCGGGCACCATGAGCCCGACCCAGCATGGTGAAGTGTTCGTAACCGAGGACGGGGCCGAAACCGATCTGGATTTGGGCCACTACGAGCGTTTCATCCGCACCAAGATGACCCGCCGCAACAACTTCACCACCGGCCGCATCTATGCAGACGTGCTGCGCAAGGAGCGTCGTGGTGACTATCTGGGCGCCACCATCCAGGTGATCCCGCACATCACCAACGCCATCAAGGAGCGGGTGATTGCCGGTGCCGAAGGCCATCAGGTTGCCATCGTCGAAGTGGGCGGTACCGTGGGCGACATCGAGTCCCTGCCGTTCCTTGAAGCCATTCGTCAGCTGGCGGCCATCGTGGGTCGCAACAATGCCATGTTCATGCACCTGACCCTGGTTCCTTACCTGGCCGCCGCCGGCGAGGTGAAGACCAAGCCGACCCAGCACTCCGTGAAGGAGCTGCTCTCCATCGGTATCCAGCCGGATGTGCTGATCTGCCGCTCCGACCGCGCCATTCCGGCCAACGAGCGTGCCAAGATCGCCCTGTTCTGCAACGTGCCCGAGCGCGCCGTCATCTCCATGAAGGATGTCGACTCCATCTACAAGATCCCGGCGCTGCTGAAATCCCAGGGTCTGGACGGTTACATCACCGAGCGCTTCGGCATCGAGTGCAAAGAAGCCGACCTGGCCGAGTGGGAACAGGTCATCTATGAAGAGGCCAACCCGACTGCCGAAGTCACCATCGGCATGGTGGGCAAGTATGTCTCCCTGCCGGACGCCTACAAGTCCGTCAACGAAGCGCTCAAGCACGGTGGCCTGAAGACCCGTCTCTCCGTCAACATCAAGTACATTGACTCCCAGGACATCGAGACCCGTGGCGCCGAGCTGCTGGAAGGTCTGGATGCGATCCTGGTACCGGGTGGCTTCGGCGAACGCGGCGTGGAAGGCAAGATCCTGGCCGCCAAATATGCCCGCGAGAACAAGATCCCGTACCTCGGTATCTGCCTGGGCATGCAGGTTGCCTTGATCGAATACGCCCGCAACGTGGCGGGCATGGAAGGGGCTCACTCCTCCGAGTTCAAGAAAGACAGCCCGTTCCCCGTGGTCGGTCTCATCACCGAGTGGGTGGATGATGAAGGCAACGTCGAGACCCGGACCGAGAAGTCCGATCTGGGCGGTACCATGCGTCTGGGCTCCCAGCTCTGCCACCTGGTGGAAGATTCCAAGGTCCGTCAGATGTACGGCAGCCCGACCATTTACGAGCGCCACCGTCACCGTTATGAAGTGAACAACAAGCTGCTGCCGCAGATTGAAGCGGCAGGCCTGAAGGTGACCGGTCTCTCCGCCGACAAGAAGCTGGTGGAAATCATCGAGATCCCGGATCACCCCTGGTTCGTGGCCGCGCAGTTCCACCCGGAGTTCACCTCGACTCCCCGTGATGGCCACGCCCTGTTCGCCGGTTTTGTGAAGGCGGCGGGCGAGTATCAGAAGCGTAATTTGAAGTAATTGAAAATAAATGCGGTTGGGGCTCTGTGCCACAGCCGCTTTTTTTGGCATATTTTTGTTGTTTTTTTACGAAACCTGAGGAAATACACATGTCCAAGATCGTTAAAGTGATCGGTCGTGAAATCATCGACTCCCGTGGTAACCCGACCGTTGAGGCCGAAGTTCACCTGGAAGGTGGTTTTGTTGGTATGGCAGCCGCTCCGTCTGGCGCGTCCACCGGTTCCCGCGAAGCGCTGGAACTGCGTGACGGCGACAAGAGCCGTTTCCTGGGTAAAGGCGTGCTGAAAGCCATCGAAGCTGTCAACGGCCCGATCGCTCAGGCTCTGCTGGGTAAAGATGCCAAGGACCAGGCCACTGTCGACCAGATCATGATCGACCTCGACGGTACCGAGAACAAATCCAAGTTCGGCGCCAACGCCATCCTGGCTGTTTCCCTGGCCAACGCCAAAGCTGCCGCTGCTGCCAAAGGCATGCCGCTGTACGCCCACATCGCCGAGCTGAACGGCACCCCGGGTGTTTACTCCATGCCGCTGCCGATGATGAACATCATCAACGGTGGTGAGCACGCCGACAACAACGTCGACATCCAGGAGTTCATGATCCAGCCGGTTGGCGCCAAGACCCTGAAAGAAGCCGTTCGCATGGGCGCAGAAGTGTTCCACAACCTGGCCAAAGTGCTGAAGTCCAAGGGCTACAACACTGCCGTCGGTGACGAAGGTGGTTTCGCTCCGAACCTGAAATCCAACGCCGAAGCGCTGGAAGTGATCGCTGAAGCCGTTGCCGCTGCCGGTTACAAACTGGGCACCGACATCACCCTGGCTATGGACTGCGCTGCTTCCGAGTTCTACGACGCAGAGAAGAAAGAGTACAACCTGAAAGGCGAAGGTCGTGTCTTCACCTCCAACGGTTTCTCCGACTTCCTGGCTGACCTGACCACCAAGTTCCCGATCGTCTCCATCGAAGATGGCCTGGACGAATCTGACTGGGAAGGTTTCGCCTACCAGACTGCTGAACTGGGCAAGAAAATCCAGATCGTTGGTGACGACCTGTTCGTAACCAACACCAAGATCCTGAAGCGCGGTATCGACAATGGCATCGCCAACTCCATCCTGATCAAGTTCAACCAGATCGGTTCCCTGACCGAAACTCTGGCTGCCATCAAGATGGCCAAAGACGCTGGCTACACTGCCGTCATCTCCCACCGCTCCGGTGAGACCGAAGACGCGACCATCGCCGACCTGGCTGTGGGTACCGCTGCTGGCCAGATCAAGACCGGTTCCATGAGCCGTTCTGACCGTGTTGCCAAGTACAACCAGCTGATCCGTATCGAAGAAGCCCTGGGTGCCAAGGCTCCGTTCCGTGGTCTGAAAGAAGTGAAGAACCAGGCTTAATTTTCGCCTGCGTTCATGCTTCACAAAGCCCCGCCATCTGGCGGGGCTTTTTCGTTCTGCGCTTATGGGCGTGTGCGACCTGCATTTTTTATTCCGACCAACCCATCCGGCACACAGGCTTTCTTTTGTCTTGCCTGCGAATATGGGAAACTAGGCCGCTTGAAGGAGACTCAGTGCATGCGGCTACTCACTCTTATCCTGCTCCTCCTGTTGGGAGGGCTGCAATATGACCTCTGGCTGGGGAAAAACGGCCTCTCCGACTATCGGGAACTCTCCACCGCCATCGAGCGGCAGCAACAGGACAACCTGGTACTCAAGGACCGCAACAGCCTGATTTACCGGGAAATCGACGATCTTACCTCTGGCCTTGAGGCCATCGAGGAGTTGTCGCGCAACGATCTTGGCTACATCAAGCAGGGCGAGACCTTCTACCGAATCATTCCCAAAGAAAAGGATCAGGTGACGGAGCCTGATGGTGCCCCCTACGATGACTGATAGCCTGAGCGGCCTGACCGCCATCGTCCCGGCTGCCGGTATTGGTAGTCGCATGGGGGCCAGTTGCCCCAAGCAGTACCTTTCCCTGGCAGGGAAATGCATTCTGGAGCACACCCTGGAGCGTCTGCTCTCCCATCCCGCCATCGCCCGTGTGATCGTGGCGCTGGCGCCCCACGATCGCTGGTTTGAGACCTTGACCGTGGCAACCGATCCGCGGGTGCTGCGAGTGCAAGGGGGAAGCGAGCGCGCCTTCTCCGTGCTCAATGCGTTGCACGTGGCAGAAGGGGAGTGGGCACTGGTGCATGACGCCGCCCGGCCCTGTCTGACCCACGAGGATCTCGATGCGCTCATTGCTGCCGCCATGGCCTCTGGCGGTGCCATCCTCGGCAGCCGGGTGCGCGATACCATGAAGCGCACCGATGCGGCCGGCAATATCCTCGCCACCGTGGATCGCGAGCAGCTCTGGCATGCCCTGACGCCCCAGATGTTTTTGGTCCGCCCCCTCAAGCGGGCGCTGGAGGAGGGGCTGGCGCTCGGCGCCGCCATCACCGATGAAGCCTCCGCCATGGAGCGGGCCGGTTTCCCCGTGCGCATGGTGGAAGGGCGGGCCGATAACATCAAGGTGACCCGGCCGGAAGATCTCTCCCTGGCCGGGCTCTATTTACAGCAACAACGTGCGTGCCGGTCGGCACGACCCGATTCATCCCCAGAGGAGCAGGCATGATCCGCACCGGACATGGTTTTGATGAGACAGATTTCCGTGTATTGAGGAGGGCACAGGCATGATGCGGATCGGACATGGTTTTGATGTTCACAAGTTTGGCGGGGTCGGTCCCTGCATGCTGGGCGGGGTGGCAGTGCCCTATGAACAGGGCCTGCTGGCCCACTCCGATGGCGACGTGGTGCTGCATGCGGTGAGCGATGCCCTGCTGGGCGCCATCGGCGCCGGTGACATCGGCCGCCACTTTCCCGATACCTCAGCCGAATTCAAGGGCATCGACAGCCGCATCCTGCTGCGGGATGTCTTTGCCCGCGTGCAGCTCGCAGGTTATGCCATCGGCAACCTGGATGTGACCATCATCGCCCAGGCCCCCAAGATGGCCCCCCATATCGACGCCATGTGCGCTGTGCTGGCCGCGGATCTGCAATGTGATTTGAACCGGGTGAACGTCAAGGCGACCACCACCGAACAACTCGGATTCACGGGGCGCAAGGAAGGGATCGCCACCGAAGCCGTCGTCTTGCTGGTGAAACAATGATGCTTGAACAACTTGCCTATCTGCACGGGACGCCCACTGCTCGCGGCATCCTCAAGGCCGAGGCCGCCGACTTCGTGGTCAATGAAGATCTCGGGTTTGCACCTTGCGGCGAGGGGGAACACATCTTCGTCCGGGTACGCAAAACCGGCGAGAATACCGCCTGGGTGGCTGGCCTGCTGGCCGATGCGGCCGGGGTTGCCCGCAATGCGGTGACCTGGGCTGGTCTGAAAGATCGCCATGCGGTGACCGAACAGTGGTTCGGCATCCATCTGCCGGGCAAGGGCGAGCCGGATCTCTCGGTCATCGAGAACGACAACATCCGGATCCTTGAGGTGAAGCGCCACAACAAGAAGCTGCGGGTCGGCTATCTCAAGGGCAACCACTTCACCCTGCGCCTCACCGGGCTGGAGCAGGCCGACGGGCTGGAATCCCGTCTGCAGGCGATTGCAACCCAGGGGGTGCCCAACTACTACGGCGAGCAGCGTTTCGGCCGCGGTGGCAACAACCTGGAGGCCGCCAAGGCGATGTTCGCCGGCAAACGGATCAAGGATCGCAACAAGCGCTCCCTCTATCTGTCCGCCGCCCGCAGCATGCTGTTCAATGCCATCGTCAGCGCCCGCATCGAGCAGGGACTGGCCCATCAGCTGCTGGCCGGCGACTGCGTGATGCTCAAGGGCAGCCACTCCATCTTCAGCGAAGAGAGCGTGACCCCCGAGCTCGAGGCGCGCCTTGCCTCCGGAGACGTGCAGCTGACCGCTCCCCAGTGGGGCCGTGGCCGTCTGGCGAGCCAGGGCGCTGCTGCCGAGTTCGAGCAAGGAGTGCTGGCTCCTTATGGTGACTGGTGCGAAGGACTGGAGAAAGCCGGGCTGGATCAGGACAGGCGCCCGCTGCTGCTCAAGCCGGAGCAGATGAGCTGGCAACGGGAGGACGAGGTGCTGACCCTGTCGTTCTTCCTGCCGGCCGGCGCCTTTGCCACCAGCGTGGTACGCGAGTTAATGCAGGCCGAAGAGGCCGATCACGGTTTCAGGAACCCAACCGATGCGAATTCTGGTCAGTAATGACGATGGGGTACACGCCGAGGGCATTCGCGCCCTCTGCGAGGCGTTGCGTGCCTGTGGCGAGGTCGTGGTGGTGGCGCCGGATCGCAACCGCAGCGGTGCCAGTCACTCCCTGACGCTGGAAGTGCCGCTGCGGGTCACCCGCCTCGATGCGTCCAGTTTTCACGGCATCAAGAGTTATGCGGTCAAGGGGACGCCGACCGACTGCGTTCATCTGGCGGTCAACGAACTGCTGCGCCCTGAGCCCGACATGGTGGTGGCCGGTATCAATCACGGGGCCAACCTGGGGGATGACGTCATCTACTCGGGGACGGTGGCGGCTGCAACGGAAGGGCGTCATCTTGGTTTCCCCTCCATCGCCGTTTCGCTGGTGGGCAAGACCCATTTCGCCAGTGCAGCCCACTACGCCGCCCAGCTGGTACGGGGGCTGATGGTGCATCCGTTGCCTGCGGATCAGATCCTCAACGTGAATGTACCGGATCTGCCGCTCGAGCAGATCAAGGGGATCAGGGTGACTCGCCTTGGCAATCGCCACCGGGCGGAGTCGGTGATCCGCACCGAGGATCCCCGTGGTCAGCCGGTCTACTGGATTGGTCCCCCCGGCAACCAGCAGGATGCGGGAGAGGGAACGGACTTTGCCGCCATCGAGCAGGGTTATGTCTCCATCACTCCCCTGACCATCGACATGACGGCCTACGGCAGTCTGTCGACCCTGGGCGCGTGGCTGGATCTGCAGGGATGACGTTGTGATAGTACAGCGCCTGTTGAATCAACTGATTGCCCAGGATGTCCGCGATTTCCGCGTATTGGCGGCGATTGCGAAGGTGCCGCGCCAGCTGTTCGTGGATGAGGCCATGGCCCACAAGGCCTGGGACAATACGGCCCTGCCTATCGGCCATGGGCAGACCATCTCCCAGCCTTACATCGTGGCGCGCATGACCGAGCTGCTGATCCAGAACGATCCAGCCCATGTGTTGGAGATCGGGACGGGATCGGGATACCAGACGGCGGTACTGGCCCATCTGGTGGAGCATGTCTACACCATGGAGCGGATCAAGTCGCTGCAGTTTCAGGCCCGGCGCAGATTGCGCCAGCTCGATCTGCACAATGTGTCGGCCAAGCATGGTAATGGGTGGCTAGGTTGGCCCAACAAGGGCCCTTTCGACGCCATTCTGGTGACTGCGGCGGCCAGTGAGGTCCCCAAGGCCCTGACCGATCAGCTGGCTGACGGTGGTCGTCTGGTGTTGCCGGTGGGTGATGGCCAGCAGACCCTGCAGCTCATCGAGCGATCGGGCTCCCAGCTCACCAGCCGGATCCTGGAGCCGGTACGTTTCGTTCCCCTGATTGACGGAGATGTCGAGTGAAGTTGTTTTCCCGCCTTTATGTTCTGGTGATGCAGTGGGCACGCCACAAGTATGCCCCCTGGTATCTGGCCATCACCGCCTTTATTGAATCCATCTTCTGGCCCATTCCGGTGGATGTGATGCTGGCGCCCATGGCGCTCGGCAAACCTCATCGCGCCTGGCACTATGCCGCGCTGGCCACCCTCTTTTCGGTGTTGGGCGCCCTGTTTGGTTATCTGCTCGGCTATGCCCTGTGGGAGCCTGTGGTGCAGCCGCTGGTGACCTCGGTTGGCTATGAGGACAAGATTGCCCTGGCCGAGCAGTGGTTCGCGCAGTGGGGCATCTGGGTTATTTTTATTGCCAGCTTCACGCCGATCCCCTACAAGGTGTTTACCGTCACGGCTGGCTTGCTCCACATGGCACTGTTGCCTTTCATCCTGACCTCGCTGATCGGTCGTGGCATGCGCTTCTTCCTGGTTGCAGGTCTGATGCGCTGGGGCGGCGAGAAGATGGAGCGCAAGCTGATGCACTATGTGGATGTGCTGGGCTGGCTCTGTATTGGTTTGGCCGTTGCGGCCTATTTCTGGTTTAGTCGTTAAGGATCCACTATGTGTTCGCGTGTTTGGCAAGGTAGCGGTGTCGTCGTGTTGTCATGGCTGCTGCTTGCCTGTTCCTCCAGCAAGACTGCGGCTCCGGTGCACAGCCTGGGCAATGATCAGGTCGCTTCGACCATCCCCGTGCGTCAAGGTATGACCAAGCCCGGCATTGCAGGCAACGGGTACACCGTGGTCAAAGGAGACACTCTCTACTCCATTGCATTTCGTTCTGGCATGGATGTGGCTTCGCTTATCAGCATCAATGGCATCACTCCCCCCTATAACATTTATCCCGGCCAGCAGCTCAGGCTCGATGGCGCTTCCGCCCCCATGGCGGTGGCAACCGTCGGCAGCCCTGTCAGTCGTGGCAGCGTGACGGGGTCTGGCAGTTACGAAGTGCGCCGTGGCGATACCTTGAGCAGCATCGGTCGCCAGTTCGGTCTCTCCAACCAGGCCTTGGCCCAGCGCAACAACCTCCAGGCTCCTTATGCATTGCACGTGGGCCAGGTGCTCAATGTGGGGGGAGCGGGTTCCTCGGGTGGTCAGATGGTGGCAGCAACCACACCGGTGGTGACCAGCACGGGGCCCAAACCCCTGGCCACGGCTCCGGCAGGTACGACCACACCATTTATTGCTCAGAAAACGATTGCTCCTGCCTCGTCAACAGCATACGCTCAGGCGAAAGAACAAAAAACCGTCAGTTCCTCGTCAACACTCTCCTGGCATTGGCCGACCAAAGGGCGGATCGTTGAAGGCTTCTCCGTTGCGGAACAAGGCAACAAGGGCATCGACATTTCCGGCCAGAAGGGCCAACCCATTTACGCTGCGAGCAGCGGCAAAGTGGTCTATGCGGGCAGTGCACTGCGAGGTTATGGCAAGCTGATAATTCTCAAGCACAACGATGACTACCTCTCCGCCTACGCTCACAACGATGAGTTGAGGGTCAAGGAGGGAGACACCGTGAAGGGCGGAGCGGTTATCGCCAATATGGGTAGCACGGATGCGCCGGATGTGCGCTTGCACTTTGAAATCCGGTACAAAGGCAAGTCGATCAACCCGATGGGCTATTTGCCAAAGCGTTAACTCAGAGAGCTGAGTCTTACTCTGGTGTAGGTCAGGGAGAGATATCATGAGCCAAGAACAACTGGTAATGCAGGATGCAGAGTTAGAGTTCGACGAGGAGCTGGAGGTTCAGGAGGAAGAAGAGGTTCAGGAAGTGGCGGCCGAAGCCGAAGAGACCATTTCCGATGAACTGATGGCGCCAGAGCTGAACAAGGTAATGGACGCCACCCAGCTCTATCTGGGGGAGATAGGCTTCTCCCCCTTGCTCACGGCCGAAGAGGAAGTCTACTACGCCCGCCGTGCCCTGCGTGGCGACAAAGCGGCGCGCAAGCGCATGATTGAATCCAACCTGCGCCTGGTGGTCAAGATTGCCCGGCGCTACAACAACCGCGGCCTGGTGCTGCTGGATCTCATCGAAGAGGGCAACCTCGGTCTTATTCGCGCGGTCGAGAAGTTTGACCCCGAGCGAGGCTTCCGTTTCTCTACCTATGCCACCTGGTGGATCCGCCAGACCATAGAGCGGGCCATCATGAACCAGACCCGTACCATTCGTCTGCCCATTCATGTGGTCAAGGAGCTGAACGTCTATCTGCGCACTGCGCGCGAGCTTTCCCATCGTCTCGACCATGAGCCGACCGCCGAGGATATCGCCTCTGCACTGGATCGCTCTGTGGACGATGTGAATCGCATGCTCAAGCTCAACGAGAAGATCACCTCGGTGGATACTCCCATTGGTGGCGATCGCGACAAGGCGCTGCTGGATGTACTTTCCGACGAGCGCGGAATGGGGCCCGAGCTGGAGTCCCAGGAAGATGACATGCGCAGCAGCATAGTGCACTGGCTGGAGGAGCTGAATCCCAAGCAGCGCGAAGTGCTGGCCCGCCGTTTCGGTCTGCTCGGCTATGAACCGGCCACCCTGGAAGACGTGGGCGCCGAGATTGGTTTGACCCGCGAGCGGGTGCGCCAGATCCAGGTGGAAGGGTTGCGCCGTCTGCGGGAAATTCTGCTGGGGCAGGGGCTGTCCATTGAGGCGCTGTTCCGCACCAACTAAACGGGTATGAATACCGTCATCAAGATGAAAAAGGGGCCGCAGGCCCCTTTCTTTTTGTCGTGGATCGTCAGGATCACACCGGATCCAGGGTATCCAGCGGCCAGCGCGGCACGGCCTTGACGACGAGGGGTTCGAAGACTCCCGCTTTCAGGCGTTGCATGCCGGCATAGGCGATCATGGCGCCGTTGTCGGTGCAGTATTCGGTGCGCGGGTAGAAGACTTCACCTTTGAGGCTCTCCATCAGCTCGGCCAGCTGGGCGCGCAGATGACGGTTGGCGCTGACGCCGCCTGCCACGACCAGACGATTGAGACCGGTCTCTTTCAGGGCACGACGGCACTTGATGGCCAGGGTGTCGACCACCGCATCCTCAAACGCCCGGGCGATGTCGGCACGGGTCTGCTCGTCGTCGCCATTGGCTGCTATGGTATTGGCGGCAAAGGTCTTGAGGCCGGAGAAGCTCATATCGAGCCCAGGGCGATCGGTCATGGGACGGGGGAAGGTGAAGCGCCCAGTGGTGCCCTTTTCTGCCAGCCGGGAGAGCAGCGGGCCACCGGGATAATCCAGACCCATCAGCTTGGCGGTCTTGTCGAACGCCTCACCGGCGGCATCGTCGATCGATTCGCCCAGCAGCTGATAGCTGCCGATACCATCGACCCGAACCAGCATGGAGTGGCCGCCGGAAACCAAGAGCGCCACGAAGGGGAACTCGGGTGCCTTTTCTTCCAGCATGGGGGCCAGCAGGTGACCTTCCATGTGGTGAACGGCGATGGCCGGCTTGTCCCAGGCCATGGCCAGCGAGCGGCCTATGGTAGCCCCGACCAGGATGGCGCCAACCAGACCAGGCCCTGCGGTATAGGCGATGCCATCGATGTCATCCTTGCCAAGTCCGGCCTCTTTCAAGGCGGCCTGGATCAAGGGGATCGTCTTGCGTACATGGTCCCGGCTGGCGAGCTCGGGAACGACGCCGCCGTAGTCCGCATGCAGCTTGACCTGGCTGTACAACTGGTGGGAAAGGATCCCTTTTTGATCATCGAAGATCGCGATCCCGGTTTCGTCACAGGATGTCTCTATGCCCAATACACGCATTGCTAAAAAATTTCACTGCTAAAATGAGACGGCTATGGTAACCTTCGCGGGTTTTTTAAACCAGAGCGATCTCTGCGGGTTTACTTTCATTCCCTGTCCAGAGTATAATTTCGCACCATTTTAAGACATGCTGATCGATTGAAGGTCAGCTAACAATTTATCACTGAGGTGAAAGGCACATGCCAGTAATCAAAGTCCGTGAAAATGAGCCGTTTGACGTTGCTCTGCGTCGCTTCAAGCGTTCTTGCGAAAAGGCCGGTATCCTGTCCGAAGTTCGTAGCCGTGAGTTCTACGAGAAGCCGACTACCATTCGCAAGCGCGCCAAAGCGTCCGCTGTCAAGCGTCACGCCAAGAAGCTGTCCCGCGAAAACGCACGTCGTATCCGCCTGTACTAATCAAGGGATCATGCCGTGTCTCTGAAGGATCAACTCAAGGATCAGCAAAAGCTCGCCATGCTTGCCAAAGACAAGCCTCGGTTGGGTGCTATCCGCTTGTTGATGGCAGAAATCAAGCAGCGTGAAGTCGATACCCGTGTCGAGCTCAATGATGAAGAGATCCTCGCCGTCGTGACCAAAATGGTCAAACAGCGTCGCGATTCCATCAGCCAGTTTGAAGCTGCCGGTCGCCAGGATCTCGCCGACAAAGAGTCCGCCGAGATCGTTGTGCTGCAGGAGTTCCTGCCACAACAGCTGACCGCAGACGAAATTGCCGCCCTGATCGAGCAAGCCATCACTGAAAGTGGTGCTGCCGTCATGGCTGACATGGGTAAAGTCATGGCTGTCTTGAAGCCAAAAATTCAGGGGCGTGCCGATGTCGGCGCCGTCAGTGCTCAGGTGAAAACCCGCTTGGCGTAACAGGCAACTCTCTTGTTTGGTCGAAGAAGCCGTGCTTCCCATTGGAATGCGCGGCTTTTTTATTTCCTATGCAATGAAACAGGACGGTTATGGCTGGCAGGATCCCGCAATCCTTTATCGATGATCTGCTCGTACGCACGGACATAGTCGAGTTGATCGACTCCCGTGTGCGGTTGAAGAAAGCCGGTAAGAACTACCAGGCTTGCTGCCCTTTTCATAACGAAAAAAGCCCCTCCTTTACCGTCAGCCAGGAGAAGCAGTTCTATCACTGTTTCGGTTGTGGTGCCCACGGCAATGCCATCGGCTTTGTCATGGAGTACGACGGCCTGGAATTCCCCGATGCCATCGAAGAGCTGGCAAGCCTGCACGGTATGCAGGTTCCCCGTGAGCAAACGGCGGGTGGATCAAGCCATAGCCAACCAGCCGTCAGCAAGGATCTGTTCGAGCTGATGAACCAGATTGCGCGCTTCTACGAGAGCAATCTCAAGAACGCGCCTCAGGCGGTGGAGTATCTGAAAGGCCGGGGCCTGACTGGCGAGGTGGTCAAGCGCTTCAACATCGGTTATGCCCCTGGGGACTGGGATCAGGTGCGTCGCCGCTTTGGCGCCAGTAGGGATCACGAACAACTGCTGATTTCGGGCGGTATGCTGATCCCCCGTGACAGCGGCCCGGGCAGCTACGATCGTTTCCGCGATCGCATCATGTTTCCGATCCGGGACAAACGCGGCCGGGTCATCGGCTTCGGTGGCCGAGTGCTGGGGGATGGCACGCCCAAGTACCTGAACTCCCCCGAAACCCCCATCTTCCACAAGGGGCGAGAGCTGTTCGGCCTTTATGAGGTTAAGCAGGCACACAAGGATCCGCGCCGGATCCTGGTGGTGGAAGGCTACATGGATGTGGTGGCGCTCGGCCAGTACGACATCGACTATGCGGTGGCGGCACTGGGGACTGCGACCACCAGCGATCACATCCACACCCTGTTCCGTACCACGGCAGAGGTGGTCTGTTGCTACGACGGCGACAACGCCGGTCGGGAAGCGGCCTGGCGGGCGCTGGATAACGCGCTCTCCCATCTGCAGGATGGCCGTGAACTCAAGTTCGTCTTTTTGCCGGATGGCGAGGATCCCGACTCGCTGGTACGCCAGATCGGCAAGGAGGGGTTCGAAGCGCTGCTCGACAAGGCCCAGTCGTTTGCGGATTTCATGTTCGAACGCCTCGGGCGCGATGCGGCTCTTTCCGGTGAGGCAGGCAAGTTTGAAGTGGCCAACAAGGCCGCCGAGCTGATTCGTCGGGTACCGGAAGGTTTCACTCGTGAGGGGTTGATTACCCGACTCTCCAGCATGATGCGTTGGGGAGAAAACAAGCAGCGGATTACCGAGCTGTTTGCCCGCAACAGCCAGCCCAAGGTGGAAGTCAACAAACCCAAGGCGACCAAGCTGACGCCGATCCGCAGGGCTCTGGCCCTGATGGTGCAGTATCCGGCGATCACCGCCGAGCTGCCGGCCATGCCCGAGTTGGCCGGGCTGCGCCTGCAGGGGATCCCTTTCCTGCTGCAACTGCACCAGCAGATCCTGATCCAGCCGAGAGTGACAACGGGTATCCTGCTGGAGCATTGGCGTGGCACAAAAGAGGGAGAAATACTTGCCCAACTGGCGATGCATGACCTGTTTGAAGAGGTAAAGCTCGACCAGGAGCCCGATATTCTGGGAGAATTGCAGGATACCTTTGTCGGTTTCATCAACCTTTTCCTGAAGCAACGGATCGAAGAATTGCAGGCCAAGGTGGCGCAGGAAGGGCTAAGCTCTGAGGAAACTCAGGAGCTGATGATGCTGATCAGAGAGGTGCAGATTGAGAAAAGAAATGAGAGTGGGGCTTGATATTTGAGTGAGCAGTCCCAATATGAATAGCGTTGCCCGAATAGACGGGATTGAAAGCAAACACTTTATAACCACCTGGCCCCGACAACACTGCGGGCAGGGGTTTCTCATGACCAACGCCGCAACCAGACATAGCATGTCTGGCGGTTTTCTATTAGAATTGGCTATTTGCGCAGCAGCGCACTGTACGCGCAACCTAGCAACACCAACCGGATGAGTTCTATGGAGCAAACCCCGCAGTCTCAGCTTAAACTCCTCGTTGCCAAAGGTAAAGAACAGGGCTACCTGACCTATGCCGAGGTGAACGATCACCTCCCGCAAGACATTGTCGATTCAGACCAGATCGAAGACATCATTCAGATGATCAACGATATGGGCATTCAAGTGGTTGAAAACGCTCCGGATGCCGATGACCTTATCATGGCTGAAGGTGGTACCGCCGATGAGGACGCTGCCGAAGCAGCGGCCCAGGCTCTGGCATCTGTTGAATCTGAGATTGGTCGCACGACCGATCCCGTCCGCATGTACATGCGGGAAATGGGTACCGTCGAACTGCTGACCCGCGAAGGCGAGATCGACATCGCCAAGCGGATTGAAGACGGTATCAACCAGGTACAAAGCTCCGTCGCCGAGTACCCTGAAGCCATCACTTACCTGCTCGAACAGTACGACAAGTACGAAGCCGAGCAGCTTCGCCTGTCCGACATCATCTCCGGCTTCATCGATCCGAACGAAGTGGATGACGTGGCGCCGACCGCCACTCATATCGGCTCCGAGCTCAGCGAGGACGACCTCGCCGACGAAGACGAAGACGAAGATGAGGACGAAGACGAAGACGGTGACAACTCCGACGATGACGGCGACGGTGGCCCGGATCCGGAAGTCGCTCGCGAGAAATTCGGTGAACTGCGTGCCCAGTACGAGGTGACTCGTCTCTCCATTCAGCAGAATGGCCGTGCCCACGACGACACCCAGAATGCCATCGCCCAGCTGGCCGATGTCTTCCGTCAATTCCGCCTGATGCCCAAGCAGTTCGATCGCCTGGTGAACAACATGCGGGAGATGATGGAGCGTGTCCGCGTGCAGGAACGCATCATCATGAAGCTCTGCGTTGAGCAGGCCAAGATGCCGAAGAAGACCTTCGTCGCGGCCTTCACCAACAACGAGTGCGAAACTGCCTGGTTCGAATACCAGAAGCAGGCCGGCAAGGCGTGGTCTCCCCGCCTGCTCGAGATGGACGAAGAAGTACTGCGTTCCATCGGCAAGCTGCAGCAGATCGAAGAAGAGACCGGTCTGTCGATTGCCCAGATCAAGGATATCAACCGCCGCATGAGCATTGGTGAGGCCAAGGCCCGCCGTGCGAAGAAAGAGATGGTCGAGGCTAACTTGCGTCTGGTTATCTCCATCGCCAAGAAGTATACCAACCGCGGTCTGCAGTTCCTGGATCTTATCCAGGAGGGTAACATCGGTCTGATGAAGGCGGTCGACAAGTTCGAATATCGTCGCGGCTACAAGTTCTCGACCTATGCCACCTGGTGGATCCGTCAGGCCATTACCCGCTCCATCGCGGATCAGGCCCGTACCATCCGTATCCCGGTGCACATGATCGAGACCATCAACAAGCTCAACCGTATCTCCCGCCAGATGCTGCAGGAGATGGGTCGTGAACCGAACCCGGAAGAGCTGGCCATGCGCATGGGCATGCCGGAAGACAAGATCCGCAAGGTACTGAAAATCGCCAAGGAGCCCATCTCCATGGAGACGCCCATCGGTGATGATGAAGACTCCCACTTGGGCGACTTCATCGAAGATACCACCCTTGCTCTGCCAGCGGATGCGGCCACCAGCGAGAGCCTGCGCAACGCGACCCGCGAAGTGCTGGCCGGGCTGACCGCACGGGAAGCCAAGGTACTGCGCATGCGCTTCGGTATCGACATGAACACCGACCACACCCTCGAGGAAGTGGGCAAGCAGTTCGACGTCACCCGTGAGCGTATCCGTCAGATCGAAGCCAAGGCCCTGCGCAAACTGCGCCATCCGAGCCGCTCGGAAGTGCTGCGCAGCTTCCTGGACGAGTAGTCCCGGGTTTTGTCAGCCTGACATAGCAACAAAAAGCCCCGCCATGCGGGGCTTTGTTTTATCCGTGGTGGCATGGGCGTGAAGAGGGGTCATGGAACCGCTTGAATATGGATGAAATCTCGCCAAGTGGTTGATCTGACTATGGACGGGGTATCCGCCATCCCCTATAATCCACGCCGCTAACCAGCATCAATGGCCCCTTAGCTCAGTTGGTCAGAGCAGTCGACTCATAATCGATTGGTCGTGGGTTCAAGTCCCCCAGGGGCCACCATTTTCAGACAAAGCCGCTCTTTTGAGCGGCTTTGTCGTTTCTGGCGCTCACCAGCGCCTGTCCAGATCCTCGGCATAGAGTGCCATGGCGCGCCGGTAGGGGAACAGGGCGGGATCCGTGGTGGTGGTCGCGAGGATCCCCAGCAGCGTCTCCATTCCCTCCTTGCTGCGCCCCAGGTTGTAGCAGGTCATGGCACGAAACACCTTGAACTCCACGGCATCGGGGAAGCGGGACAGGGCCTCGTCAAAGGTGGCCAGCGCCTCGGCATGACGGCCCGTGGTGCGATAGGAGCTGCCTAGTCCAAGCAGGGCTCCGCGCAGCGACGACTCGCCAAGCCCCAGCGACACGGCCTTCTGATAGAGGGGAATGGCCTGTGCCTCTCGCCCCAGCATGTCGTGCAGTCCGGCCACTTCGTAATGCAGCTCGGCGTGGGCCGGGTGCGCGATGAGTTGCAGCAGACCGTGCTGACGGGCTTCCTCGATCCGTCCCTCGGCCTTGAGGGTGTTCAACTGTTTCATATGTGCTCCTGCATGGGGATGAAGGAGCAGTATGCCTGCCGACAGGCTGGCGGGGAACGGGTCATGGGGCCATGAAAAAGGCCTCCCGCCGATGGCGGGAGGCCTGGTTCGGCGCCGGGGCGAAATGGCCCTGGCGTGTGTCCAGCCTTACTGGGCGCTCAGGCTGTAGGCCAGGGTCTGGTCGTTGAAGCGCACCACATAGGCACCGACCACTGCCGTGGTGATGTCTGCCCCGGCCAGCTCGGCCACGCCATCCTTGTTGGTGTCGCCGTAGTTCTGGGTCCAGTCCCCCTTGACGTCGAACTTGAAGCGCTGGCTGCCGTTGCCATCACCGCTGCCGGTGAAGGTGACGCTGGCCTGCCAGAGGTGATCCCCGACCAGGGACATGGGGGTGGTGCCCCAGTTGTTGGTGGTGCCGCGAATGTTGAGGCTGGCGACATTCTTGGCATAGGTGACGCTCACCGGAGTCAGGCTGTATTGCAGGGTCTGATCGTTGAAACGTACCCGGTACTGGCCGATGACCGGGGTGAGGATGTCACTGCCGGTCAGTTCGGCCACGCCGTCCTTGTTGGTGTCGCCGTAGTTCTGGGTCCAGTCCCCCTTGACGTCGAACTTGAAGCGCTGGTTGGTCTGACCGTCGAAGGTGACCAGGGCTTCCCACTGATTGTCGGCGACCAGCGTCATGGCAAGGGAGCCCCAGGCATTGGGGGTGCCGCGGAAGTTCAGGGTGGGCAGTACGCTGGCGTAGGTGCCGTTGTCATCGGTGACGGTCACGGTGGCGCTGGCACTGGCGGTCAACCCTTCCGCATCGGTCACGGTGACCGTCACGGTATGGGTACCCGGGGTATCGAACCGGACTGTCTCGGTGGCGGCGGTGCCCCCGCTGGACCAGCTGTAGCTCACCACGCCGCCGTCATCGCTGGAAGCGGAGGCGTCGAACACCACGCTCTCCCCCGCCTTGACGCTGAGGGTCTTGGGGGAGAGGGCGGCGACCGGTGCCTGGTTGCTGGTGAGGGGGGTGACCGTGTAGCGCAGATCGCTCTCGCTCAGGGTGATGCGGTAGGTGCCCGCCCCGCTGACCAGGATATCCTTGCTGCTGCCCTTGTCGGCGATGCCATCCCCTTCGTTGTCGCCGTAGTTCTCGGCCCAGTTGCCGAAGACGTCGAACTTGAAGCGCTGGGCACCGGTGGCGTCACCGTTGCCGGTCAGGGTGAGGGTGGCGGACCAGACACGGTTGGCATCGACGGTCATGGGGGTGTTGCCCCAGGCGTTGTGGGTGCCGCGCAGGTTCATGCTGCTGAACTTGTTGCCCGGCAGGACGGAACCGCCGCAGGGGCTGGCCTTGGTGCAACCGGCGATGATGGCGGCCGCCTTCATGCCGGGGACGTTCAGGCTGGCCTTGCCGCTGCCGTCGACGGTGACATAGCCGCCGCTGCAGTAGTCATTGCCCCCCAGGAGGTTGCAGTACTCGCCGGCCGGCAGGCCGGTCTGCACCGAGGCCACCAGGCTGCCGCTCTCGTTGTTGATGGCGACGAAGCCCTTGTCACCGCGGCTGAAGGCTATCTGGTTGTTGCCGTTGTCCCACCAGTTGCTGACGGGCTGGCCTTCGGTCCGGTTGTGGAACAGGGCCATGTTCATGATGGTCGGTCGGCGCTGTTCGCAGTTCCACTGGCTGTCCGTGCAAGGCGTGCTGCCCGGCGCCCCCTTGTCGGTTTCATAGGTGCCCATGTTTTCAAAGCGATAGCCCGACATTACCTGCTTCCAGCCATAGGGCCAGGCCATCATGAAGGTGTTGGCCAGATCGTAGCGGGCACCGCTCATGAAGGTGAGCATGCCGCCACCGCCGTGGCCGCGTTCGCGGTCGTGGTTGACCACGAAGACGAAGGCCTTGTTGGAGGGGAGCAGGCCCCAGCTCTCGCCCAGGGTCTTGAGGTTCTTGATCTGGCCGTTGAAGTTGGCGGCGAGATCGGTGCCGTATTTGAAGTCGGTGACGGTGTCGATATAGGTGTAGCGGCCCGGCTGGATGTCGGGGGACTCCCCGCCTGCGCCGATCACCTCCAGGTAGGCCCTGGGGCTGCCCGCCTTGTCGAGGATGGCCTTCACATCGGCCGGCGCCATGTGCTTGGCCGCATCGATGCGAAAGCCCGCCACGCCCCAGCCGAGCAGGGTCTTCATGTAGGTGGCGATCTGATCCTGGACGTAGGATGAGCCGGTATTGAGGTCCGGCATACCGTAGAGGGCGCCGTTCCAGACGTTGTTGCTGTCACCGTAGTTGGTGATGTCGCCGCTGTGATGGAAGTCGTTGTAGCCGAACTGGGGATATTGGTATTGCCCCGAGTTGTAGCTGCCGCCGCCGGTGGCGGTGCCCGAACCCGATGCCAGCTGGTTGAAGACGGCGTCGGCATAGACCTTGACCCCGGCCGCGTTGCAGCGTGCGATCATGCTTCTGAGCTCTGCCTCGCTACCGCCGAAGCTGTTGAAATTCTTGAAGCTGACCGGTTGATAGACGGTCCACCAGACCTGGCTGCCCTGCTTGTGCTCGGCGGGCGGGGTGATCTGGACGCCACCGAACCCCTTGGGCCCGAGCACGGTCTCGCACTCGTTGGCGATGTCGTTGAACTTCCATTGGAACAGGTGAACCATGACTCCTTCGGCGCTGGCAGTGTGGCTGAAAGAGCCGAGTGCCGCCGCCAGCAGGGCGGTTCGAAACAGTGTGTTGTGCATGACGATTTTCCCTTCGATCTTGTTATTGACGTATCACTGTCGTGTAGTCGAACGGACAACAAACAACCTCGTTCAGCTCCGTAGCATTCATGAAATCGACGTGGTTGAAAATCGAACAGGCTGAATTAATTAAGAAATGTGAATGAAAATGCTTTCATGCCATTCGGTGGCAGCAGGAGGGGGCAGAGGGGGGCAGATCGGTGCGAGATCCCGTCAAGCAGGTAGCGAAGGGGATGAACAGGGGCCCCGCAGGGCCCCGTGAACGTTCAGACGTTGGGTTCCTGCTGCCCGCCACTGGCCCGGGCACGACGCCCTGGCAGCATGCGGGTGACCAGGTTGCTGCGCTGGCGCCAGGAGGTGTAGGCGATGGCGCACAGGTGCAGGGCGATCATGCCCTGGAGTGCCCAGGTGCACCACTCGTGCCAGTCGTCCGCCCCCAGATCGAAGCCGGTCTCGGTGTTCTGGAACCAGCCGGTCCCTGCGGTGGCGAGTACCAGCAGCCAGAGTGCCCAGACTGCCAGCTTGCCGCTGCCGTGATGGCCCGGGGTGGGCGGGGTCCGTTCGCGCAGGGCGTCGGCCTGATGGCGAAAATCCTCCCGGCTCGGGATGAGGGCACGCAGGCGGGCGTGGCCGCGAGCAAAGGTGAGCCCCCACAGCAGGCGTATGCCGATGAGCACCATGACGGCGTATCCCATCCGCTCGTGCCACTCCTCGCCCGCCTCGTTGAGCCAGAGGTTGCCGATACAGATGGCCGCCACACCCCAGTGGGTGAGGCGCACCAGAGCATCCCAGTGGAAGGGATCAGCCTTTTTGCTTGGCATATTTGTGGTACTCCTTCTTCAGGTCGTTGACCTTGGCCAGGTGCTCGCGCGCCTTGGCTTCGTCACCGGCCTGGAGGGCTGCCAGGCTGGCATCCAGCTCGGTCTGCACTTCGGTCATGCCTTCCAGGAACTTCTCCTTCTTGGCGGCGGGCATGTTCTTGCCCTTGGCGACGTCCAGCTGGGCCTTCATCTCCTTGATGTATTTCTCCATGGTGGCCGCGTCGTCAGCCTTGACGGCCTGCTTGTAGTTGAAGCCGATCTTCTTCATCGGCTGCTCCAGATCGCCAGCCATGGCAGGCAGGGCCATCAGGCCGAACATCAGGGGCAGCAGCAGGGGACGCACAGTTTTCAGCATGGGATTTCCTTATGAGACGACGAGATTGCAGGTTGTTATAGCACTCATTTGAGTGCGGTTTCACGCATCATGATGCCATGAAAGGGCGATCATTGTATGAAGAAAGTGCGACCAATTGTGACGAATTGTGCAGGGGATTGCTGTGGGAATGTAGCCGAAAGAGAACGGCCACCGGATCTCGCCTCCTGCAGGGGATACAAGGGCGCGCATCTGGCCCGGGAAGGGGGCCGCAGGCAGTGAATCATGCTGCCATTATTTATCACGCATCGGTTTTTTAACGTTATGTGAGCTTTTACGGTGTTTTTGTTTATTAAAGTCATTATGCATGGACGATTCCACTGCCCGCACAGACGCCGTGCAACAAAAAAAGGGCCCGCAGGCCCTTTGAGTGATCGGGATCCGGCCCTTATTCGGCCTGCTCGCGCTCGATGGCACGCCAGCCGATGTCCTTGCGATAGAAGATGCCGTCCCACTGGATGCGACCAGCCAGGGCATAGGCCCGCTGCTGGGCTTCCTGCACCGTGTGGCCGAGGGCGGTAGCGCACAGCACGCGGCCACCCTGGGTCAGGCTGGTGTGTCCTTCCAGGCGGGTGCCTGCATGAAACACCTTCTCCCCTGCCACTTCGTCCACCGGCAGGCCGCTGATGGGGTGGTTGCTGGCGTAGTCGCCGGGATAGCCACCCGCTGCCAGCACCACGCCGATGGCGGCGCGAGGGTCATAGACGGCTTCCTTCTGATCCAGCTGGCCGGCGCAGGCGGCGAGGCAGAGATCCACCAAATCGGACTGCATCCGCAGCATGATGGGCTGGGTTTCTGGGTCGCCGAAGCGGCAGTTGAACTCGATCACCTTGGGGTTGCCCTCGGCATCGATCATCAGGCCGGCGTAGAGGAAGCCGGTGTAGACGTTGCCCTCGGCCGCCATGCCGCGCACGGTCGGCATGATCACCCGCTCCATCACGCGCTGGTGCACTTCGTCGGTCACCACGGGCGCCGGGGAGTAAGCCCCCATGCCGCCGGTGTTGGGGCCGGTGTCGCCGTCGAAGGCGCGCTTGTGATCCTGGCTGGTGGCCATGGGCAGCACGTGCTCGCCGTCCACCATCACGATGAAGCTCGCCTCTTCCCCGTCCAGGAACTCCTCGATCACCACCCGGGCGCCGGCATCGCCGAAGGCATTGCCGGAGAGCATGTCACGCACCGCCGCTTCCGCCTCGTCGAGGGTCATGGCGACGATCACCCCTTTGCCGGCGGCCAGACCGTCGGCCTTGATGACGATGGGGGCGCCCTTCTCGCGCAGATAGGCCAGCGCCGGCTCCACCTCGGTGAAGTTCTGGTAATCGGCGGTCGGGATGGCGTGGCGGGCCAGGAAGTCCTTGGTGAAGGCCTTGGAGCCTTCCAGCTGGGCAGCGGCGGCGGTCGGGCCGAAGATGGTCTGATCGGCGGCGCGGAAGGCATCGACCACCCCTTTCACCAGGGGGGCTTCCGGTCCGACGATGGTGAGGCCGATCTGGTTCGCCTTGGCGAAGGCCAGCAGGCCCTCGATGTCGGTGGCCTGGATGGCGACGTTCTCGATGCCCGGCTCAAGCTGGGTGCCCGCATTGCCCGGTGCCACGAAGACCTGGGTCACCAGGGGGGAGTGTTTGGCCTTCCAGGCCAGGGCGTGTTCACGGCCGCCGTTGCCAATGATCAGTACTTTCATCGTCTCGCTCGCTTCTGTCTGAGTTCACTGGCGCTGCGGTGGCACTGCCAGTGGAAAGGATCCGGTGCTAAAGAGGCAGGGCCGCCATCGGCGGCCCTGGGCTGTCAGTGACGGAAATGACGCATGTTGGTGAACACCATGCACATGCCGTGTTCGTTGGCGGCGTCGATCACCTCCTGGTCGCGCATCGAGCCACCTGGCTGGATGACGCAGGAGATGCCCGCGGCAGCGGCGGCATCGATGCCGTCGCGGAACGGGAAGAAGGCGTCGGAGGCCATGACGGAGCCCGCCACGGTCAGCCCTTCATCCTCGGCCTTGATGCCGGCGATCTTGGCAGAGTAGACGCGGCTCATCTGGCCGGCGCCGACGCCGATGGTCTGGCCGTTCTTGGCGTAGACGATGGCGTTGGATTTGACGAACTTGGCGACCTTCCAGCAGAACAGCAGATCCTGCAACTCGGCCTCGGTGGGCTGACGCTGGCTGACCACGGTCAGATCCCCGAGCGTCACCATGCCCAGATCGCGCTCCTGCACCAGCAGGCCGCCGTTGACGCGCTTGAAGTCAAAGCCTTGCGCCGGGGCAGTCCACTGGCCGCACTCCAGCAGGCGCACGTTCTGCTTGGCGGCGACCGCCTCGCGGGCTGCCTGGCTGATGCTGGGGGCGATGATCACTTCCACGAACTGGCGGGCGACGATGGCCGCGGCGGTCTCGCCGTCCAGTTCACGGTTGAAGGCGATGATGCCGCCAAAGGCCGAGGTGGGGTCGGTCTGGTAGGCGCGATCGTAGGCTGCCAGCAGGTCGTCACCGATGGCGACGCCGCAGGGGTTGGCATGCTTGACGATGACGCAGGCCGGTTCGCTGAACTCCTTCACGCACTCCAGCGCCGCATCAGTGTCGGCAATGTTGTTGTAGGAGAGGGCCTTGCCCTGCAGCTGGATGGCGCTTGCCACCGAGCCCGGCGCGGCCTGCTCTTCGGCGTAGAAGGCGGCAGCCTGGTGGCTGTTCTCGCCGTAGCGCATGTCCTGCTTCTTGATGAACTGGCTGTTGAAGGTGCGGGGGAAGCGGGACTCTTCGTCGCCTTCCTTGTTTTCGCCGTAGGAGGGCACCAGGGTGCCGAAGTAGTTGGCGATCATGCCGTCGTAGGCGGCGGTGTGCTCGAAGGCGGCGATGGCCAGATCGAAGCGGGTGGAGAGGGTCAGGCTGTTGCCGTTGCCATCCATCTCGGCGATGACGCGGTCATAGTCGGAGGCCTTGACGACGATGGTGACGTCCTTGTGGTTCTTGGCAGCGGAGCGGACCATGGTCGGGCCGCCAATGTCGATGTTCTCGACGGCGTCTTCCAGGGTGCAACCGGCTTTGGCCACGGTGGCGGCGAAGGGATAGAGGTTGACGACGACCATGTCGATGGGGGAGATAGCGTGCTCGGCCATGATGGCGTCATCCCGGTCGCGACGGCCGAGAATACCGCCGTGTACCTTGGGATGCAGGGTCTTGACCCGGCCGTCCATCATCTCGGGGAATCCGGTGTAGTCGGACACCTCGGTCACCGGCAGGCCCGCATCGGCCAGCAGCTTGGCGGTTCCACCGGTGGAGAGCAGGGCCACACCACGCGCGTCGAGTGCCTTGGCAAATTCCAGGATGCCAGTCTTGTCAGACACACTCAGCAGTGCACGGCGAATGGGTCGAGCTTGTTCCATCACACTATCGTCCTCAGCATAACGGGGACCGTTCCATGGGAGGCGAGGCTCAACACACAGAGAGTCCCCAAATAAATGGAAGTGGGGGATTTCGCAAACCACTCTCGCCCGGGGCGCCGTTGGCAAAAGCGTTTTAGGAAATGCCCGCTTGACGCGACGCTCTCTTGTGGGCGCGTATTCTACACAAAAAATGTGACCTGTGGTGGATTTTTTAAAGAGACAAACCCTTGTGGGATGCGGCGTTAAACGTTTTCTGGTGAATTTTTGTGAAACGTTTGTCTTTTCAGTGTTTTGGGGATAAATGGCCGGCAAGTGAGGGGTTAGCTGCTGCTTTCCTGCCTTTGACTGGCAATCGCCGGGCAAAGAGGTGATAGTGGAGGCCGGTTTATATTGAGTACCATGTCGGGAATGTCATGCGGGGGGAGAGGACCATGTATCGGATCGGTGAACTGGCCAAGGCGTGCGGGGTGAAGGCCGACACCCTGCGCTTTTACGAGAAGAACGGCCTCATCTCGCCGGGCATTCGCAACGAATCCGGTTATCGCCTCTACGGCGAGCAGGACAAGCGGCGGCTGGAGTTCATCATCCGCGCCAAGTCGGTGGGCTTTTCCCTCGCGGACATCGGCGAGCTGCTCGCCCTGGACACCAACAAGGCCAAGGTCACCTGCCAGGAAGTGAAGGCGGTGGCTGACACCAAGCTCGAACAGGTGGAGCAGAAGCTCCTGGAGCTGACCCGTTTTCGCGAGAACCTGAAGGCCCTCTCCGACATCTGCTGCGGCGGCCCGCGCTCGGCGGAGCACTGCGCCATCCTCGAGACCCTGGAGTCCGGTGCCCCCTCCCGTCATGAGCACCACGACCATGAGCACTGAGCTGCGCCGGCCCCGGGTCTCCGCCTTTCTCGCCCTCTCCCTCGACGGTTTCATCGCCGGGGAGGGGGGCGATCTGGCATGGCTGGCCCCCTATGGTGGCGACGGGCCGGAGGAGACCGGCTACAGTGCCCTGATGGCGAGCGCGGACACCCTGCTGATGGGGCGCAACACCTACGATATCGTGAGCGCCTTTCCCGAGTGGCCCTACGGGGACAAGCCGCTGGTGGTACTGACCCACAGGCCCGCCGACCCCCGTCCTCGGGTCTCCTTTCGGCAGGGGGCGCTGGCGCAGGTGCTGGAAGAGTTGTGGCAGGGGGGAAGCCGTCACCTCTATCTGGATGGCGGGGAGCTGGTGAGGCAGGGTCTGCAGGGGGCCCTGGTGGACGAGCTGACCCTGTTCTGGGTACCGGTCACCCTGGGGGGCGGGATCCCGCTCTTTGCAGGATCCCTGCCCGGCGCGCTGAGAACGGTGTCAAGCGCCGTGCTGCCAAGCGGCCTGGTGCGGGTTATCTATCACCCCGCCTGACAGCTTGCACGGGGGAGGCAAGAGGTGCACAATCGGCGCGTTTTTCGCCACCGGCCCTTCCAGACAGGGGCGATAGGCAAACATGACAACCCCATCAAGGAGCCCATATGGCCAAGAAGAAGGTGACCTGTGTCACCGCCGAACCCGCCTGCGAACATCAGCGCGGCATCATTCAGGACAACCACCTCAAGGCACTGGTGACCTCCCCCCTGTTCCAGGCCCGGGTCGAACCGAGCAAGAAGGGCAAGGGCAGCTATCAGCGCAAGGCCAAGCACGGCAAGCGGTGGGAGCCCGGCCAGCAGCAGATGGTAAGCGTCTGCTGCTGAGCGGGTTCCTGCCGCAAGGCATCAGTTAACACAATCAGGGCGCCAATGGCGCCCTGATTGTTATGTAGAAACACGGTTTTACAAAACTGGCTCACGACCTGTCGCGAGAAGCTGTCAGAAAGGTGAAGAGCAGCGCAGGAACCGGAGCGTTAGACATACGTGAGGATTCCGAGCAGTGCATGAACCTTGATCACGGCTTCGCAGCAAGATCGTGAACAAGTTTTCACTCATCCATAAAGAGTTCGAGCAGCACGTTGAGGTAGCGATGGCCGAGGGGGGTGAGCTGCCAGTTGTCGCCGAGATCCTCGATCAGCTCCTTGGTCCGGGCGATGGCGAGCATGGTCTCTACCCGCTCCAGCGGTAGCCCCGTGAAGGCCTCGAACTCCGCCTTGGGGGCCGGTTCAAACAGTCTGAACCGGTTCATGAAGTATTCCAGGGGCAGATCGTCCGCGCTCACCTGCCATTGGCTGTCCAGATAGGGGCGGTTCGGATCCAGATAACCTTTCGGATGCTTCACCTTGGCGGTGCGCAGGATCTGCTGGTTGGCAAGATCCGTCACCTTGCCGTGGGCGCCGCAGCCGATCCCCAGATAGTCGCCAAAGCGCCAGTAGTTGAGGTTATGGCGGCACTGATACCCCTCTTTGGCATAGGCCGAGATCTCGTACTGCTGATAGCCCTGGGCGGTCAGCATGGCGTGGCCCTGCTCGTAGATGTCCCACAGGGTGTCATCTTCCGGCAACGTGGGGGGCTTGGAGGCGAATGCCGTGTTCGGCTCTATGGTGAGCTGATACCAGGAGAGGTGCGGCGGCGCGCAGTCGATGGCCTGTTGCAGGTCGTAGAGCGCATCGTCCAGGCTCTGATCCGGCAGGCCGTGCATCAGATCCAGGTTGAAGGTGGGAAGCGCGATGGCGTGGGCCAGTTCGGCGGCCTTGCGCGCCTCCTCGGGGCCGTGGATGCGGCCGAGGCGGGTCAATTTCTCCTGCTGGAAGCTCTGTACCCCGATGGAGATGCGGTTGATACCGGCCCGCTGGAAGCCGGCGAACTTGTCCGCCTCCACCGTGCCCGGGTTGGCCTCCATGGTGATCTCGCAGTCCGGGGTCAGTGCGATGCGTGCGCGCACCCCGTCCAGCAGCGCTTGCATGGCGTCGACGGAGAGCAGGCTCGGCGTGCCGCCACCGATAAAGATGGAGGAGAGGGGGCGCCCCTGGGCCCAGTGCAGATCCTGCTCCAGATCCTCCAGCAGGGCCGCCACGTACTCGAGGTGGGGCAGCTCCCCCTTCTGGGCGTGGGAGTTGAAGTCGCAGTAGGGGCACTTCTGGACGCACCAGGGCACGTGGATATAGAGGGAGAGGGGCGGCAGTTGCAGCATGGGATTTCCAGTATTCAACAATCAAAAGGGGTCGGGTGGCCCTGGTTGCCGGTGACAACGGGCGGGGCGCCGCGAATGAAACGGGGGCCGACGGCCCCCATTGTAGATGACAACGCGGCGGGAGACAGCGCTTTAGTTGACCGCTGCCAGGGCCGCTTTGAGCTTGGCCAGCGCCTGGCCACGGTGGCTGAGCTGGTTTTTTAGCTCCGCCGGCATTTGGGCCGAGGTGCAGTCGTGGTCGGGCACGAAGAACACGGGGTCGTAGCCGAAGCCGTGCTGGCCGCGGGGCTCGTCGATGATCATCCCCTCCCAGCTCGCTTGGCAGATAATGGGGGTGGGATCGTCGGCGTGGCGCATGTAGACCAGCACGCACCAGAAGCGGGCGCTTTTCAGGTAATCCGGCGCGCCCTTGAGCTCGGCCAGCAGCTTGTCGATGTTCTCCTTGTCGCTGGCACCGGCACCGGCAAAACGGGCGGAGTAGACGCCGGGGCGGCCGTGCAGCAGATCCACTTCGAGGCCGGAGTCGTCGGCCACGGCGGGCAGGCCGGTGACGCGGGCGGCGTGGCGGGCCTTGATGATGGCATTCTCGACGAAGGTGGTGCCGGTCTCGTCGGCATCGGAGACTGCAAACTCGCTCTGCGGGATCACCTGGATCTTCATATCGGCCAGCATGGCGGCCAATTCCTTCACCTTTTTCTGGTTCCCTGTTGCCAGGACAAGCTTGTTCATCACACACCTCCGCAAAAATAATCTGCGCATTCTATGCGGGGGAGGGGTTTAGTAAAAGCGCCAATTGCCCGGGATCCGGTGCCAACGGGGGATCCGGGTTCCACCCCCTGAGAGGTAGAAGAGATACATGTTTCCAGCAGGGAATAACCGAAGTGATTAAATACCATTTCAATTCATTACTCTGAGTCAGTAGACTCGCGGCCCAATCGATATTCCTAGGGCTTGAGGTGACTGATGCCATTGATTCTTTTGCTTGTACTCCTGGTGTTGTTCAGCCCGCTGGCCATCGACATCTATCTGCCTGCCATTCCCCAGATGGCCGAGCAGCTGGGGGCCGAAGTGACCCTGATGCAGGGCACCATTACCTGGTTCCTGTTCAGCATGGGGCTGGGGCAACTGCTGGTGGGGCCGCTCGCCGATCGCTACGGGCGTAAACCCATCGCCCTGGGGGGCGTGCTGCTCTATGGCCTGAGCGCCCTGGCAGCCGGCTTTGCTGCCAGCCTGGGCGAGCTGATGCTGGCGCGGGTGCTGCAAGGCTTCGGGGCCTGCGCCACCTCGGTGGCCGCCTTCTCGGTGGTCCGTGACAGCTATGGCCCCAAGAAGAGCGGTCAGATGATCTCCTATCTGAACGGTGCCATCTGCTTTATCCCCGCACTGGCGCCCCTGCTGGGTGGCTGGCTCACCGCCAAGGCGGGCTGGTCGGCGAACTTCTGGTTCATGGCCGGTTACGCCGTCGTGGTCGGCAGCTGGCTGCTGTGGCGGATGCCGGAAACCCGCCCTGAGGAGACCAGCAGTGCTGGCCCGCTCATCAGCTGGTCCCGCTACAGCCCGGTGCTGCGCTCCCCGAGCTTCCTGTTCAATGCGGCGCTGTGCATGCTCGCGATGGCGGTGATCCTCGCCTACGTGACGGCGGCGCCGGTACAACTGATGGTGACCCTGGGGCTGGACATGAGTGGCTTCAGTCACTGGTTCACCGCCAATGCGGCCCTCAACATCCTGGCCTGCTTCCTGGCCCCGCGCTTCATCGCCCGGGTAGGGCCAAGACGGACCCTGCGCATTGGCCTGCTGGTGCTGCTGCTCTCCGCCATCACCCTGACCCTGGCCATGCACATCCCGCACCCGCTGGCCATGATGGGCCCGGTGTTCCTCTCCAGCATCGGCTTTGCGATGATCCTGGGCGCCGCCGCGGGTATGGCGCTGGCCCCCTTCGGCCACTGCGCCGGCACTGCGGCCGCGCTGCTCGGCCTGTTCCAGATGAGCGGCTCCGGCGCCCTGGTGGGGATCACCGGTTGGCTGATGCCGGATCCCCTGAGCCAGCTGGCCCTGCACATGTGGCTGCTGCTGCCCCCGCTGGTGATGCTGATGACCCGCCAGGGCCGGCGCTTGTGTTTGCAATAAATCCTGTGCTCTGATGAGCACACTCAGGGGGCCTTGAGCCCCCTTCTCTTTTTCAGGCGACCCGCCTGCCTCGCATGATCACAGACCCGTGGAGAAAACCGGATGAGCCACACAATCAACGCCGCCCTGGTGGGATACGGCTTCGCAGGACAGACCTTTCACGCCCCCTTCCTGGCCACGACCCCGGGCCTGACCCTGCGCTGGGTGGTGAGCCGGGATGCCGCCAAGGTACAGGCCGCGTTGCCCGGCACCCGGGTCGGCACCCTGGAGCAGGTGCTGGCCGATGACAGCCTCGATCTGGTGGTGATCGCCACCCCCAACGACACCCATGCCCCCATCGCTCGCGAGGCCCTGCTGGCGGGCAAGCACGTGGTGATCGACAAGCCGTTTGCCCTGGATCTGGCCGAAGCGAAGGCGCTGGTCGAGTTGGCGGAGAAGCAGCAGCGGCTGCTCAGCATCTTCCACAACCGACGCTGGGACGGGGATTTCCTCACGGTGCGCCGTCTGCTGGCGGAGGGGGCGCTGGGGCAAGTTGCCCAGTTCGAATCCCACTTCGACCGTTATCGCCCCGAGGTGCGCCAGCGCTGGCGCGAGGCGGGCGGCCCGGGCTCCGGTCTCTGGTTCGATCTCGGCCCTCATATCCTGGATCAGTCGCTCCAGCTGTTCGGCCAGCCGGACTGGTTGCAGGCGGATCTGGGCAAGCAGCGCCCCGGGGCCCTGGCGGACGACTACTTCCATGTGGTGCTGGGTTACGGCGAGATGCGGGTCATTCTGCACGGCAGTTGTCTGGTGTCGGCCGTGATGCCCCGCTTCGTGGTGCACGGCAGTCAGGGCTCCTTCATCAAGTTCGGCATGGACGTGCAGGAGGAGCAGCTCAAGGAGGGCAAGCGGCCTCCAGCGGCGGACTGGGGTGTGGATCCCGCCCCCGGCCAGCTCAGCCAGATCCGGGACGGTCAGCTCGTGCAGCAGACCGTGGCTGGCGAGGCGGGGGACTACGGCGCCTACTATCGCGGTGTCTGCGCCGCCATCCGGGGAGAAGGGGAGAACCCGGTGCCGGCCGACGAGGCCCTGGCGGTGATGGCCTTGCTGGACCTGGCCCGGGAGAGCGACCAGCAGGGGCGGCGCCTGCCTTGTCAGAAGCTGTCTGACTGACGGCGTTATCCGACAGCGCCGAGAGCCTGACAGAAAGACAATGGCTGACTGGCAATCGTCAGGTAATTGGCGATTTGTTGTGCGAATTTGGTGATGAATGGGTGTTTTATATTAATATTTGTCGTTGCAGCAGTGTTTCTTATCATGCCAACGAGAAAATATCATTGTGATACGCGTTTTCATCGGCCGCATATGGGGATATATTTCGCGCGCCTTCGGGCTCCAGCGGCCGGTGTGCCGACAGGAGCCGGGGCGTACAGTGATGGTCCCTGCACCATCTCTCCATCTTTTTTTGAGGGTATGCACATGAACAAAGTACTGGTAGCCGGTATCCTGGGTCTGATGTTGACCGCCTGTGGTCAGAAAGAAGAAGCTGCCGCTCCGGCTGCGACCCCGGCCGCAGACGTTGCTGCCACTGTCGAGAAAGCCGCTAGCGAAGCGTCTGCTACCGTCGAGAAGGCTGCTTCCGAAGCTTCCGCTACTGTCGAGAAGGCTGCCGCTGACGTGGCCACCAAGGCTGAAGCTGCCGTGAGCGATGCCAAGGCCAACTAAGCCAGCACCTCATTGAAAAACGGGCCAGGCGCACTCGCGCCGGGCCCGTTTTTTTATGGCCATGGCGGGGCGTTGCCCGGTCAGCCGAGGGGTTCCACCAGCAGGATGTGGGAGTCGGCCCCCACCACCTTGACCCGGCTGCCGGCCGGCAGCGGCGCGTTGCAGCGCACCGTCCAGACGGTGTCGTCCAGATGCACCCGGCTCATCCCCTGGCTGACCTCGTCCAGCAGGGTCAGCTCGCGGCCCATGTAGCTTTGCATCCGCTCGTTGATGGGAGCGGCGGCATCCAGCCCGGAGCGATCCCGGCGATGCTGCCAGCGCCACCAGGCCCAGGTGGTGAGCAGGGATTGCAGGGCGAAGAGCAGCAACTGCGCCTGCCAGCCGAAGGGCCAGACCAGCAGCAAGAGCCCCACCTCCAGGGCGGCGATGCCGGTCCAGAGCAGAAAGCCCACCGACCCCATCACCTCGATGGCCAGCAGCACGAAGCCGAGCCCCAGCCAGTGCCAGTGGGTCAGCCCCTCGAACAGGGCTGTCATGATTTGCCCGCCTTGCCGTCTTTGTTGAACAGCTCGGCCATGCCCGCCACCGAGCCTATCAGGCTGCCCGCTTCCAGGGGCATCATGATGATCTTGCTGTTGGGGCCTTCACCGATGCGGGCCAGGGCCTCGGTGTATTTCTGGGCCACGAAGTAGTTGATGGCCTGCATGTCGCCCTCGGCGATCGCCTGGGAGACCATGTGGGTCGCCTTGGCTTCCGCCTCGGCGGCCCGCTCCCGCGCTTCAGCGGCGAGGAAGGCGGCCTGACGCTCACCCTCGGCTTTCAGGATCTGGGACTGCTTCTCCCCCTCGGCCTTCAAGATCTTGGACTGGCGCACCCCTTCGGCCTCCAGCACCTCGGCCCGCTTCTGGCGCTCGGCCTTCATCTGGGCGTTCATGGCTTCTACCAGGGCGAGCGGCGGGCGCACATCCTTGATCTCGATCCGGGTCACCTTGATGCCCCAGGGGGCGGTGGCCGCATCCATGGTGCGCAGCAGCTTCTCGTTGATGGTGTCGCGCTGGGAGAGCATCTCGTCCAGCTCCATGGCGCCGAGCACGGTCCGCATGTTGGTCATGGTGAGATTGCGGATGGCACTGGTGAGATCATTGACCTCGTAGCCCGCCTTGCGGGCATCCACTACCTGCACGAAGCTGATGGCGTCGATGGTGACGTTGGCGTTGTCCCGGGAGATCACCTCCTGGGCCGGAATGTCCAGCACCTGCTCCATCATGATGATCTTGTGACCGATGCGGTCGATGTAGGGGATCAGCAGGTTGAGGCCCGGGGAGAGGGTGCGGGTGTAGCGGCCGAAGCGCTCCACGGTCCAGTTGTAACCCTGGGGCACTATCTTGATGCCGGCACTCAGGGTGGCGAGTACTAGGAATATGAAGATCCCCAATACAATCAATGACTCATTCATGATTAAGCTCCTTATGAAACACTTTCACTAGCCTAGGGTCTGGTGCCATCCACCACAAGCAGATTCGCTTCTCTATTGCCGCCACACGGCTTTACTAATTACCAAAACGCATTAAAGAGCATTTTTTATTATTTTGAGGGATAAGCGCTCCTGCCTATAGTCGCCCCAGATGTCGCGATGCCGAGGAGCGGGCCCTGATGGATTATTTACCTATGTTTGCCAGGTTGGAAGGCCGCCCGGTACTGCTGGTGGGCGGGGGCGAGGTTGCCCTGCGCAAGGCGCGCCTGCTGCTGGCGGCAGGTGCCCGGATCACCCTGGTCTCTCCCGTACTCGAGCCCGAGTTCCATGAATTTGCCGGTCGCTTCACCCATGTGGCGGCGCGTTTCGACCCGGCCCACCTGGCAGGGCAGATCCTGGTGGTGGCCGCGACCGACGATCTCGAGGTCAACGCCCTGGTCTACCAGAGCGCCACCGAGCGCGGTCTGTTCGTCAATCTGGTGGATGACCCCGAGCGCTCCAGCTTTATCTTCCCCTCCATCATCGATCGCAGCCCCATCGTGGTGGCCGTCTCCAGCGGCGGCAAGGCCCCCGTGCTGGTGCGCCTGTTGCGCGAGCGGCTCGAGAGCCTGCTGCCCCGCCATCTTGGCGGTCTGGCGGAGCTCTCCGGCCGGGTGCGCAGCCGGGCCAAGCAGGTGCTGGCCTCCCTCTCCGATCGCCGCCGCTTCTGGGAGCGCGCCTTTGCCTCCAACACCCTGGCCGGTCTGATTGAGAAAGCCGATTGGCAGGGTGCCGAGCAGTGGCTGAACGAGGGACTGGACAAAGCCCGTACCGAAGTGGGGGAAGTGGTGCTGGTGGGGGCGGGCCCGGGGGATCCTGGCCTGCTGACCCTCAAGGCGCTGCAACAGATTCAACAGGCCGAAGTGGTGCTCTATGACCAGCTGGTCTCCCCCGAGATCCTGGACCTGGTGCGCCGCGACGCCACCCTGGTGTCGGTCGGCAAGAAGGCGGGTGCCCACAGCGTGCCCCAGGAAGAGACCAACCGCCTCTTGGTGGAATACGCCAAAGCGGGCAACCGGGTGGTGCGCCTCAAGGGGGGCGATCCCTTCATGTTCGGTCGTGGCGGCGAGGAGCTGGAAGTGCTGGCCGAGGAGGGCATTCCTTTCTCCGTGGTGCCCGGCATCACCGCCGCCGCCGGTGCCACCGCCTATGCGGGCATTCCGCTCACCCACCGCGACCATGCCCAGAGCGCCGTCTTCATCACCGGCCACTGCCAGAAGGAGGGCAAGGAGCCCGACTGGCAGCAGCTTGCGGCCACCAACCAGACCCTGGTCATCTACATGGGGCTGATGCGCTCCGAGCATATCCAGCAGCAACTGGTGAGCCATGGCCGACGCGCCGCCACCCCTATCGCCATCATCGAGCGGGGCACCACGGCCCGCCAGCGGGTGCTGACCGGCACCCTGGCGGATCTGGCCGAACTGGCCCAGCAGGCGGTGAGCCCGTCGCTTATCGTCATCGGTGAAGTGGTGGCCCTGCGCCAGCAACTCGCCTGGTTTGGCGAGCAGGGGCAAGGGCAGGAGGCAGAAAGCGGCCACGAGCTCAAGCTGGTGAGCCTGGCCTGAGAGGCGAGACCCGAATCGATTTGACGGTGCGGCCAAGGCGGCACCGAACTGAACCAACACCGCGCCCTGACCAGGCGCGTTAGCAATGAACCGAGGACCCAGACATGGACCGTGAAAGACTGACCCAACTGCAGCCATCCGATGCACAGAGCATCCGTGCAGGTGTCACCCGCGAGCGACTGACTCACCTGCAGCAACTGGAAGCCGAGAGCATCCATATCATCCGCGAGGTGGCCGCCGAATTTGAAAACCCGGTGATGATGTACTCCATCGGCAAGGACTCCTCCGTCATGCTGCACCTGGCCCGCAAGGCCTTCTACCCGGGCAAGATCCCCTTCCCCCTGCTCCACGTGGACACCAACTGGAAGTTCAAGGAGATGATCAAGTTCCGGGACGAGACCGCCAAGAAGTACGGGCTGGATCTCATCGTCCACAAGAACCCGGACGGTCTGGCCATGGACATCAACCCCTTCGTGCACGGCAGCAGCAAGCACACCGACATCATGAAGACCGAGGGGCTCAAGCAGGCGCTCAACAAATACGGCTTTGATGCCGCCTTCGGTGGTGCCCGTCGCGACGAGGAGAAATCCCGTGCCAAGGAGCGCGTCTACTCCTTCCGTGACAAGTCCCACCGCTGGGATCCGAAGAACCAGCGCCCGGAGCTGTGGCGCGTCTACAACAGCCAGGTCAACAAGGGGGAGAGCATCCGTGTCTTCCCGCTCTCCAACTGGACCGAGCTGGACATCTGGCAATACATCTATCTCGAGAACATCGACATAGTCCCGCTCTACTTCGCGGCCATGCGCCCCGTGGTGGATCGCGGCGGCATCAAGATCATGGTGGATGACGATCGCATGCCCATCGGCCCGGAAGACGAAGTGAAGCAGGAGCTGGTGCGCTTCCGTACCCTCGGCTGCTACCCGCTGACCGGGGCCATCGAATCCAATGCCACCACCCTGCCGGAGATCATCGAAGAGATGCTGATCACCACCTCGAGCGAGCGGCAAGGGCGGCTCATCGACCACGATCAGGCCGGCTCCATGGAGCAGAAGAAGCGTCAGGGCTATTTCTAAAAAATGTTCTAAGGAATCGCAACATGAACAACCACATTCAGACCGCCATCAGCGAACAGGGCATTGAAGCCTACCTGCACGCCCAGCAGCACAAGAGCCTGCTGCGTTTTCTCACCTGCGGCAGCGTGGACGACGGCAAGAGCACCCTCATCGGCCGCCTGCTGCACGACTCCCAGCAGATCTATGAAGATCAGCTCAAAGCGCTGGAGTCCGACAGCCAGAAGCTCGGCACC
Organism: Aeromonas sp. QDB17; assembly: GCF_027705305.1. Lineage (NCBI taxonomy): Bacteria > Pseudomonadati > Pseudomonadota > Gammaproteobacteria > Aeromonadales > Aeromonadaceae > Aeromonas > Aeromonas sp. QDB17. Next base: position 170,217 of record NZ_JAPDBP010000004.1, read on the forward strand.
ACCGGCGAGAAGCTGGACCTGGCCCTGCTGGTGGACGGCCTGCAGGCGGAGCGCGAGCAGGGCATCACCATCGACGTGGCCTACCGCTATTTCTCCACCGCCAAGCGCAAATTCATCATCTCGGATACCCCGGGCCATGAGCAGTACACCCGCAACATGGCTACCGGCGCCTCCACCTGCGATCTGGCCATCATCCTGATCGACGCCCGCAAAGGGGTGCTGGATCAGACCCGCCGCCACAGCTTTATCGCGAGCCTGCTTGGCATCAAGCAGTTCGTGGTGGCAGTGAACAAGATGGATCTGGTGGAGTTCAGCCAGGAGGTGTTCGATCGCATCAGCTTGAAGTACCGCGAATTCGCCAAGAAGCTCAGCGTCGACACCATCCACATCGTGCCGGTCTCGGCCCTGGACGGTGACAACGTGGTGAACCCGAGCGACAAGCTGGCCTGGTACCAGGGCGAGACCCTGCTCTCCTTGCTGGAGTCTGCCGAAGTGGAGCGCGAGCTGGAGCGTCACCCGGTGCGCCTGCCGGTGCAGTACGTGAATCGCCCCAACCTCGATTTTCGCGGCTTCGCGGGCACCCTGGCCTCCGGCATCCTGCGGGTGGGCGACAAGCTTGCCGTGCTGCCGTCAGGCAAAGAGAGCACGGTGACCCGCATCGTCACCTTCGACGGGGATCTGGAGTACGCCCTGCCGGGTCAGGCCATCACGGTCACCTTCGCGGACGAAATCGACATCAGCCGGGGCGACCTGCTGGTGGATGCGGCGAAAAAGCCCCAGGTGACCCAGAACGTGCTGGCTCACATCGTCTGGATGGGGGAAGAGTCCCTGCAACCGGGCCGGGTCTATGACGTCAAGCTGGCCACCAAGAAGAGCCGTGGCCAGGTGGAGGCCATCCGCCACCGTATCGAGATCAACAAGCTCGACGAGCTGCCCGCCTCCGAGCTCAAGCTCAACGAGATCGGCCTGTGCGAATTCAGCCTGACCGACCCGGTGGCGTTCGACCCCTACAAGGAGATCCGCGACACCGGCAGCTTCATCCTCATCGACCGGCTGACCAACGTCACCGTGGGCGCGGGCATGATAGTGGAAGGGCTGGCGGCCAAGGTGATGGCAGGGCAATACAGCGAGTTCGAAGTGGAGCTCAACGCCCTGGTGCGCAAGCACTTCCCCCACTGGCAGGCGCTGACCATCAGCAACGATTCCGGCAAGGAGTAAGCCCATGACCTGGCAACAATCCCTGGTGCTGGGTCTGCTGGCTGCCCTCGTCGCCCTGCTGATCCAGGGCAAACTCCGGCCGGCGCTGCTCTTCTCGGGCGCCGTGCTCATCACCTACCTGAGCGGCCTGGCGGACATCAACGCCGTGGTGGCGGGCTACACCAACAGTGCCCTGCTGACCCTGGTGTTGCTGCTGCTGGTGTCGCTCGCGGTGGAGAAGACCCGGGTCATGAGCTGGTTTGCCAACCTGGTGGGCACCGGCTCCTTCAACAAGGTGCTGGTGAAGGTGTGGTTTTCCACCGCCTTCCTGTCGGCGTTCGTCAACAACACCGCCGTGGTGGCGTCCATGCTGGGGGCGGTCAAGCGCAACCCCAACCATGCGCCCTCCCGGCTGCTGCTGCCCATGTGCTTCGCGGCGACCTTTGGTGGCGTGCTGACCCTGATCGGCACCTCCACCAACCTCATCGTCAACAGCTTCCTCATCAAGATGGGGGCCAAGCCGCTCGGCATGTTCGACTTCTTCATGGTGGGGGCGGGGACCCTGCTGACCGGCCTTATCGCCGTGCTGCTGTTTGCCCGCCACCTGCCGGAGCAGGACACCGAGATGAGCCGGGAATCCGGCTATTTTCTCGAGGCCAAGGTGGGCCCCGGCTCGCCGATGGCCGGGCGCAGCGTCAAGGAGAACGGCCTGCGCAGCCTGAAAAGCCTCTATCTTGCCGAGATCATCCGGGGCAACCAGGTGATCTGCCCGGTGCAGCCGGAACACGAGCTGCACGAGGGGGACATGCTGCTGTTCTGTGGCGACGTGGAGAGCGTCGGCGTGTTGCAGGAGCTCAAGGGGCTGGATCTCTACGGCCAGCACCGCCTCAACGGCCAGCATCTGGTGGAGGTGATCGTCAGCCACAGCTCGCGCCTGGTGGGGCAGACCATCAAGGATGCGGAGTTTCGTACCCATTTCGATGCGGTAGTGCTGGCGGTGCGCCGGGGCGAGACCCAGCTCACCGGCGGCCTCGGCCAGATTGAACTGCACGCAGGGGACACCTTGCTGCTGGCCCCCGGCCCCAAGTTTGCGGGCAACAAGTCCCTCTCCCGCGAGTTCGTGGTGGTGAGCGGGCTGGAGGCCTCCACCCGGCTCGATGCCACACGCAGCGCCGCCGTGGTGGCGGGGTTCCTCGGGGTGCTGACCCTGTCGGTGCTCGATCTGGTGCCGCTCTTCAAGGGGCTGCTGGTGATGCTGGTGGCGCTGCTGTTTTCACGGATCCTGACCCTGGACGAGATCCGCCGCCGCTTTCCCCTGGATATCTGGCTGGTGGTGGGCGGGGCGCTCGCCATCGCCGATCAGCTGGAGAAGAGCGGCCTGGCCAAGCTCATCGCCGACTGGCTGATGGGGGAGTTCAACGGGGCCAGTCCCTTTATCGCCTTCGTGGGTATCTATCTGTTTACCCTGGTGCTGACGGAGCTGATGAGCAACAACGCGGCGGCGGCCCTGGCGTTCCCCATGGGATTCCAGCTGGCGCTCAGCATGGACGTCTCCACCATGCCGTTCATTCTGGCGGTGCTGTTCGGGGCGAGCTCCAGCTTTATCCTGCCCTACGGCTACCAGACCAACCTGATGGTCTATGCGGCGGGCAACTACAAGATGCCGGATTATCTCAAGCTGGCCCTGCCGGTCTCCCTGGCCTACAGCATCGGGGTGATCGTCATGGTGCCCCTGCTGTTTCCGTTTTAAGGTCTGATACCGGGGGATGTGTTAAGGGCTGCTTATGTTAACGCAGCTTTTATCAAGGCTGCTTATGATGCAGGGGAGTGCCAGGGCACTGGCATCCGGGCGTGAGCGCCAATCAGGGGGTGTTGCATGCGCAATATCAGGGCATCAGCACCTTGCCGCCTCATCGCGAGGCGGCTCCCCGCGGTAGCGGACAGTGTCAGTATTGAGGCGTGAGCGCCAATCAAGGAGTGTTGGATGAGCAATATCGTGTGGCATCAGCATGCCGTCGACAAACAGAGCCGGGCCGAGCAGAAGGGGCAAAAGCCCCTGGTGATCTGGTTCACCGGGCTCTCCGGGGCGGGCAAGTCCACCCTGGCGGGGGCACTGGAGCAGGCGCTGGCCGCCTCGGGCAAGCACACCTATCTGCTGGATGGGGACAATGTGCGCCACGGCCTGTGCGGCGATCTCGGCTTCGATGACGCCGCCCGCCAGGAGAATATCCGCCGGGTCGGCGAGGTGGCAAAACTCATGGTGGATGCGGGGCTTATCGTCCTCACCGCCTTTATCTCGCCGTTCCGTGCCGAGCGACAACTGGTGCGCAATCTCGTGGGTGAAGGGGAGTTCGTCGAGGTGTTTGTGGATGCGCCGCTTAGCGTCTGTGAAGAGCGTGACCCCAAGGGGCTCTACAAGAAGGCGCGGGCGGGGGAAATTCGCAACTTTACCGGTATCGACTCCGCCTACGAGGCGCCGGAAAATCCGGAAATCCATCTGCTGAATGCCGGCAAGCCGGTCGCTGCGCTGGTGGATGAGCTGCTGACCGCCCTGCGGCAGGGGAACTACCTGTAGTTGTTGAGTTGCGCCATCTTAGGAGCTGGGTTGTTATCCCGGCAACTGGGTAATCACCTGGGCAGTAAGCAGTAAATAGAGTGCAGGCGGGGGTCGCAAGGGTAAAGCGACCCTCTTTTTGTCTGAGCGTGTTATGGAATCGGTAGCACATCTGGCAAGCGACCTATGGCCGATAAGTGTGCCTCAACAAGCATTTGTGTGCTGGCGGCAACCACTATAGGCAAAAAATGGGTCATAGCGGAAAAACTATAAATTCAGCTTATAGTGGCACCGGTGAACCAAGAGCCACCTCAAGGCTGCCAATATCAGCCCCGCAAGGGGATTTCCCGATCCTTGCTGATGCCGTAGCGGGATTATTCGCGATTATCCGAATACGCTGCGCTATTCTACCCTAAGTACTGTGACGTCAGCTGTTGAAGCGTCCATCTCGACGCGTTTGTTAGCCATTTTGCGGCCATACCTCATTCTTAATTTCTTGAAGAATTGGTGCTGTTAGGGCGGGGCTGCTTGCCACTAACTTTGAATTAGCACCTGTTTTTGCACGCAGTGCAGAATTGACGGATCGCAGCAAGAGTTTTCCATGGGAGAAATCTATGGGACTATTGTTGAAGTTAGTTGTGCACTCCACCGCTACGGCTCCTTCGTTTACTTTTTCCCCTCTTTTTCGAAGCGCATCAATTCTTGTGTTTATTAACTTCTCGAGAAGTTCGGCCTTTTTTTCGTTAATTGATGCATCAATGATTTCATTGTAATCATCCGCCGTTAATTCAGGGTATACCGAAAGAAAATGATGCTGTCGCAAGAAAAATGCCTCTAAGTCATTCTTTTCTGGAACAAACAGACGTGTTTTATCGTCGCCAATGCGCAACGCATAGTCATCAAGCTCCTGTTGACTCAAGAAATCGCGGTCTCGATGAAGCATTATTAATTGCTCGGGTCTTTTCCGGCGTATGTACTTGATTAGAGCATTTGCGACCTGAACGTTAGAGCAACCTTGATAAGGCCATATTTCAATATCGTCCATGTTCCAGTCATTGGACGCCAGTAATAACTTTATGTAACTTGCCTCTTGGTCCTCTGTAATAACGGTTACCTTTGCGTCCTCCGCGCCGAGGTTTTCGCCTTCGGAAAGCGCACCTATTTCCATTAGAGACTTAAGAACATATGCCTCTTCACTGTTATCAATTTTGTCTACAACGGCACCTTTATTGATCCAGAAAATAGCAGCGCTATCTAAAAGTTCGTCAATTATATACTTTGAGTGTGTAGAAATAATAATCTGCGCGCCGTTTTTAGATTGTGCCTTTAACAATATTTCAACTAGCTTTCTCTGGTTGTTAGGGTGCAAATGGCTGTCTGGCTCATCCAGGATTAATAATTTTGGTTTGAATAGAAAAACATACGAAAGTATCTGTATTGCTTGGAGAACCCCTGTTCCTGATGCATCAATCGGCAATGTTATTCCAGCTTGAGTAGTGGTTGCATTTATGAATTCGTCTGCTTGTTCATCAAATGAGACCGCGACATCAATGCCAGGATATATTTCTTCAAGTAGTTCAGCGAATCCTTCCCAATCAGCAGGAAGCTTCTTTAACTGAAGTAAAATATTCCTGAATACGGAATTGGAGTCACCGCGTGCCGCTAGCCGCCTTACTACCGTTGGGGTTTTGTAGGTTTCTTGAGCAGGAATACCCGCGAGGCCAGGAACGATGATGCAGAACGGTTCCTCTAAATTTCTGAGCTGTTCACCGAGTACCCTTCCTTCTATGGCTATCGTAATATTCTTATTCCGGCCTTTACGAACTATTACTTTTGTTTGGTCGATTTCAGACTCAAATGCAATTTGAATTGCTTCGGCCAAATCTTCTTGGAGCAAACCATTGAATCCAAGTGAGTAGATGTCATTAATTGGGGAATAAATCAGGTCACTGGAGCTAAGCGACGAAGGCATACGATTCCCTGTCCATCGCGTATTTTGTGTACTGGTTGTCTGAGCCACGGATACAGCGAATTGAACTGCTTGGAGAACGGAGCTTTTGCCAGCATTGTTGCCGCCAACGAGAACATTGATTTCCCCAAGCTGTAGATCTATCTCGTGAATCCCCTTGAACTTTTGGATGTTTATTGATTTGAGCATATTTTTCCGTTGATGTGACTAACAATGATTAGATGGAAGATAGTATTAAAATGTTAGTACTGTCTCATGTATAACACCGTCTCGCTCTGGTAATTACACTGAAAAGTAAATTTCAAAACAACGTGTTATCAGTCAAGCTCTAAAGTAGGACGTGTTCGTTTGACGTTCTTTTTAATGCAACAATTACCGCAATATAAAAATTCATGTAGCCGGTCATGGGAAGCGAAGACATTGCTACGCCTTCTCCTCTGAGTTCCAGCCTCCAGTTTGCTGTGCTCTCCCTGTGGTGTGGCTCTTGTCTGACTCATAGCTGACTCCGGCGAGAGTGAATTAATAAATTTTTATCACAGTATAAATAGGGCAATTACCAGCCAGTCTAGCTTCAATCAGTTATCGCTGGATTTATTGGCTGGGTTACCTAGCTTCGACCTTAACCAAAAATTTATATCGCTCACGACTTTTTTGCGCAGGCTTTTCCCGTCGCGGTCTTTCAATCCATGATCGAGTGCTTCGTAACGCCGATATTCGATATTGTTCTTCCCGAGTTCTTTAAGGCGCTGCACCAACTCATCTGTTTTTTGCGGTGATACCGAAGTATCCATTCCACCCTGAATGATCAGTAAAGGAGAATTGACTTTTATAAGGGTATCCAGCTGATCGATGGAGAGCATCTGCTGCCACCAATGATAGCCATGCCCGCTGACGTCAATCTCAAAGGGGTTGCTGTGAAGAACATGCTCGGCAAACCCTTTAAAGTCATCGATCTCTTTTTTCGCCGCAGCGGGGTTTTTATGCTTTACCGCGATGCTGTGTGAGACGTCATCGATAAACCAGCGGCCACCGCCATTAAAGGAGATAGCGGCATCGATATAGTCAACTTCTGCGCTCACCCGGTTGGCGATAACGGCACCTTCACTGCCGCCCAAGAGGATAAATGTCTTGTATTGCCCATCTTTTCTAACGATATCGAGCACTGTTTTGATATCCGCGACCCGCTGCGCAGGATTGTCCTTTTCAAGGTACTGGGCAGGGCAATCCTTGCGTTCGGCACCTTTACTGTATTTTAATTTGCGATTAATGCCGTACTTTTCGATTAGCAACACATCAGCTTCTGGCCAGACATTTTTATACTCGGTGAGTATGGACTCTATTTTCAAGACACTATTGCAATCAGAGCCTTGCAGGATCAACAGCAGTGTATCTGTGTCATGGAGATGTTGGACAAGATAATAGGAGATAAACGAACCATCATCCCTGCTAACTGTGCGAGTCATGATCGCTGTTGCGCTTACCGAGCAGGAAAAAATGAGCAAGAGTAAAGATATTGTGCGGACTTGCATATTATTCCCTGATAGTCATGATAGAGGCAGTACGTTAATCAGTGCTGAAACCTTCATTCCTCTTGAATGGAAAAGGGCTGAGGAAGCGTAGTGAAAACCGCCCCAGCCCGGCTTTTATTGGTTCTCGCACCTTGTTATCAGTGATTAACCACCAAATTCACGGCTAATAATTTGTGTGGGGACCACATTCTCTGGCAAGTCACTCGACATTTTTTGAGCAAGTTCACCAGCCAAACCAAACGCGTTGTCAATGGGGTCGACCTTCATTCCGCTTTCGACAGCCAACTCCAAAAACTTCTTGCCAATCTGATTGCACGTATCAACCCAGTTTTTGGGCAGCTCCCCCATGGTGAGCTTGGGTTGACAGACCAGTTGAAATGTATTTTTTCCTTCTTGTATTTGAAATGCCACATCAACAAATTCACTTTTATATGGGTTGGCTAGCGCACTTGAACTAAGTAAAAACACAGCACCAATAGAGGATTTTTTCATGACACGTCCTTGTGAATAGTAATGCCCACCAAGGGGCTGATAACATACAACCGCTAAACTCTGCGGCAACAAAAATAACCATTTAGGTCAATGGGACTGAAAACACCGAGCGATGACAGTTTCTCTTGGCACATCGATTATGCATCCGTTTCTCGACCAGGTTCCCTCTGGATTTTGGTCTCATTGCCAATCAATATACTCTTGAGGTGGTCGTTCAATATCGATCATGTGTGCAGCAGAAAATAGAATTTCAACGCCAAAACCGAGAGGGACATCAACCTCACCATGAGCAATACAACGTGGCTGGAAGTCCAGTCTGACTTTGGTTGCATCACCAATTTTTAGTTACCGTTCGACCCCATCCATCTTTATCCCACTCTGGTTCATGTGACCATGCTCGTCTGTTGGGCGCCGCTGCGCTCTGCACCAACCGGCAGAAAACACGCTACCGCCCCTGAATTTCAGCCTCCAGCCTGCTGCGCTTTTCCTGTGGCTCCGGTCTGGTTCATGGCTGACTCCGACAAGAGGTGATCCCGATTGCCATGTTACCGAACGGAGCTGGTTAGGGAAGAGGGATCGGGCGATTTCTCGGGCAAGATCAATAAATTGGGGGGCCAGCGGGGCCTGCGTCAGGTTGGATAAGAGGGATCTCAAGGCGCAACGCTCAACGCTCAACGCTCAAGGCCCAACGCCCAACATTCACGGTGTATGGATGGGGGAGTGAGCGAGGTCATTGCCCTGCCGAGGGTCATGCGGTGCAGCCGAGAGGGTCGGCGTGGCAAGGGCGAGCAGGTGGTTGGGAGGGGGCGAAAGAGCCGCGAGTTCAGTCGAGGACTCGAATTTGAAACCCGCTCAGACTCCTATGCTCCACCCAAAAGAGGGGCCCGCTGCCGGTGACGGCAGGGGCCCGTTTTTATTGTTAGCGCACGGTCTTGATATGGGATTTGCTTTCCTCCGTGAAGGCTTAGCGGGCCAGCAGGGGTTGGCTGCTGGTCAGGGCGGTGCTGGTTGGTCGGGTGGCGGGATGCTGCTGGAACTGGCGTACCAGCCGCTCCAGATCCCCGAGCTGCTTCACGAGGGCAATGATGCCTTGCACGGCGTGGCGGCTGCCCTGGCTGGAGTCGTCGGCCAGACGCTTGATGTCCAGCACGCTGTGGTGGATGTCCTGGGTGACCAGGGACTGCTCCTGCACCGCCTGGGCTATCTGGTTGCTGCCTGCGGTCACCTGCAACAGGCGTTCGCTTATCTGTTGCAGGATATCGCCGGTGGCGGCGGCCTTGAGGCGGCAACTGGCGGAGAGCTGTTCCCCTTGCGCCATGGCCTGCTGGGCATCGTCGGCGCTGGCCTGCAAGAGGCTTATCATCTGCTGTATCTCGCCGGTGGAGGATTGGGTCTTGATGGCCAGGGTGCGGATTTCGTCCGCCACCACCGAGAAGCCGCGACCGGACTCGCCCGCCCGGGCCGCCTCGATGGCCGCATTGAGGGCCAGCAGGTTGGTCTGGTTGGCGATGTTGTTGATGACGTCCAGGATGCCGTCGATGGCGCGGCACTGGCTGGCTAGCGCCTCTATCACGGCGCGGGAGGTGAGCAGCTCGCCGTGAACCCCTTCCACGGCCGCCACGGTATCGAGCACGCTGCGATTGCCCTCCCGAAACAGCACGGCGGTGTTGTCCAGGCTGTCCGAGGAGGCACTCGAGCTGTGGGAGACCTCGCGAATGGACGCCGTCATCTCGGTGATGGCGGTCGCGACCTGGTTGGTCTGGGCCTGCTGTTGTTGCAGGTTGCCGGTGATGGACTCGGCATTGTTCAGATCCGTCTGCGCCGCCTGCACGATCTGCTGGCAGGTCTGCTGGGTGCGTGCCAGCACCGCATTGAACTCGGCCTGATTCATCTTCATGGCGAGCTCGACGGCAGCCAGACGATCGACCCGGCCGGTATACAGCAGTTGCATCAAGGGGTTGTCGAAACGGTGGCGGGCCAGGGTCTCCAGCCGGGCGAGGCGCCGGGAGAGGATCTGGCAGATGATGAGCGCAACCACCAGGGGCAGGGCGCCGATGAGCAGAGGCCAGCCCGGGCCGTGCTGATAGCCGAGGGTGACCAGGCTGGCCAGCAGCGCCATCAGGCAGAGGTGGATCCCCAGGGTGTGGCAGCAGGGAGGCAGGCGCAGGGCCCGGGGGGTCTTGCCGCGGCGCATCTCTTCATAGACCCGCTCCGCACGCTGCTTGATCGTGTCGTCCGGCGCCGTGCGCACCGACTGGTACTCCACCACCTTGCCGCTTGCGTCCTGAATGGGGGTGACGAAGGCGTTGACCCAGTAGTGCTCCCCGTTCTTGCAGCGGTTCTTGACCGGGCCCATCCAGCTTTTGCCTTCCCGCAGATGGCGCCACATGTCGGCAAACGCCTGGGGCGGCATGTCGGGGTGGCGGACCAGGTTGTGGGGCGCCCCTTGCAGCTCCTCCAGGGTGAAGCCGGCTATCTGGCAGAACTCGTCGTTGGCATAGGTGATGCGGCTCTCCAGATCCGTGGTGGAAATCAGGTTCTGGTGCGACGGGTAGAGGCGCTCACGCTGGGTAACGGGTTGATTGACTCTCATGGTACTTCCTGCCTGACAGAGGAAAGAGAGTCTGGTTGCAATTCGTACACCAGAGTGCCCAAAAACGCTTAAATTGCGCTCTATATGTCTCTTTTGCGCTCAAAACCCGCAGAGGGGGGAACATGGCCCGGGCTCGCGTCCGCCCCTGCCGTCAGGATTCGCTTTTTGGGAGCCGTTTTGGCAATGGCGTGGCGGGTTTCGCAATTTGGCAAGGCGGGGCCGGGGCCTCCGCCAGCCTCAGGCGGGCAGATCCGGCTCGCTGACCTGGGCCGGCATCTGGGTCTCTATCTGCAGGTGAGTGGAGAGCAGGGTCTTCAGATCCTGCAGGTACTCTTCCAGGGGGGGCTCGTCCAGCAGCAGGGCAAGCTCGTTGCCTACGGGGGTGAGCCGGTAATAGAGCAGGGTGAGGTTGCTCTGGCGTTGGCGCAGACGCCAGCGCTGGTTGCCAAAGGCCAGCTCAACCCCGTCGGCGGGCAGGGGACCGGATTCGAGCTCGCCACGGTGCAGCAGCCCGAGATCGCACAGCAGCAGCAGGGCGCTGTAGGGCACCCGGTATTTGCCGAGCCCCATCCGGGTGACCTTGGCGCGACTGAGCAGGCTGGCCCCCTTGTGCATGCCCAGCAGTAGGCGCTGCTCGTCGCTGCCCTCGTAGTGGCAGGAGAGGGCGCAGATGCGCTGGAACAGCTGGGCTTCGCGCTGGGTCATCTCCTTGAGGGTGTTGAGGGCCCGGATGGAGAAGCGGCCCGGGGTCGCCACTTCCAGGGCGAAGATGCGGCCCCACAACTGCTGCATGGGGGTCATGCTGATGTCTTCGGCCAGTTGCAGGAAGCGGGTGAGCCAGTCGCTGTCTATCTCGCCGCCGGCGGCGGTCTCTTCGCAGTGGCGCGCGGCCATCACCATGATGGATTCCAGATTGCGCTGGCGGGTGGCCTGCTCCGCCAGCTGGCGGAAGGTGGCGCGCTGCTCGAAGGTGCTGTCGCTGTTGCGGGTGAGCATGCCATCGATGCCGCGGCTGCGGGCCAGGCGCAGGGTCTGCTCCTGGCTGCTCAGGATGGAACTCTCTTTCTTGGGGGGCAGGTCAGCCATGCTGGCTCCGTGATGGCAAGGTCTGGTAGTGAATGTTACTCCAACCAGATCCATGAACAATCCCTTTGCCGGGGTCGTCACGGGATAAAAAATGGCCTCCCGGGGGAGGCCATCAGGGGCTCACTCTTCGTAGACGCTGACCTCGACCGCGTCCATGGAGTAGGAAGCGGTGGCCATCTCGTGGCTGGAGCTGACGGTGTGCATCTTGCCCTTGACCCAGATGGCGTCCCAGAGGTCATCCACCGGCGCTCCCTTGGGGTAGCTCACGTAGATCACCTGGTTGGTGGGCGGGGGCGGCACGTGAATGCAGGCACCGAAGTAGGGGACCAGCAGGAAGGCGGTGATGGTCTTGGCATCCCCTTCTAGGGGCACCACGAACCCGGGGATCCGTACCTCCTGATTGTCCAGCTTCTTGTTGACGCCCCCCACCGGCTGGGGCACCGAGGAGAAGTCGCCGTCATGGCTGACCTGGGGCGGTGGCAGCAGTTTTTCCCCCTCCGGGATGAGGATATCCCAGTCGATGGTCTTGTAATCTGCAGCCATGGCAGGCAGCACCAGCAGGCTGGCCAGCAGCGCCACTATTTTCCACTTCATCATCTGTTCTTCTCTCTTGGTCGGATGCGTCGGGTCAGACGCGAATGCTCATGCCGTCGCTCAGGCTGTAGCGGTAAGCGCGGGCGGCAGGCAGCAGCCCGATCACCATGCCCGCCAGCCAGACCAGGCCCAGCAGTTGCCACTCATAGGCGCTCGGCAGACCCAGGCTCATTTGCAGGCCATAGTGGCTGAGCAGCCAGGGGCTAGCAAGCCCCTGACCGAGATAGAGCGCGGCCACCCCGAGGGCGATGCCCGCCGTGGTGAGCGCCATCGCCTCCAGCGCCAACAGCAGGAAGAGGTGGGCAGGGCCCGCCCCCAGGGAGCGCAGAATGGCGAGCTCGCGGCGCCGCTCGTTGAGGCCGGCGAGCAGGGTGGTCAGCATGCCGATGAGGCCCGCCACCACCACGAAGCCCGCGATCACCGACAGGGCGGTCTCCGCCACGCTCATCAGCCCCCAGAGCTCCTGCAGAGCGGCTCCCGGCAGGATGGCCATTAGGGGCTCCCTGGGATAGGTGTTGACGCTGCGCTGCAACTGGAACGCCAGGATCCGGTTGCTCAGCCCCACCATGAAGGCGGTGATGGTCTTGGGGGTGAGATCCAGCGCCATCGCCTGTTCCGGGGTCACGTTCTTGCTGTGACGACCGGTGTCCCAGCCCAGGTGGATCGCCTCTATGCCCGCCAGCGGCACATGAATGGTGCGATCGATGGGGGTGCCGGTGGGGGCCAGGATCCCCACCACCTTGAACGGCATGTTGTCGTGCTGGCTGAACGAGGTGTTGCCGGCGCCATGGGCGATGACGATGGATTGATCCAGGTGATAGCCGAGCTTTTCGGCCACCTGGGCACCCAGCACCGCTTCAAACGGTGTTTCGAAGGGGCGGCCTTCGCGCAGGACGAGCGCCTGCTGCTTGCCGTACTTCAGGTGGGTGAAGTAGTCCCCGTTGGTGCCGAGCACGCGAAACCCCTTGTGGGAGTCGCCGAGGGAGAGGGGGATGGTCCAGGCGATACCGGGCCTGGCCTTGATTGCCTGGTAGGAGTCCCAGCCCACGTTGTTGGTGGGGTTGCCGATGCGAAACACCGAATAGAGCAGCAGGTTCACCTGGCCGGAGCGGGCGCCGACGATGAGATCGGTGCCGGAGACGGTGTTGGCGAAGCTGTCCCGTGCCTGACTGCGCACCCGCTCCACCCCGAGCAGCAGGGTGACGCTGATGGCGACGGCCAGCAGGGTGAGCCCGGCGGTGAGGCGACGGGCCCAGAGACTTTGCAGGGCGAGTTTCAGCATGAGAGCCTCCGCAGTGAAGGGGAGATGGCCGGACGGGCTGCGAAATGATGGCGTGTGGTCATGCCGCCCTCCGGTTGAGCTGTTGCAGGTTCTCCACCCGGGGGAAGAGGGGCTCCAGATAGGGATCGTGACTGACGAAGACCAGGGTAGACCCCTGCTTGTCGCACTCCTCGAACAGCAGTCGGATGAAGGCGGCCCGGTTGTCGGTGTCCAGGGCCGAGGTGGGCTCGTCGGCGATCACCAGAGGAGGGGAGCCTATCAGGGCGCGGGCGGCGGCAACCCGCTGCTGCTGGCCGATGCTGAGGGCGTGGACGGGGCGATGGAGCGCCTCATCCGGCAGTTGCAGTTCTGCCAGCAGGCGGCGCGCCTCCTGCTCGGGGCTCCCTGTCAGGCGGGCCCGCTTGGCGGGTGAAAAGGTGAGGGCAGCGGTGACGTTGTCCTGCACCGAGAGAAACGGCAGCAGATTGAACTGCTGGAAGATGTACCCCAGATTGGCCGCCCGGAACTGGTCACGGGCGCGGCCGGAAAGCCGGGCCAGGGGCTGGCCCAGCACCTCCAGGGTGCCGTGGTTGGCGGTCTGGATACCGGCCAGCAACCCGAGCAGGGTGGACTTGCCACAACCCGATGGGCCCTTGATGAAGACGCGCTCACCCTCGTGGATGCGAAGGGCGGGCAGATCGAGGACGGCTTCGTGACCCGGCCAGGCAAAGGCCAGATCACGGATCTCAACCACGGCATGTTTCATGGTGTTACCAGCCCAGTTTGTTGGCGGACGGAGTCAGTTCGGCGGCGGTCTGGCCGGTGGGCAGTATGCCCTGCACGCTCAGCTTCTCCAGGCTCGGGTAGAGGCTGAACAGGGTGGCCTCGAGACCGGTGAGCTTGGCCGGGGTAGCGCAGGTATAGGTGTACATGGCCCCCATATCCGCATGGCCCGCGTCGTCGTGATGGTGTTCATCGTGAGCGCCATCAGCCTTGTCGTGCTCGTGCTCGTGCTCGTGCTCATGGTCATGATCTTCCTTGGCGGCCTGCAGCTCCTGCTGGATCAGCTTGCAGCCGGCGGCCGGGTCGAAACGGAAGAGGGCGTCGGGCTGCTGGAGGCGGGCCACCGCCTTGGCATACTGCGCTTTCTCCTCATCGGTGTTGGCGGCATGCTCGAAGCCCACCAGATCGGCGGCAGGGGCCTGCAACTCGATCATCAGCTGGTTGCCGTCGAGTACCAGGTTGAGGTGACCGTGACCGTGCTCATGGGCACCGTGGCTGTGGCTTTCGTGTTCGTCGTGATGGGCCTGGGCGCCGAAGGCGGCAGCGGCCAGCAACAGGGTGACTGCTTTCATCGTTAATCCTTTTGAATAAATAGAGAAAAGATTGGTTCAAAAAAAGAAACAATGAAGGGGCGGCGGGGCGCGGATACGGCGATGTCCCGTGGTGCCGGTGGCCGCCCTCGGTTGGGGAGTGCCGATATACCGGTCGATGCCAGAGGAGAGGGGAGGGAGTACGGGGGTCGGCGTCAGTGCCAGCTTGCCATCCAGATGCAGGACGCAGAGGGTGCAGGCATGACCGTGATCGGGCAGGGCAGCTTCAAGAGGGTGCTGTGCCAGCGCCGGTTGCATCCACAACCAGCCCAGCAGCAACACCCAGATTGTCAGTGTGGAACGACCCATAGACCCTTGTGGAAAGGGCGCCATCAGCGCCCTTCTCTCTGATTCAGAGATGGGACTGGATGAGCCCCATCACCTTGGTTATCTCGGCGGCATCGAGCTGGCCATCTTTGGCAAACAGCACCTTGCCCTCTTTATCCAGCAGTATGATGGCCGAACTTTCCGGGGTGAGCGCCCAGGCGTTGCGGGCCATCCCCTTGGCATCCAGCACCATGGCGGACCAGGGGAACTCCTTCTTGCTGTCCTCGGCACTGCTCTTCACGAAACCGGACGTGCCCCAGATGGCGTCATTGCTGTTGATGATGGTGACGGTCTGGTACTTGTCGTGGGGCAGCTTGGCCGCCTTGATCGCCTCGATCATGGGGGCATTGAGCTCCTTGGCGCTGGAGCGACCCGCAATGTGCTGGATCAGGAAGACCTTGCCGGTCAGGACCTTGCTCTGCCAGGGCTGATAGCTGATCTCCTTCTCCTTGAGCACCAGCTCCCCCTTGTCGCTGATGTTGACCAGCGGCACCTGGGTTGATTCCTTGATGTTGTGGGCCATGACCAGGGTTGGCAGCAGCGCCAGAGTAAGCACGAGATGTTTCATCCGGATGACACTCCTTTGTGATGTTATAACGATTTTTGGGTCGAGGGAATGGGACCCTGAACATCCTAAACTGATCGGATCTGTTTAAAAAGTGTTAAATAATGCAGGGTGCGACGGTGATCTTGTCAACATGGGCGCCATCCCCCAATGACGGCGGCAAGGATGGCATGTCATCCATCAAAAGCAAGTGATGGTCAGAAGAGGCTAGTAGAGCGGTTCGCTGATCAAGGGAATCTGGGCCATGGTCATCTGCTGGGCCAGCAGGGGAGAACCGGTGAGCAGCACGTGGCGCTGATTGCCGATCACCAGGGTGTCTCCCTCAAGGCCGCTGTCGGCCGTGATGGCGAGCCAGGCCGGCGAGACGCTGCCGATGCTGATGTTCGGATAGATGATGCTGAGGCTGTACTGGGGCGCCAGCTCCGCCAGCAGACTGGCCATGAGCAGCGCCTTCTCGTCGCTGTCGGCCTTGTTGTCCTGCAGGGCCTGCAGGGGCGGAGCGAAGTGGTCCATCTGCTCGGGCGGGGTGGGGATGCCGCTCAGCCACTCCTGCAGCAGGGTGACGCTGGTGGCGAGATCCTTGGCCGAAAACTGCTGTGCCAGGGGTTTGAGGTCTCCCTTGAACTGATAGAACAGCTGGGAGTAGTTGGGGCGCACACAGGGCAGCTTCTGGTTGGCCGGGTGCACGCAGGGCTGGACCCGCATCTCGTAGAAGGCGTCCTCCTGATATTGCCGGTAGGCCTGCCAGAACTGGGCGGATTCGAGGCTGCTGTCGTGCAGGGTAAAGGCCTGTTCCAGGTTGCGGAACTTGGTGGCCGTCTCCGGGCTGTGCTGGTTGATCTGGTTGATGCTGTTGTAGAGGCGCGGACTGATGTAGGAGTAGAGTGTTTCCAGCGGGAAGTTGAGGGCGGTGTCGAGCTGTGTCATCTCGTGACGGCTGGCTGAAAAGGTGCGCTCATCCGCCGTCAATTGCAGGTGCTTTTGCTGACCATCCGCAGATTGCCACTGCCAGCTCAGGTTGATCTCGTTGGCCTGTGCCATGGTGCCGAAGAGCAGACTGCACAGAAAGCCTTGTGCCAGTTTCATGGTGCGCCTCCGCCTGGGTTGATAATAAACAACTAGGTGAGTGACCGGCATTTGGATTGGTCTGGTGACAGATATATTGGTAATTATCTGATCTGACTTTAAATTTAATTCAGGAAATAAGTCATGGGGGAAATCATCATGAAGCTTGTTTCACGGTTTCTGCTGATATTGGTGGCCACGCCGGCGCTGGCGGGGCAGGTCATCGTCAATCAGGGATTGTCCAGCGCGGATACCTTCGCCCTGCGGGATCAGCTGGCCCGGGAGCATGAATGGCAGGAGTGGCTGCGCTTCCAGCAGGCCATCAAGTGGCTGGAGGTGCTGCCGGTCAACTGCGATCTGGTGGGAAGTGCCGGTCAGGAATATCGCTGCGGCGATGACTATTACCGCCCCTATCGGCAAAACGGGCGCGACCTCTATATCCAGGGGGATCCCCCCGGAGCGTCCCCGCAACGACCAATAAAAAAGGCGCCATAAGGCGCCTTTTTTGCGAGGAATACGCTTATTTTGCAGCGTAACGCTCGGCAGAGGTCTTGATCTCGGCTTCGGCAGCGGCCTTGTCGCCCCAACCTTCCACCTTGACCCACTTGCCCGCTTCCAGCTCTTTGTAGCGCTCGAAGAAGTGCTGGATCTGGGCTTTCAGCAGCTCGGGCAGATCGTTCACATCCTGGATGTGATCGTACTGCTTGGTCAGCTTGGAGTGGGGAACGGCCACGATCTTGGCGTCTTCACCAGATTCGTCGGTCATCTTCAGCACACCGACCGGGCGGCAGCGGATGACGGAGCCGGCCAGCAGCGGGTAGGGAGTCGGAACCAGCACGTCGACCGGATCCCCGTCCAGGGACAGGGTGGCGTTCACGTAACCGTAGTTGCACGGGTAGAACATCGGGGTGGACATGAAACGGTCAACGAAGATGGCGCCGCTGTCCTTGTCGACTTCGTATTTGATCGGGTCGGCGTTCTGCGGGATTTCGATGATGACGTAGATGTCGTCAGGCAGGCTCTTGCCGGCCGGTACCAGGTTCAGGCTCATGACGTTTCCTTTGAGTGTTGGAGTCAAGTTTGCAGGCCGACATTATAGCGATGTCCCGTCAAATGACCATATTTCAAGGGCCGGGTGGCGTGCTGGAGGGTGGCTTTTCCCCGCGCTTGCCCGATTTCTGTCGTCTGCGGGCACCGATGCCTTCGCTCCCCATGGGCGCGGCTTGTGCCACCGGGTCAACAGACCCTAGAATGCGCACTCCCTTTACTGGAAAAGGCAGCGGTATGCACATTCACATTCTCGGGATCTGCGGCACCTTCATGGGTGGTCTGGCGGTGTTGGCAAAACAGCTTGGCTATCGGGTGACCGGCTCCGACGCCAACGTCTATCCCCCCATGAGCACCCAGCTCGAGCAACAGGGCATCGAACTGACCGAAGGCTACGACCCCTCCCAGCTCGATCCGGCGCCGGATCTGGTAGTGATCGGCAATGCCATGAGCCGTGGCAACCCCTGTGTGGAATATGTGCTGGACCGCAATCTGCCCTATATCTCCGGCCCCCAGTGGCTGCTGGAGCACGTGCTGAAAGATCGCTGGGTGCTGGCCGTCGCGGGCACCCATGGCAAGACCACCACCGCCAGCATGCTGGCCTGGGTGCTGGAGTATGCCAAGCTGGAACCCGGTTTCCTCATAGGCGGCGTGCCGGGCAACTTCCCGGTTTCCGCCCGTCTCGGCTCGGCTCCCTTCTTTGTGATTGAAGCGGACGAATATGACTGCGCCTTCTTCGACAAGCGATCCAAGTTTGTCCACTACCACCCGCGCACCCTGGTGATGAACAACCTGGAGTTCGACCACGCTGACATCTTCCCGGATCTCGCCGCCATCCAGCGCCAGTTCCACCACCTGATGCGCACCGTGCCGAGCAACGGCCGGGTGCTCTTCCCCAAAGGCGATGACAACCTTACCGCCGTGCGCGAGATGGGCTGCTGGAGCGAGGTGGAGCTGGTGGGCCAGGACGACGCCAAGTGGAAGGCGGTGAAGCTGGCCGATGACGGCTCCGCCTTCGAGGTGTGGCTGGATGGGGTCAAGCAGGGGGAGGTGCACTGGGAGTGCATCGGAGAGCACAACGTCAACAACGGTCTGATGGCCATCGCCGCCGCCCGTCATGCCGGTGTCATGGTGGAGCACGGGCTCAACGCCCTCTGCCAGTTCAAGTCCCCCAAGCGGCGCATGGAGCTGAAAGGGGAAGTGGCCGGCATCAGCGTCTACGATGACTTCGCCCACCACCCCACCGCCATCGAGACCACCCTGGGTGGACTGCGCGCCAAGGTGGGCAAGGCCCGCATCCTGGCAGTGCTGGAGCCCCGCTCCAACACCATGAAGCTCGGGGTTCACAAGGAGGAGCTGGCCGGTTGCTTCGACGGTGCCGACCAGGTGTTCTTCTTCCAGCCCCCCAACATCGGCTGGGATCTGGGGGAGGTGACGGCCCACATGACCCGGCCTGCCCGGGTATTCGAGGCCCTTGATGCCCTGATTGGCGCCCTGGTGGCCGAGAGCCGCCCAGGGGATCATATTCTGATCATGAGCAACGGCGGGTTCGGCGGCATTCACGACAAGCTGATCGCCCGCCTCAAGGAGCTGCAGAGCGCATCATGAACAAGGCCATCACCCTGGCGCTGACCGGCGCCTCCGGCGCTCCCTATGCCCTGCGCCTGCTGGAATGCCTGGTGCAGGCGGACTATCGGGTCTTCCTGCTCGCCTCCTCGGCGGCCAGGGTTGTGCTCAAGACCGAGCAGCAGCAGGATTGGCCGGGCTCCCCCAAGGAGCTGTCGGCGTACCTCTGTCGCCATTATGGTGCCAAAGAGGGTCAGATCGTCGCCTGTGGCAAGGAGGAGTGGTTCTCGCCGGTGGCTTCCGGCTCGGCGGCGCCCAAACAGATGGTGGTCTGCCCCTGCTCCATGGGTACCGTCTCGGCCATTGCCAACGGCACCTCGGACAACCTGCTGGAGCGCGCGGCGGACGTGGTGATCAAGGAGCGGGGCCAGCTGATTCTGGTGCCCCGGGAGAGCCCCTTCTCGGCGATCCATCTGGAGAACATGCTCAAGCTTGCCCGTCTTGGCGTGACCATCATGCCGGCGGCGCCAGGGTTCTACCATGAACCCAAAAGCATCGAAGATCTGGTGGACTTCATGGTCGCCCGCATCCTCGACCACCTGGGTGTCGAGCATGAGTTGACCAGTCGCTGGGGTTATGCAAACCACTGATACGGCGGGGAGCGGACAAAAAAGCGGCGCCGGGCTGTAAAGCCCGGCGCCGCTTTGTCAACATCTGCGCGAGTCAGCTGGCCTGGATGGGGGCCGTCACGTACTTGAACAGGAAATCCGTCACCTCTTCCCGGCTCGGACGCTGCGGCTGATTGATCATCTGCATCATCACATAGCCAAAACCGGTCAGGGAGCGGGCCAGATCCTGCGCCGACAGCACGCTCTGGATCTCGCCGTTGTCGATGGCCCGTTGCAGGTGGGGGGCAATGCGCTCCAGCGCCTTGTCCAGCAGCCGGGTGTAGCGAGGCCACACTTCTTCCCGCACCGAGGAGCTCCACTCCAGCCAGATGCTGGCGTGATCGGGCTTGTCATAGGCGGCGTCAACGAACAGCTTCACGTGGCGGTGAATGCTCTCCCTGGCGGAGCCCTGACCGTTGTAGGCCTGTTCGAGGATCTGCTGTACGAAGGCTTCGATTTCTGTCAGCACTTCGTCGACCAGATCTTCACGAGTATTGAAATAGTTAAAAACGGTCGCAACCGAGACCTTTGCCTGTTCGGCTATTTCGGCATGCCCCGCACGGCCGATGCCGCGACGGGAAAATACCTCGACGGCACACTCCATCAATTGATCACGGCGAGCCTCCGGCGAAAGCCGGGTTCGACGTCTTATTTCTGCGCGTGGTTCCATAGTTTTTTCATCTAATAGTTATTGATTATGGTGTTTATAGTATTGTCACCGATAATGCCCGAAGGCTTGCTAACTCTATCAATTAAAATAAGCCGATAAAAGCATCACGTATGCCTGACGCCCACTGGTTGGAGTGGTAGAATCCTCGGTTTTGACGTTAATGAACGGCCAATAACCCTTTGGTCATTATTGGAGTATGTGATGAAACACATTGTCGAGGTGATGATCCCCGAGGCCGAGGTTGCAGCCCGGATCGCCACGCTGGGTGAAGAGATTACCGCCCGTTACCAGGGCTCCGAGGAAGTGGTCATGATCGGCCTGCTGCGCGGCTCCTGCGTCTTCCTGGCGGATCTCTGCCGTCAGTGCCAGTTGCCCATCACTCTGGACTTTATGACTGCCTCCAGCTATGGCTCCGGCATGCACAGCACCCGTGACGTGCGCATCCTCAAGGATCTGGATGACGACATCAAAGGCAAGGACGTGGTGATCGTGGAGGACATCATCGACACCGGTTACACCCTCAACAAGGTGCGCGAGATCCTCTCCCTGCGCGAGCCGAAATCCCTGGCCATCTGCACCCTGCTGGACAAACCGTCCCGCCGCGAGGTTCAGGTACCGGTGGACTGGCTTGGCTTCTCCATCCCGGACGAGTTCGTGGTGGGCTGTGGCATTGACTACGCCCAGAAGTACCGTAACCTGCCTTTCATTGGCAAGGTGGTACCGCAAGAGTAAGCCGGGTCCGAAGTAGCAAGGCAGGCTGGCCGGCCCGCCATCGACTGTCTTCAGGCGGCGTCACAGCCGCCTTTTCTGTCTCGAGATGGGCTCATCCATCACAGGGGTTGCAATGAACGCATTGGAAATCAGCGGTCTGAAGAAGACCTATCAGGGGGGCGTCGAAGCCCTCAAGGGCATCGATCTCACCGTCAAACAGGGGGATTTCTTCGCCCTGCTCGGTCCCAACGGGGCGGGCAAATCCACCACCATCGGCGTGATCAGCTCACTGGTCAACAAGAGTGCCGGCAAGGTGAAGGTATTCGGTCATGACATCGATACCGATCTGGAGCTGGCCAAGTCCCAGCTCGGTCTGGTGCCCCAGGAGTTCAACTTCAGCCAGTTCGAGAAGGTGAGCCAGATAGTGACTCACCAGGCCGGTTTCTATGGAGTGCCGCGGGCCGAGGCCAAGGTGCGCGCCGAGAAGTACCTGCGCCAGCTCGATCTGTGGGACAAGCGCGACATGGCGGCTCGCACTCTCTCCGGTGGCATGAAGCGCCGATTGATGATCGCCCGCGCCCTGATGCATGAGCCCAAGCTGCTGATCCTGGATGAGCCGACCGCCGGGGTGGACATCGAGATCCGCCGTTCCATGTGGAGTTTCCTCAAGGATCTCAACGAGCAGGGGGTGACCATCATCCTGACCACCCACTACTTGGAAGAGGCCGAGATGCTGTGCCGCAACATCGGCATCATCGACAAGGGGCGCCTCATCGAGAACACCAGCATGAAGAGCCTGCTCGGCAAGCTGGGTCGCGAGACCTTCCTGCTGGATCTGGTGCCGGGTTCCACCGTACCGGCCCTGCCCGAGTTCAACGGCCGGATGCAGGATGAGAACACCCTGGAAGTGGAGCTGGAGAAGAGCCAGTCCCTCAACAGCCTGTTCGAGCAGCTCTCCGCCCAGGGGGTGAAGGTGCTCAGCATGCGCAACAAGGCGAACCGGCTGGAAGAGCTGTTCGTCAATCTGGTAGAGGAGGGTCGCAAAGCATGAACCCCATGACCTATTACATCGCCTTCAAGAGCATTCTGGCCAAGGAAGTGAGCCGCTTCACCCGGATCTGGATCCAGACCCTGGTGCCGCCCGCCATCACCATGAGCCTCTACTTCGTCATCTTCGGCAACCTCATCGGCTCGCGCATCGGTGACATGGGTGGCTTCAGCTACATGGAGTTCATCGTGCCCGGCCTCATCATGATGTCGGTCATCACCAACTCCTACTCCAACGTCGCCTCCTCCTTCTACAGCGCCAAGTTCCAGCGCAACGTTGAGGAGCTGCTGGTGGCGCCGGTGCCCAACTACATCATCATCGCGGGGTATGTGGGCGGTGGCGTGGCGCGCGGCCTCTGTGTCGGCCTCATCGTCACCCTGGTGTCGCTGTTCTTCGTGCCGCTGCAGATCCATCACCTGTTCAGCGTCTGCGTGACCGTGCTGCTCACCTCCATCCTCTTCTCCCTGGGGGGGCTCATCAACGCGGTGTTCGCGAAGTCGTTCGATGACATCAGCATCATCCCGACCTTCATCCTGACTCCCCTGACCTATCTGGGGGGCGTCTTCTACTCCATCACCCTGCTGCCGCCGTTCTGGCAGGGGGTTTCCCAGGTGAATCCCATCATCTACATGGTGAACGCGTTCCGCTACGGCTTCCTCGGGATCTCCGACGTGCCCCTCGGCACCGCCTATCTCATCATCATCGGCTTCATCCTGGTACTCTACGGGATGGCCTGGTGGCTCATCTCCCGCGGCACCGGTCTGCGCCACTGAGGCGCACACCTGCCAGCAAAAAGGCGCCCTCGGGCGCCTTTTTATTTGCACATGTCGGCCTCAGAGGGCCGGGGCATCGTAGTCCGCGGGCTCGTCGCTGTAGACGCAGACGTTCCACTTGGCCGCGAGGCCATCATCTGCGAGGCAGTAGCGCTCGAAGAAGGCCTTGATACCGGCGCGCTGGCAGTGGGCCTCGAAGCTCGCCATGTCGCGCCAGATCTCGTTGAAGACGATGGGGAAGCTCTCCCCCTCGGCAAAGGGGCTCTGGATATGGCGGGTGACGATGTACTGCAGGCAGCCATCTTCACGCAGGGTGTCGGGTTCGAGCCCTTGCAGGACGCGGAACAGGGCCTGCTCCTGGCCCGGCTTGGGCTGGAACTGGGCGATGCAGTAAACCTTCTTGGACATCGTGGTCTCCTTGCCGTGTCTCAACCCCGCAGGGCGACGACCCGGTTGTCGATGAGGCGGGCCTTGCCCAGATAGGCGGCCATCAGGATCACCAGGCGCTGGCTCTCGGCGCTGGCGGATTCCAGGGTGTCGGCATCGACGATGTCGATGGCATCCGTCCTGAATCCCGCGTTGTCGAGGCGTTGGCTGGCCTGGGCAACCTGGGAGGGGAGGTGACTGTTCCCCGCTTCAATCTGCTCGGCAATCCAGTTCATGGTGCGCGCGAGCTCGGGGGCGATGGCCCGTTCGGCAGCGGTCAGATAGCCGTTGCGCGAAGAGAGGGCCAGCCCGTCTTCGGCCCGCACGGTCGGCACGCCCACGATCTCGATGGGCATGGCCATGTCGGCCACCATCTTGCGAATGAGCGCGAGCTGCTGGTAATCCTTCTCGCCAAAGCAGGCCACGTTCGGTTGTACTAGATTGAACAGCTTGGTGACCACGGTACTGACCCCGCGAAAATGCCCCGGACGCAGCGCCCCTTCCAGCAGGCTGGAGATGCCGGGCACCTCGACGAAGGTGTGGCTGGCGAGCCCCTGGGGATACATGATCTCCGGCGTCGGGGTGAAGACCAAGTCCACACCGGCGGCCTCCAGGGCGGCGCAATCCTGCTCCAGGGTGCGGGGGTAGTTGGCGAGATCCTCGGCCTTGTCGAACTGCAAGGGGTTCACAAAGATGCTGACTACCACTTTGTCGCCATGGCGGCGGGCCTCCTCGACCAGGGTGAGATGACCCTGATGCAGATTGCCCATGGTGGGCACGAATGCGATGGCGCGGCCTTCGCGATGCCATTGACCGATCTGCTCGCGCAGCGCGGCGGGATTGTTCACAACCAACATCGTCAGTTCACCTTCAGATGAATCAATAAAAGAGGGGGTCGTCAGGGGGGAGGGCGAGACGGGGGCACAGCCCCCCGCGCTCATGACGACAGAAAGTCAGTTGAAGCAGTGCTCGGGGCCGGGGAAGGTCCCCTCGCTCACCTGCTGCACGTAGAGACGAATGGCGGCACGCATGTCACCGGTCTCGGCCAGGAAGTTCTTGGTGAACTTGGGCACATAACCGGAGGTGATGCCGAAGGCATCGTGCATCACCAGGATCTGGCCGTCGGTGGCAGGGCCGGCACCGATGCCGATCACCGGAATGCGCAGCGCCTTGGTGATGCGCTCTGCCAGAGAGACGGGCACGCACTCGAGTACCAGCAACTGGATGCCAGCCGCTTGCAGCTCCAGCGCCTGGCGGTAGATCTCCTGGGCATGGAACTCGTCGCGCCCCTGCACCTTGAAGCCGCCAAACACGTGGACGGATTGCGGGGTCAGGCCGAGATGGCCGCACACCGGCACCCCGTTACGGGTCAGGTGGCGGATGGAGTCGCACAGCCAGTCCCCCCCTTCCATCTTCACCATGCGGGCACCGGCCGCCATCAGGCGCGCCGCGTTCTGGTAGGTCTGCTCCGGGGTGGCGTAGCTCATGAACGGCATGTCGGTCACCACCAGGGCATTGGTGGTGCCGCGCACCACGCAGCGGGTGTGATAGACCATCTCGTCCATGCTGACCGCCAGGGTGTCGTCTCCGCCCTGCAATACCATGCCGAGGGAGTCGCCGATGAGCAGCACCTGGGCGCCCTCGTCGTCGAACAGCTTGGCGAAGGTGGCGTCATAGGCGGTGATGGCGGTGATTTTCTGTCCGTCCTGCTTCATCTTCTGCAGGTGGGTAGTGGTGATCTTGCTCATTACGTTGTTCCTACTCTTCTCTACTCGCCTGCTGCACCGGCCAGGATCGCGAGTCCATTGCGCGGGCAGCGGGCAACCAGTTCGGTGAGCGGGGTGCCGCAGGGCAGCACCAGGGAGGGGGCTATCTCGGCAAGGGGGAGCAGGACGAACTCCCGCTCCTTCATGCCATAGTGAGGCACCGTCAGGCGCTCATGCCGGATGACCTCGTCGCCGTACAGCAGCAGATCGAGATCCAGGGTCCGGGGGCCCCAGCGCTCATCCTTGCGCACTCGCCCCTGTGCCTGCTCGATGCGCTGCAGCTCGTCCAGCAGCGCCAGAGGGCTGAGGCGGGTGGCAAGGCGCGCCACGGCATTGACGTAGTCCGGCTGATCCGCAGGGCCCATGGGGCGGCTGCCGTAAAGGTGGGAGGTCTGCAGCAGCTCTGACTCGGGCAGGGTCGCCAGCGCGGCGATGGCGCGACGAGCCTGGCCGAGGGGGTCGGCCAGGTTGGAGCCGATGGCGACGAAGACCTCGATCATCGGCGGATCCTTACTCTGCCGACTTC
Organism: Aeromonas sp. QDB17; assembly: GCF_027705305.1. Classification (NCBI taxonomy): domain Bacteria; kingdom Pseudomonadati; phylum Pseudomonadota; class Gammaproteobacteria; order Aeromonadales; family Aeromonadaceae; genus Aeromonas; species Aeromonas sp. QDB17. The sequence continues at coordinate 196,023 of NZ_JAPDBP010000004.1, forward strand.
GGCTTGCGGCGACGGGGGCGACGGCGGTTGCGGCCATTGCCGCTGCGCTTCTCGCCATCACCGCTGCGGGAGTCGGCGCGCTCGCCGCTCGCCGGGCGGCGGGTCGCCTCCCGTTGCAGTTGCGGGCGCACATCCGGGTTGGAGGCAACATAGCGCTCCCACCAGCTCGCCAGCTCGCCGAGGCCGCGCTCGACCCGGTTGCGCAGCAACAGGAAGTCGAAGGCCGCACGGAATTTCGGGTGCTCCATGGCGCGCTCGGGGTGCTTGCCCTGGCGGCGGGTCAGGCGCTGCTGCAGGGCCCAGATGTCGCGCACGTCCGTGGTGAAGCGGCGTGGCACGGCGATGATCCGCACCTGGTTGTCCAGCACCTCGTTGATGGCCAGCATGAAGGCGTCGTACCAGGGCAGACCGCTCTCGTTTTCCAGCACGCGGCCGCGGGCCTCGACGGCGCCCCACAGCAGGGTGGCGTAGAGGAAGGCGGGGGTGACGCGCTTATCTTCACGGACCCGGGTATCGGTGTCCATCAGCGCCTGCTCGATGAACTGCTCGTAGGGCGAGTTGCCGTGGGGCGTGAACAGGGCGGCTACCTGGGGGAACAGCGGCTGGAACAGCCCGTATTCCCGCAGCAGCTTGTAGGTGGCCAGACCGTCCCCCGCCAGGAACAGCTTGAGGGTCTCCTCGAACAGGCGGGCGGCCGGGATGTCCTGCAGCAGCGGGGCGAGCTCCCGGATGGGGGCGGCGGTGCGCGGGCTGATGGTCATGTCGAGCTTGGCGGCGAAGCGCACGGCGCGCAGCATGCGCACCGGATCTTCCCGGTAGCGGGTCTCGGGGTCGCCAATCAGCTCCAGTCTGCGCGCGGCCAGGTCTTCCAGCCCACCCTCGAAATCGTGCAGGGTGAAATCCTTGGCGCTGTAGTAGAGGGCGTTGACGGTAAAGTCGCGACGCTCGGCATCCTCTTCGATGGTGCCGTAGACGTTGTCCCGCAGCAGCATGCCTTCATCGGACTGGGCCGACACATGCTTGCTGGTATTGACCTGATGGTGGTGACCCCGGAAGGTGGCCACTTCGATCACGTCACGACCAAAGACGATGTGGGCCAGGCGGAAACGGCGGCCGATGAGGCGGCAGTTGCTGAACAGCGCCTTGATCTGCTCCGGCGTCGCGTCGGTGGCGATGTCGAAATCCTTGGGGGTCTTCCCGAGCAGCAGGTCACGGACACCGCCGCCGACCAGGTAGGCCTCATAGCCCCCCTTGTTCAGGCGATAGAGCACCTTGAGGGCATTCTCGCTGATCTCTTTGCGCGAAATCGGGTGCTGGTCACGGCTCAAGGTACGGCGCTGTCCGGCGACACGGGCCGGAATGGGGGACTCCACCGACTGCTCGCCGTCTTCCTTGCCGAGCACTTTGCGGCAAAAGTTTGCGATCTGGGAAAAAATGGTACACCTCGTTATGACTTCAAATTGACGGGAGGCCAAAAAAATAGCGGCCTATCATAGCTCAGCCCCAACCAAATGAGAAACGGTGTGGCCTGCTTCCCCTTGATTGGTCCTTTTGGGGCAAGAAATGCAGCCGGGGCTAGCTTTGCCCTTGCGGGCTCTTCTGCTGGCGGGGCACCCGGGCCAGCTGCCAGTGGGCGATGCCCCAGCCGATGATCTCGTCGATCCGGCTCGCCATCAGCTCGGGCGGCGGGCACTGACCGAGAAAGTGCAACGCCTGCCACAGGGCCGGTCGTACCTCGTCCTGCGACAGCGCCGGCGCATGGTTCTGCTTGGAGAGCTTGTTGCCATCCGCTTGCACCGCCAGCGGCAGGTGCACCCAATCGGGGACGGCAGCCCCCAGAGTCTGGTAGAGGGCAATCTGGCGCACCGTGGGTTCCAGCAGATCGGCGCCGCGGACGATCTCGGTGATGCCGCTGTCCATGTCATCCACCACCACCGCCAGGTTGTAGGCGTAGAGCCCGTCCCGGCGGCGCACGATGAAGTCCTCCTCCGCCAGCGCCGCGGGGACGGAGATCTCTCCCTGAAGCGCATCCTCGAACCGATAGACCGGGTGGTGCTGGCGCAAACGGGCGGCACACCCCTCGGCGGTCAGCCCCAGGGCGCGGCAATGACCGTTGTAGAATCCCCCTGCGGCCATGATTTCGCGCCGGGTACAGCGGCACCAGTAGAGATCCCCGGCCCGATAGAGCTGATCGATGATCTCGTCATAGCGGCCATGGCGCGCGCTCTGGAACATCACCTCCCCATCCCAGCCAAGACCGTGTGCCTCCAGGGTGGTGAGGATAAGGTCAGCCGCTCCCGGCATCTCCCGCGGGGGGTCGATGTCTTCGATGCGCACCAGCCAGCGGCCCTGCTGCGCCCTGGCCTGCAAGAAGCTGCCAAGGGCGGCGACCAGGGATCCGAAGTGGAGCGGACCGGACGGCGAGGGGGCGAAGCGGCCCACATAGGGGCGTCGGGAGGGGGGGGAGGTCATGACCATGGCAGTTCGGGTAGGCGATGCATTGAGGCTGCATTCTGGGACGGCCCGACCAAAAGCTCAATAAAAAAGGGAGCCTAGGCTCCCTTTTCGTTTCTGTGGATGGGCGGCATCAGCCAGCCATCTGTTTTTCCTTGATCTCGGCCAGCGTCTTGCAGTCCACGCAGAGGTCTGCGGTCGGACGGGCTTCCAGACGGCGGATGCCGATCTCGATGCCGCAATGCTCGCAGTAACCGAAGTCATCTTCTTCGAGCAGCAGCAAGGTTTTCTCGATCTTCTTGATCAGCTTGCGTTCACGGTCGCGGGTGCGCAGTTCGAGAGCAAACTCTTCTTCTTGCGCGGCGCGATCCACGGGATCCGGGAAGTTGGCAGCCTCATCCTTCATGTGGTCGACGGTGCGATCAACTTCCTGCATCAGTTGGTTGCGCCAGGCTCCCAGGATCTTGCGAAAATGTACCTTCTGTTGGTCATTCATGTACTCCTCACCGGCTTTCATCTGGTAAGGCTCTACACCCGCAATGGCCAGGGGGCCCAGAGATTTCCTGTTTTCGCCTGTTGGCATGCCCTGTCTCCTAATTCAGCACGCTACCCGTGCCATCCATAAATTGAGGGCGACATCTATAGCAGAAGGGTCAACGGGAGGCAAACAAGCCTTATCAATAATGTTACCCACTTCTGCATTTATTCTCTGCCCTCGGGTAGCATATGGTCAGATTCAAATGGGATAAAATCCTGAGCCACCATGCCCTGCACCCCAACATGGGGGCGATAGCATAAAATTTCAACCCCTGCCGCCATCGCCTGTTCAACAAGCTGACTATAGTGCGGATCGATATGGGCTGCAGGGCGCATTCTCGCGATGCCGGAGTGCAATACCATGAACAGCAGCACGGCCCGGTGCCCTGCCGCCTTCATGGCCATCAATTCACGCAAGTGCTTGGCGCCGCGGGTGGTGACCGCATCGGGGAAGTACCCCATGCCGGGTTGCTCCCGCTCGTCGAGCAGGGTGACGGATTTCACCTCGATGTAACAATCCGGCCTGTGGTCATCTTCCAGCAGCAAGTCGATGCGGCTGTTCTCTTCCCCGTATTTCACTTCGGTGCGCAGCCTGGCATAGCCTGCCAGGGGGGCGAGAGCGCCCTGTTCGATGAGCTCCCGGGCGATCTGGTTGGCACGGGCCGTGTTGACGCAGATGAAGTGACCCGCCGGGCTCTCGGCGATTTCCCAACTGTTTGGCAGCTTGCGCTTGGGGTTGTCGGATGTGGAGTACCAGACCCGGGTGCCCGGCAGGGCGCAGCCGGTCATGGCACCGGTATTGGCGCAGTGGATGGTGATCACCTCGCCGTTGTCGAGCGCGACATCCGTCAGAAAGCGCTTGTAGCGGGAGATCAGCTGCCCGGACTGCAGGGGGGGATCGAAGATCATGGGGTGAGCTCCTCGCGGTGCGGGTTTTTGACGCGGGCCCGCAGGGGCCAGCAGGCGAGCGGTTCGTAGTGGACGCCGTCCGGCGTGCTGACGGATTGATAGAGGCAGAAGCGATCGGCCCTGAGCAGAAAATCCGGCGCAGGCAGCTCGCCGGGGGCCTCGCCCGCCTTGCGCGACAGGGTGACGTGGGGGCGATAGCCCTGCTCGCCGTTGCCCAGCCCGAGTGTTTCTCCGTGGCGGCGCAGTGCCCTCGCGAGCACGGTCAGCTCGTTCGGCCACTCACCGGGGCCCACCCAGGCGGCTTTGGCGCGCTGAAACCAGCCGGTCTGATCCAGATGGACGCTGAAAGGGGGGCAGTGCTGTCGCTCGGCGGCCGCGATCAGGCGAGCCTGGGTCGTTTCGTCGGCCTCCCCGAGAAAGGCCAGGGTCAGATGCAGGTTGCTCTCGGGCACCGGCTGGCCGGGCCAGGGGCGCTGGTCTCGCCAGGTCGCAAGCTCGGGGGCAAGCTCTGGCAGGGGCAGGGCAAAGAAGAGTTTGGGCATGCGGCGTGTCGGTCCTCGTGATGGGCATCGGATAATGGCCATTCTATGGCAGCCGCTCCCGGGATGTCTTGCCGTGTTGCACCTGACGCTTCCTGCCCCTGCCCGGCAGGGGCGCTTACGATGGCCGGGAGGCTGTGGCAGAATGGACCCCTTTTCAGAAGTGTCACAGAAGGTGCCCATCGCTTTGTCTTCCCTCCCCATCGTCCCGGTGTTGCCCGAACTCTTTGCAGCCCTCGACAACCATACCAGCGTGATCCTGCAGGCGCCCCCCGGCGCGGGCAAATCGACCCTGCTGCCCCTGGAGCTGGTGCGCCAGCACCGGCTGCCCGGGCGCATCATCATGCTGGAGCCCAGGCGCCTTGCGGCGCGCAACATCGCGAGCTTCCTCGTGCGTCAGCTGGGGGAGAAGGTGGGCGAGCGCATCGGCCTGCGAGTGCGCGGGGAGAGCCGCACCAGCAGCCAGACCCGGCTCGAGATCGTGACCGAGGGGGTGCTGACCCGGATGCTGCAGCAGGATCCTGAGCTCACCGGCGTGTCGCTCGTCATCTTTGACGAGTTCCACGAGCGCAGCCTGCACGCCGATACCGCGCTGGCCTTCGCCATCGAAAGCCAGCAGGGGTTGCGTGATGATCTCAAGCTGCTGGTGATGTCCGCCACCCTGGATGGCATGGCCCTGGAGCGCCTGCTGCCAGGCGCCCCCGTGGTGCGTTCCGAGGGGCGCGGCTTTCCCATCGAGTACCACTATCGCCCCGCCAATCGCCAGCAGTGGTTGGAGCCCCAGGTCGGCGCCGTGGTGCTGGAGGCGCTCGCCAGTCAGGCTGGCAGTGCCCTGGTGTTCCTGCCGGGACAGGGGGAGATAGAGCGGCTGGCACAGTGGCTGGAAGGGCGGTTGCCAGGGGATGTGACCCTGGCTCCCCTCTATGGCCGTCTTGACCTCGCGGCCCAGCAAGCGGCCATCGAGCCTGCGCCTGCGGGTCGTCGCAAGCTGGTGCTCACCACCAACGTGGCGGAGACCTCCCTCACCATCGAGGGGATCTCCGTGGTCATCGACAGCGGATTGGAGCGGCGCGCCACCTTCGATATCAAGAGCGGCGTCACCCGGCTGGAGACCCGGCCCATCGCCAAAGCCTCCGCCACCCAGCGGGCGGGGCGGGCAGGGCGGCTTGGCCCCGGCGTCTGTTACCGCCTCTGGAGCAGCGAGGTGCAGGAGCGCCTCGCCGAGCAGAGTCCCCCCGACATCCTGACGCAAGAGCTCACCGGCCTGCTGATGGACGCCGCCCAGTGGGGGGCCCGGGTGGAGGCGCTGCCCCTGCTGGACATGCCTCCCGCCGCTGCGGTGGCCAGCGCCCGGCGGTTGCTGGTGGCCCTGGGCGCCATGGCCCCGGAGGGTGAGCAACAACTTACCCCGGCAGGCCGTGCCATGGCGGCCTTCGGCACCCATCCCCGCCTCGCCCGCATGTTGCTGCGGGCCCGGGAGCTGGAATCCGAGGGTCTGACAGGGATTGTCGCCGATGCGGCTTTCCTGGTGGCGCTGCTGGAAGAAGATCTGCGAGGATCGGAGCGCCTGTCCGTGCTGTTCCACCGCCGTCAGGGCGCCCTGCGCCAGGGGGCGGCCCGCTGGTTCGAGCGGCTCGGCGTGCGGGCAAGCAGCCCGCAGGGTCAATGGCTGGGGTTGCTGTGCGCCCTCGCCTGGCCCGATCGCATCGGCAAGCTGCGCAGTGGCAGCCGCTATCAGCTCAGTGGCGGGGTGAGCTGCGATCTGGTAGAAGGGCATCCCTGCCAGGGGCAGGGGGCCATCGTGGCCGTCGAAATGGGTCAGAACGAGCGCGGCAGCCGCATCTTCATCGCCGAGCCGGTGGCGCTGGATGAGCTGGTGCGCCAGCTGCCCGAGCTGGTCGGCGAGCGCCAGTGGTTCGACTGGGACGATCGGGAGGAACGGGTGCGTGCGGAGCGCCAGCAGGTGCTCGGCGAGCTGGTGCTCGGCCAGCGGCCGCTGACGGATCTCTCCGATGAACAGAAGGGGCGCTGCCTGCTGCAAGGCATCCGGCGCAAGGGGCTGCACGTGCTGCCCTGGGACGAGAGCAGCGAGGGGCTGCTGGCCCGCTTGCGCTGCGTCCGCGACTGGCTGCCCGACGAAGCCTGGCCCGCCACGGATGAGGAGAGCCTGCTGGCCGACCTCGAGCAGTGGCTGCTGCCGGCGGTGAGCGGCATGACCCGGCTGGAGCAGTTGAAGCGGCTCGACATGAGCGACATCCTGCGCCAGTCTCTGCCCTGGCCCCTGCCAAGGCGGCTGGACGAGGCGCTGCCGAGCCACTTCACCGCACCGACCGGCAGTCGGGTGCGGATCCGCTACCAGCCGGGTCAGGCGCCAGCGATCCCGGTGCGCATCCAGGAGATGTTCGGGCTGGGCGCCACCCCATGCGTGGCCGATGGCCGTGTGCCCCTGGTGGTGGAGCTGCTCTCCCCGGCCCAGCGCCCCTTGCAGATCACCGCGGATCTCGCCGCCTTCTGGGCGGGATCCTATGAGCAGGTGAAAAAAGAGATGAAGGGGCGCTACCCCCGTCACTACTGGCCGGACAACCCGCTGGAGGCGATGCCGACCCGGGTGACCAAGAAGAAGATGGGATTGCAGGAGTAGCCGACGGGACAGTGATCGGTCGGTACGATCAGAACAAGATGGCGGTGGCACAGTCCCCCTCCACAACAGGCATCGCAGGCCGCTCGCATCAGCGGGATGGCGAGGAGAACGACAAGAGGATTTATGGCAACCCAACGACGCAAGCGCACGCCCAAGAAGGCGGCGCCCAAACGCACCATCTGGCGCACCCTGTTCTGGCTGGGCTTCAAGCTCTCTCTGGTGGTGGCGGCCTTCATGGTGGTGTTTGGCATCTATCTCGACACCAAGGTGCGCGAGCGCTTCGACGGCGAGAAGTGGCAGTTGCCGGTGATGGTCTACAGCCGCCCGCTGGAGCTCTATCCCAGCCAGCGGCTCTCCCAGACCCAGATGCTGCGCGAGCTCAACATGCTGAGCTACAAGCAGGTGCGTCAGCCGCATACCCCGGGTGAGTACGCGGTGAGCGGCAATCGCATAGAGCTGGTGCGCCGGCCGTTCGAGTTCCACGACGGTGCCGACGGTGCCCGTGGCCTGCGCCTCACCTTCAACGGGGCGCGCCTCGAGGGGATCCAGTCCCTGGAGAACCAGCGCCAGCTCGGCTATGCCCAGATGGACCCGGTGCTGCTCGATCGCCTCAACACCGAGGATCGGGAAGACCGCCTGCTGGTGCGCCTTTCCGAGGTGCCGGACAGCCTGCTGGTGACGCTGCTCACCACGGAAGACAGGGACTTCTACCAGCACGGCGGCGTTTCGCCGGTGGCCATCATGCGCGCCATGGCAGCCAACCTGCTGGCGGGGCGCACCGTGCAGGGGGGCAGTACGCTCACCCAGCAGCTCGCCAAGAACTTCTTCCTGACCCGTGAGCGCAGCCTGTGGCGCAAACTGCAGGAAGCCTACATGGCGGTGCTCATCGACTACCGCTACAGCAAGGACGAGATCCTGGAGGCCTACCTCAACGAGGTCTATCTGGGGCAGAACTTCTCCCAGGGGGTCTACGGCTTCGGGCTCGCCTCCTACTTCTACTTCGGTATTCCGGTCAACGAGCTGGACATCGATCAGGTGGCCCTGCTGGTGGGCATGGTGAAGGGCCCTTCCTATTACGATCCCTGGCGCTTCCCGGACCGGGCCAAGGCGCGCCGGGATCTGGTGCTGAAACTGCTGGCGGATCACGGCAGCCTGACCCAGGCCGAGTATGACCTGGCCAGCAAGCAGCCCCTTGGCATCATCGCCCGCGGCCAGATGAGCTATGGCCGTACCCCGGCCTTCATGGGGCTGCTCAAGCGGGAGATCCAGAACCGCTTCGGCCCGGATCTGCTCAAGCAGTCCGGCCTCAAGATCTTCACCAGTCTGGATCCCATCGCCCAGCACGCCGCCGAGCAGGCGGTGGAGTCGGGTCTGGCCACCATCGAGAAGCAGCGTGGCAAGAAGAAGCTGGAGGCGGCCATGGTGGTCTCCGACTGGCACAAGGGCGAGGTGGTCGCCATGGTGGGGGGACGGGATCCCCGCTACGCCGGCTTCAACCGGGCGCTGGATGCCCGCCGTCAGATTGGCTCCCTGGTCAAACCGGCGGTCTACCTGACCGGCCTCTCCAACGGCCTGACCCTGGGCACGCCGCTTAAAGATCAGCCGATCCGCATTCGCGGCCAGGATGGCCAGATCTGGACGCCGCAGAATTACGACCGCAAGTTCCGCCAGAGCGTGCCCCTGATGGAGGCGCTCGCCAGCTCCCTCAACGTGCCGACCGTCAACCTCGGTATGCAGATAGGCCTGGACAAGGTGGTGGACACCCTGCACAAGCTGGGGGTGCAGCAGGAGATCCAGCCCTATCCGTCCCTGGTGCTGGGGGCGGTGGCGCTCTCGCCCATGGAGGTGAACCAGATGTACCTGCCCATTGCCAACCAGGGGTTGACCCAGCCCCTGTCGGCCATCCGGGCCGTGGTGAATGGCGAGGGACGCCAGCTCTACCAGCATGACGAAGCGGCCAAGCGAGTGACGGATCCTCAGGCAAGCTGGCTGACCCTGTTCGCCATGACCAAGACGGTGAGCCAGGGGACGGCCCGGGCGCTCGGTGCCAAGTTCCCCGGGGCCACCATGGCCGCCAAGACCGGTACCACCAACGAGCTGCGTGACTCCTGGTTTGCCGGGATGGACAACAACGAGCTGGTAAGCGTCTGGGTCGGCCGTGACGACAACACCCCGGCCGGGCTGACCGGTGCCAGTGGCGCCTTGCAGCTGTTCAGCGGCTACATGAGCCAGCGAGGGGTCAACAGCCTGGGGCTGAAGATGCCCGAAGGGGTGAGCTGGGCCAACTTCTCCCGCTCGAGCGGTGCCCGGGTGGCCAGTGATTGTCCCGGCAGTCTCCAGGTGCCGGCCAAGCTGGCCGGTCTGGCCGAGCCCATGAGCTGTGCCAGTCCGGTCTCGGACCCGGCGAATGCCCTGGACAACTGGTTCAACGGTTTCTTCAACTGACGAAGACGGGCAGCGCAGGCTGCCCGTTTTGCAAGGATTGCCATGACCCATCCCCTGTTTGAGGCCATCCATCACGTGGCCATCATCGCCAGCGACTATCCGCGCTCGCGCCACTTCTATCACCAGGTGCTGAGGTTGCCCATCATTGCCGAGACCCTGCGGGCCGAGCGTCAGTCGTGGAAGCTGGATCTGGCGCTGCCGGACGGCAGCCAGTTGGAGCTGTTCAGCTTCCCGGCGCCGCCACCGCGCCCCTCCCGGCCGGAGGCGTGCGGGTTGCGCCACCTGGCGTTTCGGGTGGCGGATCTCGACCGGGTCATCGCCCACCTGGAGCAGCACGGGGTGGAAGTGGAGCCGGTGCGGGTGGACGAGCTGACCGGCAAGCGCTTTACCTTCTTCGCCGACCCCGACGGCCTGCCGCTGGAGCTGTACGAGGTAGCGCGTTAGGCTGCCTGCAGCAATCTGGGTGATCGGTTTGACCATGAAAAGGCCGCCCTGGGAACAGGGCGGCTTTTTTCATGGGGTTGGAGAGGGGATCATGCTGTGGTCAGCAGGGCGACCGCCACCGCCATCACCACCATGCCGAGCCAGCCGACGGGTCTGAGGCGCTCGCCGAACAGCAGCAGGCCCCCGAGGGCGGTGCCCAGAATGCCGATGGCGCCCCAGGTGGCATAGGCCACGACCAGATCGATCTTGCCGGTACTGACCGCCTCGCTGAGCAGAGTGAAGGCACAGAGCACCAGCAGAATGCCGAGGACGCCCCACCCCTTGTCGCGAAAACCGATGGAGCGGTTGATTGCCATGTTGGCGCCGATATCCAGCAGGGCGGCGCCCAGTACGATGATCAACGGGTGCATGGGGCTTCCCTCCTCTGGCGGGTGGGGGCTGGTGCATCATGGGTCTCGCCCAGGGTCACCATGACAATCCCCACTATGGCCAGCGCCAGTCCGATCCACTCCTGGATGCTCAGCTCGTAGCCGAGGAACAGGACGGAGACGGCGGTGATGAGGGCGATCCCCAGCCCTTCCCACAGCGCAAACGCGATACCAATGGAGATTGTCCTGGCGGCCTTGGCGAGCAGCAGGTAGGAGAGGGTGATGAGGAGCCACATCGGCAGATAGTGGATCCAGCCGCTCTCGCTCTTTGGGATCAGGGCCATGGAGGAGGTGCCGGCGACCTCGGTCAGGATGGCCCCCGTCAGGAAGAGGCGGGCCAAAAGCAGGGGACGGGATGACATGCAGTTTCCTTCTGTTGCTGCGACGATGAGAGGATAACGGCACCCGAAACGGGCAAGGTTATCGCTGAGCGTCGAAAAAGCTGTCGCTGCTAGTTTGCCTTGGGGGCGAGTCAGGGGATAAGGTGGTGATGGAATAATCTGCCGCCAGTTTGAAGCCATGAAGCTAAATCAGATACAACTCTTTGTAGAAACAGCAGACAGTGGTTCGATAGCCAATGCCGCCAGACGACTTGGCAAGAGTCGCAGCGCCGTGAGCTCGGCGATTGCTACCCTGGAAGTGGAGCTTGGCGTCGAACTTTTCGAACGAGGGGCGAATCAGAGCCGGCTGACCGAAATCGGCGAGCAAGTGCTGGACGACTGTCGGCGGCTGTTGCAGGCCGCCAACAGCCTGAAGCTCAAGTGCGAGCACCATGCCTCCGGTGCCGAGGTGGCGCTGCGGGTAGCCCGGGACGACGCCATTCCCGAGGTGGTATGGCGCGAGATGCTGGGGGCGCTGCGTCGCCAGTTTCCGGGCACCAGCATCTCCCTGGTGCTGGCCTCACCGCCGGAGCTGCCGGCCCTGGTGGAAGAGGGGTTCGTGGATGCCGCCTTCGGCCTCATCACCGAGGAACAGGAGCGCAGCGGTCTTTGCATCGACGTGCTCAACCCGATCCGCACCCTGATGGTGGTGGCGCCAAGCCACCCGCTGGCTGGGCTGAAGCGGGTGTTGCAGCAGGATCTGACCGATCACACCCAGGTCACCCTCTCCTATGTGGACGCGTTTTCGGTCAAGAGCCTGCTGCCCATCGGGGGGCAGCATATCGGGTTGTCGAGTTTCGAACTGATGCGGGATGCGGTGCTGGATGGTCTGGGCTGGGCGGTGCTGCCTTCACCCCTTATCCAGAGCCAGCTGCGCCAGGGGGAGCTGCTGACCCTGAAGCACAAGTTCAGTCTGCAGTGGCGCGATTACGGAGTCTATCTGTCGGAGAACGCCCATCACGGCAAGGTGCTGGCCTGGCTGAAGAAGGCCATAGAAGCCTATCTCGAACCCTTCGAGTAGCCGCTAACCGGGGTGGGCACCCCGGTTGGCAGTGAGAGGGGATCAGCGCAGGCCGTGACGGGGGACGCGCTGGCGGGAGCGAAATGGCAGCAGCAGGAGGCCGAGCAGCAGATCCCCCGCCAGGGAGGCCAGCAGACCCGCCGCCACGCCGCAGAAAATGGCGGCCTGTTTGAGGGGGACCACATAGCCGTAGTTGTGCAGGGTATCCTGCCAGAGGGCGGGATCGGCGCGCAGCAACAGGTGGGAGAGCTGCTGGTACCAGGGGCTCTCCCGCACGGCGATCTCCCCCTGAAGGTGCTGCTGCTGGTTCACCAGTTGCTGGAGGCTGGTGGCATCCTGGGTGAAGACGGGATCCTGGCTGGCACCGTAATGGGCGACCAGCGCCTGCAGATCGCCATTGAAGTGCTGGTCCGCCGTGCGCTGGAAGGGGGCCAGCGCCAGACCTGCCTGCTGCAGCCGGGCATCCAGCCGCTGGAAGTAGAGATCGACCAGCCCGGGGATCTGTACACCTGCCAGCAAACCGAGGGCAAACAACATCATGCGAAGGTAGCTGCGCATCATCATCATCCTGAACGAAGGGAGCGCCCATACTAGCCGCAACCGGTGGGTGAGCCAAGGAGGGGGCGCGCTTGCCTACCCGGTCGGCGGAGCCAAAAGAAGATCCAATGGAATACCTTTGTTACACGAATTCTTACACTTTTGTGATGCAAGTCATCTTGCGGCTGGCCTAGAATGAGCGTTTTTCGAAGGAAACGTCGGCATGAGCAAGTTCATTCCTTTCTATCTGGCCGGAGGCCTCATCGCCTTCAGTTGGGGCGCCCTGCCTGAGCACGGCCCCTGGGATGGGTGGGATCTCGCCCTCTTCCAGCTGGTCAATGGCTGGATTGGCCACTCCCCCCGTTGGGCCGATCTGGTGGCCATCACCAACAACCGCCTGTTCGATCTGGCCGCGCTGGCCTGCATGGGCGGGATCCTCGCCAGTTGCTTCTTCCGTGCCGACGGGCAGGAGCGCCGTCGTCTGGTGGCCATGGGGGTCGTGATGCTGCTGGGGGCCCTGGTGATCAATCAGCTCGGGCATCTGTTGCCGGTCAGCCGTCCCAGCCCCACCTTGATGGTGGACGGAGCATTGCGCCTGACCGAGATCAGTGCGATTCCCACCAAGGACTCCGCCGGTGACAGCTTCCCCGGTGATCACGCCCTCTTCCTGATGATCTTCGCCGGTTTTGCCCTGCGCTATCTGCCGCGCTGGGCCGGGGTGGTTGCGGTGGTGATGGTGCCCCTGTTTTCGGCGCCCCGCATCCTGGCGGGTGCGCACTGGATGACGGACGTCTATGTGGGCGCTCTTTGCCTCTCCCTGATCTGCCTGCCGCTGCTGTTGCTCACTCCCGTGTCGGATCGCCTGATCGACCGCCTGGCTCCCCGGCTGCCACGCTGGATTGCCTGACGGAGAATGAAAAAAGAAGGCGGGTCACCCCGCCTTCTTTCGTTTACGCCTCACCGGTGCTGTGGTCGTCGCGAAATGACCAGGACTACGCCCGATGAGCCCGGGCTGTCGCCCTCCCAACCAGTATGGATAGCCCCATTCGGGTTCTGCCAGCCAAAATAGTCGCGGCCAAACGTTTGCATCCGTCCTCTCATGATCCTGGCCAGGATTTTTTCCCTCCGCTGCCTTAGAATCGCCGCCCGTTGTTGGAGGTCTCCCCATGCTTGTCACTTTTCTGCGTCTCTTGTTTATCGGTTGTGCCCTGGTCTTTCTCGTTATGCTGGTCCGTGCCTGGTGGCACAAACGGCGTCATGGCCAGCTCGAAGCCACCCCTTTCTGGCCGGTGGCGGCCATCGGCTTTGTGGCCAATTTTCTCGATACCCTGGGGGTAGGGAGCTTTGCGGTGAAGACCGCCTGCTACAAGCAGTTCAGGTTGATCGATGATCGGGTGCTGCCCGGTACCCTCAACGGCCAGTGCGTGCTGCCGACCGTGACCCAGGCTCTCATCTTCATCGGCGTGGTCAACGTGGATCCCGTCACCCTCATCAGCATGATGGCGGCTGCGGCGGCCGGTGCGGCCTGGGGCGCCCGTTACGTGGCCTCCTTTGATCGCCAGACCATCCGGCTGGTCATGGCGGTCTCCCTACTGGTGGTCGCCGGTCTCATCTTTGCCGGCCTGCTCGGGCTCTTCCCCCTCGGTGGCGAGGCCATGGGGCTGAGCGGTTACAAGCTGGGGATCGCCCTTGCCGGCAACTTCCTGTTCGGAGCCCTGATGAACGTCGGTATCGGCCTGTTCGCCCCCTGCATGACCCTGGTCTATCTGCTCGGCATGAACCCGCTGGTGGCCTTCCCCATCATGATGGGATCCACCGCCGTTCTCAGCGTCTTCTCGGCGGGGACCTTCATTCGCAAGGGGGCTTTCGATGCGCGGGCCGTGCTGGCGGTGGCCATCTTCGGCCCCATCGGCGTGGTGCTGGCGGCCATGCTGGTCAAATCCATGGAGATGGAGATGCTCAAATGGCTGGTGGCCTTCATCGTCATCTATACCTCCTGGACCATGTACGCCTCCTGGCGGGCGGCTCGTCGCCCCACCGCGCAGCTGGCTGCGGATATCGCTGGTTAGCCTGCACCAGCGCGGCTTCCGCCCTGGCACCGAGAAACACATAGAGCCCCAGCGCCAGCAGCAACCCCACGGCGCAGCCCATCACCCCCACCGCAGGCCAGAGCAGTTCGCTCTGGCCGAGGGATCCCTTGAACAGCAGCAGCAACCCCTCGATGGAGACCGCGATCAGGATGGCGGCGATAAAGCGGGTAATGGTGCGCCGGATGGCGCTGTGGCGGAAGATGTCCTTATGCAGCAGCACTTCCTCTTCGAGGATGGTCTTGCCGAGATCGAACACCGCCAGCGCGAGCGTGAGGAAGATGATGGCGCTGAAGGCGCCGAGCCGGTTCTGCTGGGTGCCGCACAGCAGCAGATAGAGCTGTTCCAGCCCGTGCCAGATGAGGGTGCCGACGATGAGAAACAGGGCCAGACTCAGGACGACGTAGACGGCCCTGAACCAGGGAATGGCGCGCCGCCGCTCTCTGTCCCCCATCAGCCAGGCGATCAGCTGGTGCAGGTTGATCTCCAGCTCCCGGCCATGGCCCTGCACCAGCAGGCGCAGCTGCCCCTGGGCCGCCGGAACGGGCGCCAGTATGGCTGGCCTGATCTGGGGGGGCAGGCTCTTCACCTCCTCGACGAAGGCATAGGTCTTGAGAGACGCCTCGGGGAGGGTGAGGAGCCCCAGCAGCAGGGGGGCCAGCTCGGTTTCGTACTCCTGATAGCGCCGCAGCACATCGATGGGGCTCATCTCTGCCATATACACCTCGGTCCAATGGGCTCCTGAGCAGGGGCCTGCAAATTGTGGGCCCGATTTATGACAGCCCGTGTACGGCGCGGCGCACCAGCAGGTGGCAAGGTTCCGGTGAGGGACTTAAGGATGCACCACTATGGTGCCTTGTCGGGACGAGCAAACAAAAAAGGGCCCCATCGGGGCCCTCTGCACATCTTGCTGCTTGTCAGCCAGCCAGCTTGGCGAAGCTGCGCTCGGCGGCGGCCAGGGTGTGTTCAATCTCCTTGTCGCCGTGCGCCAGCGACAGGAAGCCCGCCTCGTAGGCGCTCGGTGCCAGATAGATACCCTCTTCCAGCATCAGATGATAGAAGCGCTTGAAGCGTTCCATGTCGCAGCGGGTCACCTGCTCGTAGCGGGTGATCTCGGTCTCGTCGGTGAAGAAGAAGCCGAACATGCCGCCCACGTAGTTGATGGCAAGCGGGATGCCGTGCCTGGCGGCGGCCGCTTTCAGCCCTTCGGCGACACGGGCGGTCTTGGCGCTCAGCTGCTCATAGAGGCCCGGCTCCAGCAGCAGATCCAGCATGGTGAGGCCGGCGGCCATGGCCACCGGGTTGCCGGAGAGGGTACCAGCCTGATAGACGGGGCCGGTCGGGGCGATGTGCTGCATCACCTTCTTCTTGCCGCCGAAGGCGCCCACCGGCATGCCAGCACCGATGATCTTGCCGAGGGTGGTGAGATCCGGGTCGATGTTGTAGTGGCCCTGGGCACCACGCAGGGAGACGCGAAAGCCGGTCATCACCTCATCCAGGATCAGCAGGGCGCCGAACTCGTCACAAATGGCGCGCAGCCCTTCCAGGAAGCCGGGCACCGGCGGGATGCAGTTCATGTTGCCAGCGACCGGCTCGACGATGATACAGGCGATCTCGCTGCCGTACTGGGTAAAGGCTTCGCGCACCGAATCCAGATCGTTAAAGACACAGGTGAGCGTGTGTTTGGCGAAATCGGCCGGTACGCCCGGGCTGTTGGGCTGACCCAGGGTGAGGGCACCGGAGCCAGCCTTGACCAGCAGGGAGTCGGCGTGGCCGTGGTAGCAGCCTTCAAACTTGACGATCTTGTCGCGACCGGTATAGCCGCGGGCCAGCCGGATGGCGCTCATGGTCGCCTCGGTGCCGGAGTTGACCATCCGCACCTGCTCCATGGAGGGGACGATCTGGCGCACCTTCTCGGCCATCAGCACTTCGATCTCGGTCGGGGCACCGTAGCTCAGCCCTTTTTCCACCGCCTTGATGACGGCGGCCTTGATGGCCGGGTGGTTGTGGCCCAGCAGCATGGGGCCCCAGGAACCGATGTAATCCACATAGGCCTGGCCGTCCACGTCATAGAGGTAGGCGCCATCGGCGTGATCGATGAAGCGGGGTGTGCCGCCGACCCCGTTGAAGGCGCGGACCGGTGAGTTGACGCCGCCCGGAATGGTCTGGCGGGCCTGTTCAAACAGCTGATCTGATTTTGACATGGATCATCCTTAATGGGATTTTGGTCGTTACCCGGGCGCAGGCTGCCGATTGCGGCTCGGCAGGGGATGGCGGGAGGAGTATGCTTTGCGCTCTCGCCCCGGACTCTCGCCCGTGATACATGAAACGGGCCGACTATAGCAGAAAGGCCCAGAGCTGGGCAGCCGAGGCCGAGGTGTGTCTGGTCCTCGTTAGATGAGCGTGATTATCCATGGAGCAACAAGCCATTCCTTCCGCCGACGCGGCCTCGCTGCGTCGTCCTCCAGTCTTGCAGCGCCTGATACGGCGGGACAAGATGCCGCTGCTGGTGCTCCTGTTGGCGGCCCTGGTCGGCCTGCTGGCAGGCCTGGTGTGCGGATTGTTCGAGTCTTGCGTTCACTGGCTGGCCCAGCAGCGTGTCGACTTGCTGGCCGATCGCCCCTGGTGGCAGCTCGGCCTGCTCGGCTTTGGTTTCAGCGCCCTGCTGGGGTTGGTCGGCTATTTCCTCACTCATGCCTTTGCCCCCGAGGCGGGGGGATCCGGTATCCCGGAAATTGAAGGGGCCATGGACGACCTGCGTCCGGTACGCTGGTGGCGGGTGTTGCCGGTGAAGTTTTTTGGCGGGGTCTGTACCCTGAGTTCCGGCATGGTGCTGGGGCGGGAGGGGCCCTCGGTGCAGATTGGGGGCAACCTCGGCAAGATGGTGGCGGATATCTTCCGGTTGCCCAAGGAGCATGGCCACGCCCTGCTGGCTGCCGGTGCGGCGGGTGGTCTCGCTGCGGCCTTCAATGCCCCGCTGGCAGGGATACTGTTTGTCATGGAAGAGATGCGACCGCAATTTCGCTACTCCTTCCTCGCCATCAAGGCGGTCGGGATTTCGGCCGTCATGGCGACCCTGATGCTGCAGAACATGAAAGGGCAATCCCCCGTCATCATGCTGCCTCACTACGACGCGCCGGCCTTGAAGGCGCTCTGGCTGTTTCTCTTCATGGGGGGCTGCTTTGGTGTGCTGGGGTTCGTCTTCAACAAGCTGGTGCTCGCCTGTCAGGATGGTTACCTGGCATTGCATCAGAACAAGCGCCACCGCTTCGTCATCATCGGCATGGGGGTGGCTGGAACCTTTGGCATGCTGTCGCTGTTCGCCCCTTCGGTCACTGGAGGGGGAATCGAGCTCATCCCGCATCTGACGGGGGGAGACTATGCGATGGCGACGCTCTTCATCATCTTCTCGGTGCGACTGGTGGGTACCCTCATCTGCTTTTGCTCGGGGGCCCCTGGTGGTGTCTTTGCGCCGACCCTGGCGCTGGGCACCCTGTTCGGTGTGATCTTTGGTCACCTGTTCCACTCTGCATTTCCCGATCTCGGCATCGAACCGGGCGCCTTTGCCATCGCCGGCATGGGGGCGCTCTTCGCCGCCACCGTGCGTGCCCCCATTACAGGCATCGTGCTGGTGACAGAGATGACAGACAACTATCAGCTGATCCTGCCCATGATGATCACCACCATAGGGGCAACCCTGGTGGCGCAATGGTTGGGGGGGCGCCCTATCTATTCCCAGATCCTGGAGCGAACTTTACGGCTTGCTGCGCGTCAAAACCGGGGTGAAAGCAGCATCGCGACCGGTTAACTCTTTGTTTATCCGTATCAATCCGGCATGGTCGCGTATAGTGAAAAGAAACCGGCCGTGTTGATGTCGGCATATAGAAGAGGCCTTATGTCCCAAATCGTGAAGTTATTGGTGGTGCTGGCCGTGGGGGCATGTATCGGTTATGTCGTCGGGAACAGACAGGAGCTGGCTCAGAGCAGCCTGATGACGGTGCAGCAAGAGACGTTGGAGCGTCAGAGCAAGGCCATTGCACAACTGAAGACGGATCTCGGCGTCAGGGAGACCCTGCTGGCGACCCAGAAGGCCGCCTTCGAGCAACTTCAGCAGACGCTCAAGGATCAGGAAGCCCAGGTACAGGAGCAGAAACGCCAGCTGGCCTTCTTCGAGCGCATCATGCGTCCCACCGGCGAACAGGTGGGGGTATCCATCGACAATCTGACATTGCAGGAGACGAGTGTGCCGGGTCGCTACCACTATCGTCTGGCGCTCACACAACCCGCCAAGAAGCGGGAGTTGTTTCGGGGGCAGGTGCAGATCCGGCTCGAAGGCAGTCTGGCTGACAAGCCCAGGATCCTCAGTGGCCGGGATCTTGGCATGAAGGTGGGGGAGGGACACTACGCGTTGCGATACTTCCAGCTCTTGGAGGGCAATTGGCAGCTTCCCTCAGGCTTCATCCCGGACAGGGTGAGAATCCTCATCCCGAAGGCGGGTCGGCAACCGGCCCAGGAGCTGGTTGCTGAGTGGAACGAGGTGCTCAAGCCTCTGGTCGCTCAACCAGCCCCCTTGCCGGCAGCGCAGTAAGAGAGTGGTGAATACTTGAACTAAATGGTCGGGTATTGGATAATTTCGCGGTTTCCATGTTTGTGGATGTAACGGTTGTGAGGTCAGCAATGAGTGCAGTAGCAGAAGCCCCCTTGCCCATCCAGATGACGGATGCGGCAGCCAACAAGGTAAAGACCTTGATCACCGAAGAAGAGAATCCCGAACTCAAGTTGCGGGTCTACATCACTGGGGGGGGCTGCTCCGGTTTCCAGTACGGTTTCACGTTTGACGAGAAAATCAATGATGGCGATACCGTGGTCGAGAAGAGCGGCGTCACCATGGTGATCGATCCCATGAGCCTGCAATACCTGGTCGGCGGCAGCGTGGATTACACCGAAGGCCTGGAAGGTTCCCGTTTCACCGTGACCAACCCCAACGCCACGACGACCTGCGGTTGCGGTTCCAGTTTCTCCATCTGATCTACAAGCAGCGTGATGTGAAGGGCCCCGAGGGGCCCTTTTCATTTTTGTGTGCCTGGCGTGGCTGGCATGTAGATCTTGATGTGGCGAAAACGGGTACCGATTGGTAGCGATAGAGAAGGTGTGCAGGCTCATTTAGATGAATCGTTGATGGTTTTTTAGTCTGGTTGGTTGTTGATTAAACACCTGAACGTCTTTTTCAAATAAACACGTAGTTTTCGCTTGTCAGCGAGAATCATATCCCTATAATGCGCCTCCATCAGCACGGCGCAGTGCGTGTCTGGTCCACCTTGCAAAGCAAGCAGGTGAGGGTTATAGTTTCAGACCCTGCTCTTTAACAATTTGAATCAAGCAATCTGTGTGGGCACTCACAGCATCGAGCATCAAAAACAATTTTTGATATCAATGTCTGATGAAGTGACCAAAGCAACTGAAAGTTGCAGCAGTTAATTCAGCAATTCATTGAGCCGCTTTTCGAAGCAACCAAACTTAAATTGAAGAGTTTGATCATGGCTCAGATTGAACGCTGGCGGCAGGCCTAACACATGCAAGTCGA